>NZ_KV792618.1:0-63820 GCF_001808265.1 Klebsiella sp. HMSC16A12
CCGGGAACGTCTCAGCGATTTTGAGGCCGTCAACACCGGCAGTTTCAGCAGCCCAGGGCGGCAGTGCGTAAACGGCCGGTCCTGGAACAGTAGGTCAGGTAAGCGTAGCGCCACCTGACAAGACTACATCTCGATCTCAATATCGCCTTTCGCCCGGCAGCAGCAGGGCAAAATTTCTCCCGGCTGGATAAAGGCCAGCGGCTCGGTCAGCCAGTCAACCTGGCCGGAGACCAGGCGAGTGCGGCAGGAGCCGCAGTAGCCTTCGCGGCACTGATATTCGACGTCGATATTATGCGACTCCAGCGCCGCCAGCAGGGAAGGGTGTTCATCCTGACACTCAAGGCGAGTGTCAGAGATTTTCAGGAAGATCCGCTTCATTACAGCTGGAAGTTACTCAGATCGTCGGCATCGACTTCAGAATCGATCTGGCCGACGAGATAAGAACTGACTTCCACTTCCTGCGGCGCCACCTGAACGTTGTCGGAGACCAGCCAGGTGTTGATCCATGGGATCGGGTTGGAGCGGGTCTGGAACGGCAGATCGAGGCCCACCGCCTGCATGCGGATATTGGTGATGTACTCGACGTACTGGCAGAGAATATCTTTATTCAGGCCGATCATCGAGCCGTCGCGGAACAGGTAGTCCGCCCACTCTTTCTCCTGCTGCGCCGCCAGCACGAACAGGTCATAGCACTCCTGTTTGCACTCTTCGGCGATTTCCGCCATTTCCGGATCGTCGCTGCCGGAGCGCAGCAGGTTCAGCATATGCTGGGTGCCGGTCAGGTGCAGCGCTTCATCGCGGGCGATCAGGCGGATAATTTTGGCGTTGCCTTCCATCAGTTTGCGTTCGGCAAAGGCGAAGGAGCAGGCGAAGCTGACGTAGAAGCGGATCGCTTCCAGGGCATTAACGCTCATCAGGCACAGATAGAGTTTCTTTTTCAGCTCGCGCAGATTCACGGTCACGGTTTTGCCGTTGACGGTGTGGGTGCCTTCGCCCAGCAGATGCCAGTAGCTGGTCATCTCGATCAGCGAATCGTAATAGTGAGAGATGCCTTCCGCACGTTTCTGGATCTGCTCGTTGGTGACGATGTCGTCGAACACGGTCGCCGGGTCGTTGACGATGTTGCGGATGATGTGAGTGTACGAGCGCGAGTGAATGGTCTCGGAGAAGGCCCAGGTTTCTACCCAGGTCTCCAGTTCCGGGATGGAGATCAGCGGCAGCAGCGCCACATTCGGGCTACGGCCCTGGATGGAGTCGAGCAGCGTCTGGTACTTCAGGTTGCTGATGAAAATATGTTTTTCATGTTCCGGCAGCGCCTGGTAGTCGATGCGATCGCGGGAAACGTCAACCTCTTCCGGGCGCCAGAAGAAGGAGAGCTGCTTTTCAATCAGCTTTTCAAAGATGTCGTATTTTTGCTGATCGTAGCGGGCCACGTTAACCGGCTGGCCAAAAAACATAGGTTCCAGCAGCTGATCGTTTTTCGTCTGTGAAAAAGTGGTGTATGCCATTGAAGTGAGTCCTGTTGAACTGTATTGCCCGGCGGGAATGGGTCGGCCGGGCCTACACAAACGTAGGCCGGGTAAGCGTAGCGTTACCCGGCAAAAGTACCTTAGATCTTACAAGCGCCGCTTTCGCAGCCGTCGTCCTGGATGGACGGGGCCAGGTCATCCTGGGCGTCTTCAGCGCCATCACGGGTGTTGTGATAGTACAGCGTTTTGACGCCGAATTTATAGGCGTTGAGCAGGTCTTTGAGCAACTGCTGCATCGGCACTTTTCCGGACGGGAAGCGCGTCGGATCGTAGTTAGTGTTGGCAGAGATCGACTGGTCGATAAACTTCTGCATGATACCCACCAGCTGCAGATAACCGTCGTTGTTCGGCATCTCCCACAGCAGCTCGTAGGCGTTCTGCAGGTTTTCGTAATCCGGCACCACCTGGCGCAGGATACCGTCCTTGGACGCTTTGATACTCACGTGGCCGCGCGGCGGCTCAATGCCGTTGGTGGCGTTGGAGATCTGCGACGAGGTCTCGGACGGCATCAGCGCGGAGAGCGTGGAGTTGCGCAGGCCGTGGGTTTTAATGGATTCGCGCAATGCTTCCCAGTCGTAGTGCAGGGGTTCGCTGACGATGCCGTCCAGATCTTTCTTATAGGTATCGATCGGCAGGATGCCCTGCGCATAGGTGGTTTCGTTGAACCACGGGCAGGCGCCTTGCTCGATAGCCAGCTCGTTAGAGGCCTTCAGCAGATAGTACTGAATCGCTTCGAACGTTTTGTGCGTCAGGTTGTTGGCGCTGCCGTCGGAGTAGCGTTTGCCATGCTTCGCCAGATAGTAAGCGAAGTTGATCACGCCGATACCCAGCGTACGACGCCCCATCGCACCGCGTTTAGCCGCCGGGATGGGGTAATCCTGATAGTCTAGCAGCGCATCCAGAGCACGCACCGCCAGCACCGCCAGCTCTTCCAGCTCGTCGAGGCTGTCGATAGCCCCGAGGTTGAAGGCCGACAGGGTGCACAGCGCGATTTCGCCGTTTTCGTCGTTGACATCTTCCAGCGGTTTGGTCGGCAGGGCGATCTCCAGGCACAGGTTAGACTGACGCACCGGGGCGACTACCGGATCGAACGGGCTGTGGGTGTTACAGTGGTCGACGTTCTGGATATAGATGCGGCCGGTAGAGGCGCGCTCCTGCATCATCAGCGAGAACAGCTCAACGGCTTTAATACGCTGCTTACGAATGCTGTCGTCCTGCTCGTACTGGGTGTACAGGCGCTCAAACTCGTCCTGATCGGCGAAGAAGGCGTCATACAGGCCCGGGACGTCGGAAGGGCTGAACAGGGTAATATCGCCGCCCTTCAGCAGACGGGTGTACATCAGCTTGTTGATCTGTACCCCGTAGTCCATGTGACGAACGCGGTTGGCGTCGGTACCACGGTTGTTTTTCAGCACCAGCAGGCTTTCCACTTCCAGATGCCACATTGGGTAGAAGAGGGTTGCCGCGCCGCCGCGCACGCCGCCCTGCGAGCAGGATTTCACCGCGGTCTGGAAATGCTTGTAGAACGGAATGCAGCCGGTGTGGAAGGCTTCGCCGCCGCGGATCGGGCTGCCCAGCGCGCGAATGCGCCCGGCGTTGATGCCGATGCCGGCGCGCTGGGAAACGTATTTCACAATCGCGCTGGAGGTGGCGTTGATGGAATCCAGGCTGTCGCCGCACTCGATCAGCACGCAGGAGCTGAACTGACGGGTTGGGGTACGCACGCCGGACATGATCGGCGTCGGCAGCGAGATTTTAAAGGTGGACACCGCGTCGTAGAAACGCTTGATATAGTCCAGACGCGTTTCGCGCGGATAGTTCGAGAACAGGCAAGCGGCGACCAGAATATAGAGGAACTGCGCGCTCTCATAAATTTCGCCGGTGACGCGGTTTTGTACCAGATACTTGCCTTCCAGCTGCTTAACGGCTGCGTAGGAGAAGTTCATGTCGCGCCAGTGGTCGAGGAAACCGTCCATCTGCTGGAACTCTTCTTCCGTGTAGTCTTCCAGCAGATGATGATCGTATTTACCTTTCTCGACCATCTTCACCACGTGATCGTAGAGCGCCGGCGGCTCAAACTGACCGAAGGCTTTTTTACGCAAATGGAAAATCGCCAGACGCGCGGCGAGGTACTGGTAATCCGGTGCGTCGCGGGAGATCAGATCCGCAGCGGCTTTAATAATGGTTTCGTGGATGTCCGCGGTTTTGATGCCGTCATAGAACTGGATATGGGAGCGCAGCTCTACCTGGGAAATCGAAACGTTATTCAGTCCTTCTGCCGCCCAATCCAGTACGCGATGGATTTTGTCGAGATTGATGCGCTCGGTGGTCCCGTCGCGCTTTGTCACCAGCAGACTCTGATTCATGTGGATTTTACCTGTCCGTGAAAGAAAATATCCCCCGTTTATCCACAGAAGGCCGTTGTGACTAACTCTGTGGATAAATACTATATGTAGGGGGTTGTCGATAAAAGAAACGCTATATGGTGAGTATTTTAGTAAGGAATCTTTTGAGTACAAGGGTTGATTTTGACGTTAAATTGAGGTTGCGGAAGGGTAATAATCCGCAAGTCCACGTCGCATAAGGCCTGGAGAAGAAGTCAATAAAACAGAAAAAAAAATGAAAATTTGATCGAGTGCTGATTTCTTCATCGGAAGAAATAATCACGCGGCTTGATGCCGCGCAATCATCATAAGCGGAGGTGCTGACCTCAGTCCTGTTTGGCGGTGGTATGCAACATATAGTTAACATCAACCCCCGGCGCTAACTTGAAGGTATTGGTCAGCGGATTGTAATGCAGACCGATGATATGCTGCTCTTTCAGAGTAGTCTGATCTACCCAGCCCAGCAGCTCGGCCGGCTTGATAAACTTCTTCACATCATGAGTGCCTTTGGGCACCATCTTCATGACATATTCCGCCCCGAATACCGCCATCAGCCAGGCCTTGCCGTTGCGGTTGATGGTGGAGAAGAAGACCTGGCCGCCGGGCTTCACTAACCGCGCGCAGGCGTGCACCACCGACTGCGGGTCGGGTACGTGCTCCAGCATCTCCATGCAGGTCACGACGTCATACTGCTGCGGGTGCTTCGCGGCATGTTCCTCAACTGTTTCCTGAACATAGTCCACTTGAATACCGCTCTCCAGGGCGTGCAGCCTGGCGACCTGCAGCGGTTCGGCCCCCATGTCCAGCCCGGTGACCGTCGCGCCTTCGCGCGCCATGCTCTCGGCGAGGATGCCGCCGCCGCAGCCGACATCGAGGACTTTTTTACCGAACAGGCCGCCGGAGCGTTCGGCAATATAGCCCAGCCGCAGCGGGTTGATGCGGTGGAGCGGTTTGAACTCGCCCTCCAGATCCCACCAGCGCGAGGCGACGGCTTCGAATTTGGCGATTTCAGCATGATCGACATTAGGGGCTACCGACGTTTTTTCGGCATTCATGGGCGCTTTTACTCCTTTTCTGTTCAGACCTGCGAGTATATCAGCAGCGCGCCATGAATAAACCGTATTGCTTTACCTCTATTAGCGCGGCTGTGTTATAATTTGCGACCTTTGAATCCGGGATACAGTAGAGGGATAGCGGTTAGATGAGCGACCTTGCGAGAGAAATTACACCGGTCAACATTGAGGAAGAGCTTAAGAACTCTTATCTGGATTATGCGATGTCGGTCATTGTTGGCCGTGCGCTGCCGGATGTCCGAGATGGCCTGAAGCCGGTACACCGTCGCGTACTTTACGCCATGAACGTATTGGGCAATGACTGGAACAAAGCCTATAAAAAATCAGCCCGTGTCGTTGGTGACGTAATCGGTAAATACCACCCGCACGGCGACTCCGCGGTATACGACACCATCGTGCGTATGGCGCAGCCGTTCTCGCTGCGTTACATGCTGGTGGACGGCCAGGGTAACTTTGGTTCCATCGACGGCGACTCCGCCGCGGCGATGCGTTATACCGAAATTCGTCTGGCGAAAATCGCTCATGAGCTGATGGCCGATCTTGAAAAAGAGACGGTCGATTTCGTCGACAACTATGACGGTACGGAGCGTATTCCGGACGTCATGCCGACCAAAATTCCTAACCTGCTGGTGAACGGCGCCTCCGGGATCGCCGTAGGGATGGCCACCAACATACCGCCACATAACCTGACGGAAGTGATTAACGGCTGTCTGGCGTATGTTGACGATGAAGACATCAGCATTGAAGGGCTGATGGCGCATATTCCTGGCCCTGATTTCCCGACCGCCGCCATTATCAATGGCCGTCGCGGCATCGAAGAGGCCTACCGCACCGGTCGCGGTAAAGTGTACATCCGCGCGCGCGCGGAAGTGGAAGTGGACGCGAAATCCGGCCGCGAAACCATCATCGTGCACGAAATTCCGTATCAGGTGAACAAAGCGCGCCTGATCGAGAAAATCGCCGAGCTGGTCAAAGAAAAACGCGTGGAAGGCATCAGCGCGCTGCGTGACGAGTCTGATAAAGACGGGATGCGCATCGTGATTGAAGTGAAGCGCGATGCGGTAGGGGAAGTGGTGCTTAACAACCTCTATTCCCAGACCCAGCTGCAGGTCTCCTTCGGCATCAACATGGTAGCTCTGCACCATGGTCAGCCGAAGATCATGAACCTGAAGGACATTATCGCCGCGTTTGTACGCCACCGCCGTGAAGTGGTGACCCGTCGTACGATTTTCGAACTGCGCAAAGCTCGCGACCGGGCGCATATCCTCGAAGCGCTGGCCGTTGCGCTGGCCAACATCGACCCGATTATCGAACTGATCCGTCGCGCGCCGACCCCGGCAGAAGCGAAAACGGCGCTGGTTGCCCAGGCGTGGGATCTCGGTAACGTTGCGGCGATGCTGGAGCGCGCCGGGGATGACGCCGCGCGTCCGGAATGGCTGGAGCCAGAGTTCGGCGTACGCGACGGTAAATACTATCTGACCGAGCAGCAGGCTCAGGCGATTCTGGATCTGCGTCTGCAGAAACTGACCGGCCTTGAGCATGAAAAACTGCTCGACGAATATAAAGAGCTGCTGGAGCAGATCGCGGAGCTGCTGCACATTCTCGGCAGCGCCGACCGTCTGATGGAAGTGATTCGCGAAGAGCTGGAGCTGATCCGCGACCAGTTCGGCGACGAACGTCGTACCGAAATCACCGCCAACAGCGCTGATATTAACATCGAAGATCTGATCAACCAGGAAGATGTGGTGGTCACCCTGTCGCATCAGGGGTATGTGAAGTATCAGCCGCTGACCGACTACGAAGCACAGCGTCGTGGCGGTAAAGGCAAATCGGCAGCGCGCATTAAAGAAGAAGACTTTATCGACCGTCTGCTGGTGGCCAACACCCATGACACCATCCTCTGCTTCTCAAGCCGCGGCCGTCTGTACTGGATGAAGGTCTATCAGCTGCCGGAAGCCAGCCGCGGCGCGCGCGGTCGGCCGATCGTCAACCTGCTGCCGCTGGAAGCCGATGAGCGCATCACCGCCATCCTGCCGGTCCGCGAGTACGAAGAGGGCGTCAACGTCTTTATGGCCACCGCTAGCGGTACCGTGAAGAAAACCGCGCTGACCGAGTTCAGCCGTCCGCGTTCCGCCGGTATCATCGCGGTCAACCTGAACGAAGGCGATGAGCTGATCGGCGTCGATCTGACCTCTGGTCAGGATGAAGTGATGCTGTTCTCCGCGGCCGGTAAGGTTGTACGCTTCAAAGAAGACGCCGTTCGCGCCATGGGCCGTACCGCCACCGGCGTACGCGGTATTAAGCTTGCGGAAAACGACAGCGTCGTCTCGCTGATTATTCCACGCGGCGAAGGCGCGATCCTGACGGTGACGCAAAACGGTTACGGTAAACGTACCGCGGCGGCGGAGTATCCGACCAAGTCGCGTGCCACCCAGGGCGTTATTTCGATCAAAGTCACCGAGCGTAACGGTTCCGTGGTCGGCGCCGTGCAGGTGGATGACTGCGATCAGATCATGATGATCACCGACGCCGGGACGCTGGTGCGTACCCGCGTTTCCGAAGTGAGCATCGTGGGCCGTAACACCCAGGGCGTGATCCTCATCCGCACCGCGGAAGATGAAAACGTGGTAGGTCTGCAGCGCGTGGCTGAGCCGGTGGATGATGAAGAGCTGGATGCCATCGACGGTAGCGCGGCGGAAGGCGATGACGATATCGCCCCGGAAGCGGATACCGATGACGACATCGCCGAAGACGAAGAATAATCGTCCGAGGTAAATGTTCTGGAAGGGCCGGGTATTTTCCCGGCCCTTTTTGCATTAACATTGCGGCAAAGCCGGTTTACCGCTACCTTAACCGCATTCTGTTGAGTCCCTGACGGCCGAGCATCGCCACATTGAAATATCTTGCCTCTTTTCATACAACCCTGAAGGTTTCACGTTATCTGTTCAGAGCGCTGGCGGTATTGCTGTGGCTGCTTATTGCGTTTGTCTCTGCGTTTTATATCGTCAACGCGCTGCACGAGCGGGAAGCCGAAATCCATCAGGAGCTTAATCTCAACGCCGATCAGGCCCAGCGCTATATCCAGCGTACCGCGGATGTAATGAAAGAGCTGAAGTATGTCGCCGGTAACCGCTTGTCGGCAGGGGACGCGGTAGCGCAAGGGCAAAACGGCGATATGGCGGTGCCCAACTTTGAACCCCTGTACCCCGATTCCGACTGCAGCGCGATGAGCGCCACCTGGCGTAATTCGCTGCAGTCGCTGGCATGGTTTATGCGCTACTGGCGGGATAATTTTACTGCCGCCTACGACCTTAACCGCATCTTTCTCATCGGCAGCGATAACCTCTGCATGGCCAACTTTGGCCTGCGGGACGTGCCGATTGAGCGCGATCAGGCGCTGAAAGTCCTGCATCAGCGCATAGAGCAATATCGCAACGCGCCGCAAAACGAGCGCGGCAACAACCTGTTCTGGATAAGCCAGGGCGTTCGCCCCGGGGTGGGCTATTTTTACGCCCTGACGCCGGTCTATATGGCCAATCGCCTGCAGGCGATGCTGGGCGTGGAGCAGACCATCCGCATGGAAAGCTTCTTTACGCCGGGCAGCCTGCCGATGAGCGTGACGATCTTTGACGATAACGGGCAGCCGCTGATTTCGCTGGCCGGTGCGGAAGGTAAAATCCAGAGCGAAGCGAAGTGGATGCAGGAGCGGATGTGGTTTGGCTACAGTTCGGGTTTCCGCGAGCTGGTGCTGAAAAAAAGCCTCTCGCCGTCCTCCCTGAGCATCGTCTATTCCGTCTCGGTAGATCAGGTGCTGGAGCGGATCCGTATGCTGATCATCAATGCTATCGTTCTTAATATCCTCAGCGGCGCGATGCTGTTCGCGCTGGCGCGAATGTATGAGCGGCGCATTTTTATCCCCGCGGAGAATGACGCCCAGCGCCTGGAAGAGCACGAGCAGTTCAACCGCAAAATTGTGGCTTCTGCCCCGGTAGGGATCTGTATTCTGCGCACTGCCGACGGGACCAATATTCTCAGTAATGAACTGGCGCACAACTACCTGAACATGCTGACCCACGAGGACCGCCAGCGGCTGACGCAGATCATCTGCGGCCAGCAGGTCAATTTTGTCGACGTGCTGACCAGCAACCATACCAACCTGCAGATTAGCTTTGTTCATTCACGCTATCGCAATGAAAACGTCGCCATTTGCGTGCTGGTGGACGTTTCCGCCCGCGTGAAAATGGAGGAGTCGCTGCAGGAGATGGCCCAGGCGGCGGAGCAGGCCAGCCAGTCGAAATCGATGTTCCTGGCGACGGTTAGCCATGAGCTGCGTACCCCGCTGTATGGCATCATCGGTAACCTCGATCTGCTGCAGACCAAAGCGTTGCCGAAAGGCGTCGATCGCCTTGTGACGGCGATGAACAACTCCTCCAGCCTGCTGCTGAAAATCATCAGCGATATTCTTGATTTCTCGAAAATCGAGTCCGAGCAGTTGAAGATCGAGCCGCGGGAGTTCTCTCCGCGCGAAGTCATGAACCATATCTCCGCTAACTATCTGCCGTTGGTGGTGCGCAAGCAGCTGGGCCTGTACTGCTTTATCGAGCCGGACGTTCCGGAACAAATGTCCGGCGACCCGATGCGCCTGCAGCAGGTGATCTCAAATCTGCTCAGCAATGCGATAAAGTTCACCGATACCGGCTGTATTGTCCTGCACGTCCAGTGCGCGGGGGATTATCTGCAGATTAGCGTTCGCGACACCGGAGAGGGGATCCCGGCGAAAGAGGTATTGCGCCTCTTCGATCCTTTCTTCCAGGTGGGGACCGGCGTGCAGCGCAATTTTCAGGGCACCGGCCTTGGCCTGGCGATCTGTGAAAAACTGATCAGCATGATGGATGGCGATATTGCTGTCGAAACCGAGCCGGGGATGGGTAGCCGCTTTACCATCCGTATTCCTCTGTATGGCGTGCAGAATACCTCACCGGTGAGCAGAGACGGTTTCGCTGGCAAGACCTGCTGGCTGGCGATTCATAACACTTCGCTGGCGATGTTCGTCACCTCGCTGCTCAGCTACCACGGCCTGACGGTCCGCCGCCATGCCGGCGAAACGCCGGACGCCGAGGATGTCTTACTCACTGACGATGAGGCGCTGAGCGGATGGCAGGGAAGGGCCATGGTCATCTTCTGTCGCCGTCATATCGGTATTCCGCAGGAGCGGTCCGCCGGCGAATGGCTGCACAGCGTGACGACTCCCCACGAACTGCTGCCGCTGCTGGGGCGTATTTTCCATGTTGCGCTCGCCAGTGCGGAAAATAGCCCGGCGCTGATGGCCCCGGAGGCGCAGGCCGGCAATAACGACGACATGATGATCCTCGTGGTCGACGATCACCCGATCAACCGCCGCCTGCTGGCGGATCAGCTGGGTTCGCTCGGCTACCAGTGCGTGACCGCGAACGACGGGATCGACGCGCTCAACGTCCTCAGCAAGCAGCACATCGATATCGTGCTCAGCGACGTCAACATGCCTAATATGGATGGTTATCGCCTGACGCAGCGCATTCGTCAGCTTGGCCTGACGCTGCCGGTGATTGGCGTAACGGCCAATGCCCTGGCGGAAGAGAAGCAGCGCTGTCTGGAATCGGGGATGGACAGTTGTCTGTCCAAGCCGGTCACCCTCGACGTACTGAAGCAAACGCTGACGGTATATGCGGCGCGGGTGCGTAAAGGGCGGGAATAATGGGGAGCTCCGTCTCGCCGGGGCGAGACGGAGAGGGCGAAGAGATTACTCTTTGTCCGTCGCGCTCAGCGAGACGGAAGAGAGGTAGTTCAGCAAGGCGATGTCGTTTTCGACGCCCAGCTTCATCATCGCCGATTTCTTCTGGCTGCTGATGGTTTTAATGCTGCGATTAAGCTTTTTGGCGATCTCGGTTACCAGGAAACCTTCGGCGAACAGGCGCAGTACTTCGCTCTCTTTCGGCGACAGGCGTTTATCGCCATAGCCGCTGGCGCTGATTTTTTCCAGCAGGCGAGAGACGCTTTCCGGGGTGAATTTCTTCCCTTTCTGCAGCGCGGCCAGCGCTTTTGGCAGGTCGGTCGGCGCCCCCTGCTTGAGGACGATCCCTTCGATATCCAGATCCAGCACCGCGCTGAGGATCGCCGGATTGTTGTTCATGGTCAGAACAATGATCGACAGATCCGGGAAGTGGCGCTTGATGTATTTAATCAGCGTGATCCCGTCGCCGTATTTGTCACCGGGCATGGACAGATCGGTGATCAGCACATGGGCGTCCAGCTTCGGAAGATTGTTGATAAGGGCCGTGGAGTCTTCAAACTCGCCAACGACGTTCACCCACTCAATTTGCTCAAGTGACTTACGAATACCGAACAGTACGATCGGATGGTCATCGGCAATAATTACGTTCATAGTGTTCATGTATAAGGCTACCTTCTACAGCAAGCTCTTGACGTAAGCGTCAATGTCGCTGATATATTTTTCTATGCCTTGCGCATCCTTTTCGCGAATCAGATGCTCAAGCGTTTCACATAACTGCTTGCCGGGTATCAGATTAAGCATAGCAAATGCCCCTTTGAGGCGGTGGGCGGTTTGCGCCAGAGCAGCAAAATCGCCCGCTTCGATTTCAGTATACAATCTCTGAACATCATCCGGTACCGTATCGGCAAACAGTGCGTAATAGCCGCTGGCATGGAGTTCGGCGTTACTCTCGTTTCCTGAGGTGACGGGCTGAACCGCCTCCTCCGCCAGCTGCTGCTCAATAAGCTGCAGGATAGCCTCCTGCATCGCCGTGCTAATATTAAAGTTGACCCGCAGTTGGCCCGGGCCGATCTTGCGTATCCCGACCTCATCATCGCTTAAAAGCAAGCCTGAAGCAGTAAGATTAGACGGATTATCCGTTAAATAAAGATCAAAGGCTTGACTGGTCGCCCGATCGTCCGGTGTGATGCAGGACGCTCCCCAGCTCTCCAGCTGGCGAGTGACAATCCGCCGCACTTCGCTGGAAGTCACATCCAGCAGGACGATAACGTCATCCAGCAAATGCTCTCCCGCCTCTGGCGCCTCTTCGCTAGCCGGCATTTTCAGATGCAGGGTATAGCGCGTCCCCAGCGACTCCCGGGCTTTAATGGTCAATTGCCCGCCCAGCTTGCGCGTCATGCGGTCGCATAGCCAGAAGGTAAGGGCGTTTGCTTTGCCGTACAGGTCGCTCTGGGTCTCGTTGAGATACGGGAAGTGCATATTGTCGATCTCGTTTGCCGAGACGCCGTTGCCGGTATCCAGAATGCGGAAGGTCAGGCGATCGCTGGCCGACTCATCCTGACAGACGTCGAGGGTGATCTTGCCGATAGGCGTGGTGGTCACTGAATACTGGATTAACAGCACCAGCGTGCGCCGCAGAGCTTCACGGTCGCCATAGCGCTGCTCGCCGGCCGGGAGCGCATTGTTGATGAGCAGCTGCAGACCCTTGCGTTTCATCGCCGGCAGCACTTCCGGCACGACGTCGTCAATAAGCTCCTGCACCGAGAACAACGTCTGGTTGGTTTTCCAGGCATCGCTTTCCAGCAGATTGGCGAGCTGAATGTCATCGATGAGTTTGACCAGCTCATCGGCATGCTGGGCCAGCGTCCGATTCTCTGTACTACTGAGCGCCGCCGCCTCTGCCGCCAGCGTCAGCGCGGGCTGCTTCAGGGCGCTGCCGATGTGCTGCATAAAGGCGGCCCGTCCCTGCTGGTTTTTCTCATACAAGCGCTGGGCCTGCTTGAGCTTTTTATTAACCAGCACTTCGCGGTCCTGATCACGGATGATCAGGATCTGGGTGCGCGGCGCTACCTGGCTGCGATACTGGCGGATTTCATACTGCTCATTATTGACGGTGGCCTGGATCACCCCCTGGTGCTGGTCCGCCATATTGGTGATGTTCTGCAGATTCAGGTGCGGAAGCAGATGGTCGGCAATTGGATTGCTGATAACCGTTCGGTTGGCTTCCTGATCGTGAACGAGCAGCCCCAGCGGCAGCAGAGAAACAATCTCTTCGTTAATGGCGCGCAGCAGACGCAGTTCGCTGTTGGCGGCGGAGGGGAGCCCGGCGCCAGACGAATGGCTGCGTCCTTTATAGTGGCGAAAGGTGGTAAAACCAAACAGCGCCAGCGCCAGCAGACCAATATTGAGCAGCAGCGGCAGAAGAATGTTCTGCATGGACTCCAGCAGCATGGTGCTCATTGGTACCGTCCACAGCAACTGCATACCGGTGGTGCTGATGTCGGTGGCGATGTCAATCTGCATGCCGTTAAAGGTGATCCCGATATGATCGGCGCTCTCTTTATCCGGCGTGGTGGCGAGATTTTGCGACGGGTCAGGCTCGATACGGAAGCTGTCGATGGTCATGCCGGGCGGGATCAGATCGTTAATCGGCAGGTCGAATGCGACCACCGTGGCAAGGTGTCCGGGCTGGTTGAAGGTGGTGCGTAACGTAAAATAGTGCGCGTTCTGCCAGGCGAGATGGCGCAGTGGCGAGAACGTCTCGCGCTCATCAAGGGTATTAGCCTGCAGCAGCATTTCCGCGCGCCGTGACTCCACGACGCTGCTGATCGTTGACTCTTTGAAGCTCGAAGAGAGGTCCTTCAACGGCAGGGTGGAGACCAGGATCAGACTATTGTCCAGGCCGTTGAGATAGTACATCGACCACGGAATGGTCTCCGCGCCCCACAAAATATCGAGATAATCGGACATTTTCTGCGTCATTTCGAGGGTGGAGCTGTCATGGGAGCCAAAGATCAGGGCTTCGGTTTTACGCCGGGGTTTCTCCAGGTAGTAAACGTCCTGTTTTAAACGCGTCTCCTGCAGACCGCCGCTTGCGGTGTTGACTGAGGTGGCGGCGATATTGTCGTAGATCTGCCAGGTGGCATAGCGCCAGGCGTCAATGCGCTGGTGCAGAGCGTGGGAGATATCAACCACCTGATAGCTTTTCTCCTTCAGCCAGGCATTGACGGCGCTTTGGATCATCACCCCCATTGTCGCCAGCAGGACAATAACCATCAAAATGAAGAAGCGGCTGATGTTGCCGGGGATCAGGGAGAATTTTTTCGGGGTCATCTTGTGGCTGAACGACTCATCATTGTTTGTAAACAGGATGTAGCGCCAGAGTAACTGGCAACAAAGCAGATGCTGCTGGCAGTATAAAGGCTAATGGCGTAAATCCATACTACAGATTGGCGCCAGCGGTGCGATGCCGCCCAGGAATTATCTTAGAAACGAAGCGTAAATGAAACCGCGCCGGGAAGGTTAACCGGCGACGATATTGACGGAAACAAAAGGGAAGAATCGCACGAAATAACAAGACATTGGCAGAATATGCCCCACTGATGGCCTAATTGATTGATTAATAGTCGTTAGGGAATCATTAGCCGTAGCACAGATAAATTAAAGTTGTGTAAAGAAGGGTAAAAAAAACCGGATGCGAGGCATCCGGTTGAAATAGGGGTAAACAGACATTCAGAACTGAATGACGGTAATAAATAAAGTTAATGATGATAGCGACTCTTATTTTAGCCACCAATGATCATTTTGTTTTACCATTCAGTGCTATAGATATGTTGTTGTCTATCGCTTTGATTATAAAAGGTTAAATATTTTTTTTGATGATTAGTGCGTATTTCCCTGACCATTTTGCGGTGAAAAAAGTTCCGCTGAATTTACAAATTGAAACATCTTGTGGGAACTTTGAAACATCTTAGAAGTTTTAGTATCATATTCTTGTTGGATTATTCTGCATTTTGCAGCACAATGAAATAGCCGACTGATTAGAAGGGTAATCAGTAAGCAGTGGCATAATAAAAGGCATATAACAAACAGAGGGTTAATAACATGAAAGTTAAAGTACTGTCCCTCCTGGTACCGGCTCTGCTGGTAGCAGGCGCAGCAAATGCGGCTGAAATTTATAACAAAGACGGCAACAAATTAGACCTGTACGGTAAAATTGACGGTCTGCACTACTTCTCTGACGACAAGAGCGTCGACGGCGACCAGACCTACATGCGTGTAGGCGTGAAAGGCGAAACCCAGATCAACGACCAGCTGACCGGTTACGGCCAGTGGGAATACAACGTTCAGGCGAACAACACTGAAAGCTCCAGCGATCAGGCATGGACTCGTCTGGCATTCGCAGGCCTGAAATTTGGCGACGCGGGCTCTTTCGACTACGGTCGTAACTACGGCGTAGTATACGACGTAACGTCCTGGACCGACGTTCTGCCGGAATTCGGCGGCGACACCTACGGTTCTGACAACTTCCTGCAGTCCCGTGCTAACGGCGTTGCAACCTACCGTAACTCTGATTTCTTCGGTCTGGTTGACGGCCTGAACTTTGCTCTGCAGTATCAGGGTAAAAACGGCAGCGTCAGCGGCGAAGGTACTTCTCCGACCAACAACGGTCGTGGCGCTCTGAAACAGAACGGTGACGGCTTCGGTACCTCTCTGACCTATGACATCTATGATGGCATCAGCGCTGGTTTCGCGTACTCGCACTCCAAACGTAACGGCGATCAGAATCGTTTGGATAAAGGCCGTGGCGACAACGCTGAAACCTACACCGGTGGTCTGAAATACGACGCCAACAACATTTACCTGGCGACTCAGTACACCCAGACCTACAACGCAACTCGTTTCAGCGGCAACGGAGAATCTGATTCTATTAGCGGTTTTGCTAACAAAGCACAGAACTTCGAAGTGGTTGCTCAGTACCAGTTCGACTTCGGTCTGCGTCCGTCCGTAGCTTACCTGCAGTCTAAAGGTAAGGACATCGAAGGTTACGGCGATCAGGACCTGCTGAAATATGTTGACGTTGGCGCGACCTACTACTTCAACAAAAACATGTCCACCTATGTTGACTACAAAATCAACCTGCTGGACGAAAACGATTTCACTCGTCGCGCTGGTATCTCTACCGACGACGTGGTTGCACTGGGCCTGGTTTACCAGTTCTAAGTTGCAAGCTGCATAACAAAAAGGCGCCTCTGGCGCCTTTTTTTATGTCCGGTTTAACCTCGCTGGTATACTCTTGTCGCCCTGGTAAGAGGAGCCTCGATTAATGGATATGACTTTCTTTCGCGCCGCGCTGCTGGGCGCCTGCGTTCTGCTCTCTGGCTGCGATTCAGCTACCACTCCTGCGACCCCCGCCGCGACGGCCACCGTGCTGGATGGCAAAACGATGGGCACCTTCTGGCGGGTCAGCGTCATTGGCGTGGATGAGGCAAAGGCCCAGGCGTTGCGCGCCAAGGTTCAGGCCCAGCTGGACGCCGACGATCGCCTGCTGTCGACCTGGAAAAACGACTCAGCGCTGATGCGCTTCAATCATGCCGCCACTACCGAACCCTGGCCGGTGAGCGAAGCGATGGCGGATATCGTCACCCTGTCGCTGCGGATTGGCGCCAAAACGCACGGCGCGATGGATATTACCGTGGGGCCGCTGGTCAACCTGTGGGGCTTTGGCCCGGATAAACAGCCGGTCACCACCCCGGATGCCGAGGCGATAGCCGCGGCGAAGGCGCGCACCGGCCTGCAGCATCTGCAGGTTATTAATCAGAGCGGCAGGCAGTTCCTGCAAAAAGATATTCCCGATCTGTTTGTCGACCTCTCCACCGTGGGGGAAGGCTATGCCGCCGACCACCTCGCGCGGTTGATGGAGCAGGAGGGGATCTCCCGCTATCTGGTGTCGGTGGGCGGGGCGCTGGTCAGCCGCGGGATGAACGGCGAAGGCAAGCCCTGGCGGGTAGCGATCCAGAAACCGACCGACCGCGAAAACGCCGTTCAGGCGATTGTCGACATCAATGGGCACGGCATCAGCACCTCCGGCAGCTATCGCAACTACTATGAACTCGATGGCAAACGCATCTCGCACGTTATCGATCCGCAGACCGGGCAGCCGATAACCCATAAGCTGGTCTCCGTGACCGTCATTGCGCCAACGGCGCTGGAGGCGGACGGCTGGGATACCGGACTGATGGTGCTGGGGCCGGAAAAAGCGCAGCAGGTGGTGCGCGAGGAGGGGCTGGCGGTCTACATGATCGTTAAAGATGGAGAGGATTTTAAAACCTGGATGTCGCCGCAGTTCCGCACTTTCCTTGTCGGCGAGAAAAATTAAAAAGCAAGATTGCGGGTTTTTTACTGCGGGCTTTACCACAGACTGAGGGTACACTTACAGCTGGAGACCCGTCATGAAACCGATAGTTGCCGATACCGATGATCGCCGCTGGCAGGCGGTCTGCGAACGTGATACCCGGGCCGATGGTCAGTTCGTCTTTGCGGTACTGACCACCGGCATCTGCTGTCGACCCTCCTGCCGCTCGCGGCGCGCGCGGCGGGAAAACGTACGCTTTTTTGCCGACGTCGCCGCCGCCGTGGCGGCGGGATTCCGCCCCTGCAAACGCTGCCAACCGGATAAAGACTACCCGCAGCAGCAAAGGGTCGACAAAGTGGCGCAGGCCTGTCGGCTGCTGGAGCAGGACGCGCCCCTGACCCTCGAGGCGCTGGCAGGCCAGCTGGCGATGAGCCCGTTTCATTTTCACCGTTTATTTAAATCCGTCACCGGCATGACCCCTAAAGCCTGGCAACAAGCGTGGCGGGCGCAGCGCCTGCGGGAAGCGCTGGAGCAGGGGATACCGGTGACCCGCGCCGCGCTGGCGGCTGGTTTTCCCGACAGCAGCAGCTATTATCGCCAGGCCGACGCAGCGTTAGGGATGACCGCCAGCCAGTTTCGCCGCGGCGGCGCCGCCACCGTGGTAACCTGGACCACGGGCGACTGCGCGCTGGGTCGTTGCCTGGTGGCGCAGAGCGAGCGCGGCGTCTGCGCGGTGCTGCCGGGTGATAACGATGCGGCATTGCTCGACGACCTGCGCCGGCGCTTTCCCAATGCCGAGCTGCGTGAAGGCGACCCCGATTTTTGTCAGCAGATGGCCGAGATTTTCGCCCACCTCGACGACAGCCGGCGGCCGGTATCGCTGCCGCTGGATCTGCAGGGCACCGCGTTTCAGCTGCAGGTCTGGCAGGCGCTGCGGCAGATCCCGGTGGGCGAGACCCGCAGCTACCGCCAGGTGGCAGAGCATATTGGCCAGCCGCGGGCGGTAAGAGCCGTGGCCGGCGCCTGCGCGGCGAATTCGCTGGCGGTGATTGTTCCCTGCCACCGGGTGGTGCGTGAAGATGGCGCCCTGTCCGGTTATCGTTGGGGAACGGCGCGAAAAGCGCAGCTGCTGGCGCGCGAGGCCCAACATGAGGAGGAGTAATGCTCGATCTGTTTAGCGATACCCCACCGTGGCAGGAGCCGCTGGCCCCCGGCGCGGTGGTGCTGCGGCGATTTGCCCGCGAACGTGCCCCGGCGCTGCTGCAGGCGATAGCCGACGTCGCCAGTCAGTCGCCGTTTCGCCAGATGGTCACGCCGGGCGGGTACACCATGTCGGTCGCCATGACCAACTGCGGCGCGCTGGGCTGGACTACCGATCGCCACGGCTATTTGTACGCCCCGGTCGACCCGGTAACCGATCAAACCTGGCCGCCGATGCCTGCCGTATTTCATGAACTGGCGCTGGCGGCGGCCGCCGCCGGCGGCTATCCGGAGTTTTCCCCCGATGCCTGTTTGATTAACCGCTATTGTCCTGGCGCAAAACTGTCGTTGCATCAGGATAAAGATGAACAGGATCTGCGGGCGCCGATTGTCTCGGTCTCGCTGGGCTTGCCGGCCATCTTTCAGTTTGGCGGCTTGCAACGCAGCGACCCGCTGCAGCGGCTGCTGCTGGAGCATGGCGATGTGGTGGTCTGGGGCGGCGAGTCGCGCCTGTTTTATCATGGCATTCAGCCGCTGAAAGCGGGGCATCATCCGGAAACGGGCGATTGTCGTTACAATCTCACCTTCCGACAGGCGGGTGGTCGCCAGTATTAAAATAAGAATTATTCTTGATGTCATCGGCGAGCCGTTTAAACTGCTGGCTGTTTTGCTTTTGCGGATAGCCTGTTATGGAACTTCTCTCTCTCGTCTGGCGCCAGTATCGCTGGCCGTTTCTGGGCGTTATTGCTCTCAGCCTGCTCAGCGCCGCGCTGGGTATCGGCTTAATCGCTTTCATTAACCTGCGTCTGATTACCGCTGTCGATACCTCGCTGCGGGTCCTGCCGGAGTTTCTTGGTCTGCTGGGGCTGCTGATGGCGGTGACCCTGGGTTCGCAGCTGGCGCTAACCACCCTCGGCCACCATTTTGTCTATCGTCTGCGCGGTGAGTTTGTTAAACGCATCCTCGATACCCAGATTGAACAAGTAGAGAAGATCGGCAGCGCGTCGCTGCTTGCCGGGCTGACCAGCGATATCCGCAATATCACCATCGCCTTTGTGCGCCTGCCGGAGCTGGTGCAGGGGATCATTCTCACCTTCGGCTCCGCGGCCTACCTCGCCTGGCTGTCAGGAAAAATGATGCTGGTGACGGCGCTGTGGATGGCGCTCACCATCTGGGGCGGCTTTGTGCTGGTCTCGCGGGTGTACAAACATATGGCCAGCCTGCGCGAAACGGAAGATAAACTGTATCACGACTATCAGACGGTGCTGGAGGGGCGTAAAGAGCTGACCCTCAACCGCGAGCGCGCGGAGTATGTGTTTAACCAGCTCTACCTCCCGGACGCCCGGGAGTACCGGCACCATATCGTTCGCGCCGATACCTTCCACCTCAGCGCGGTCAACTGGTCGAATATTATGATGCTTGGCGCCATCGGGCTGGTGTTTTGGATGGCCAACAGCCTCGGCTGGGCCGATACCGCCGTGGCGGCGACCTATTCCCTGACGCTGCTGTTTCTGCGCACGCCGCTGCTCTCCGCCGTCGGCGCGCTGCCCACGCTGCTCAGCGCCCAGGTGGCGTTTAACAAGCTGCGTCAGTTCTCCCTCGCCCCGTACCGGGCCGACTTTCCCCGGCCGCAGGCGCATCCTGACTGGCAGACGCTGGAGCTGCGCGATGTCACCTTCCATTATCCGGACCAGCGCTTTGCGGTAGGGCCGCTTAATCTGACGCTGAAGCGCGGCGAGCTGGTGTTTTTGATAGGCGGCAACGGCAGCGGCAAGTCAACGCTGGCGATGCTCCTGACCGGCCTGTACCAGCCAATATCCGGTCAGATCCTCGTCGACGGCCAGCCGCTGGCGGCGGAGAGGCCAGAGGAGTACCGCAAACTGTTTTCCGCAGTGTTTACCGACGTCTGGCTGTTTGACCGCCTGCTCGGGCCGCAGGGCGAGGAGGCCGATCCGGCGCTGGTGGCGACATGGCTGGAGCGTCTGCAAATGGCCCACAAGCTGCAGCTGGAGAACGGAAAAATCGCCGACCTGCGGCTGTCGAAAGGGCAGAAGAAGCGCGTGGCGCTCCTGCTGGCGCTGGCCGAGTCCCGGGACATCATTCTGCTGGATGAATGGGCGGCGGATCAGGATCCGCATTTCCGCCGCGAGTTTTACCAGGTCCTGCTGCCGCTGATGCAGCAGATGGGCAAAACCGTGTTCGCCATCAGCCATGACGATCACTACTTCCAGCACGCCGATCGTCTGCTGGAGATGCGCGCTGGCCAGCTCGCCGAACTTACCGGCGAAGAGCGGGAACAGGCTTCCCGCGATGCGGTGGCCCGTACGGCCTGATTCACAACGCGCGCCCGGAAAAGCCCGGGCGCCGCTGAAATTTTCAGCGTCTACATCGCTGACGGTTATTATTTCCCCCTCCTCGCGCTATGCTTAAGGCTTCCGGCCCGCAGGCCGGCTCACCATTCTCAAAAGGATTGCCCGATCGATGTCCGTTTTGCATAAAAAAAGCGCCCGCTTGCGTGACGAAGAGCGCGCCCGTCTGATTTGGCTCTTGAGCACCGATAAAGCGGTGACTTCCGCGCTGCTGGGCAAACTGACGCTGGCTGAGCGCTATGATGAAGGGACGCTGGCCGATGACCTGGCCGAAGTGGAAATGCTGGTCTCGCATCTGCCGCCGCCGGATCTCGCCGATGCGCTGGAAGCGCTTCCCTATGACGCCCGCACCGCGCTATGGTGCCTGGTGCCCGACGATAAACGCGGCGAAGTGCTGCTGGAGGCCTCAGAGAACGTCTGGGGCGACCTGATCGACAAGATGAGCGACCCCGAGCTGCTGCAGGCCATGCAGCCGCTGGATATCGATGAACAGGTTTACCTGCTGCAGCATCTGCCGCGCAACCTGACCGGACGGCTGCTGGCGACCCTGCCGGCCGAGAAGCGCGCCCGTATTCGCCAGATTATGCGCTACGCCGACAACAGCGTCGGGTCGATCATGGAGTTTGAGGTCATTACGGTGCGACCGGAGGCCACCCTGGCGGCGGTGCAGCGCTATCTGCGGCGTCTCGGTAAAATGCCGGAAAACACCGATAAGCTGTTCGTTACCACCCGTAACAAGCTGCTGCTCGGCGAGCTGGAGCTGCAGACCATTCTGCTCAATGATGCGCAGAAGCGGGTGGGGGAGGTGATGGAGGGCGACCCGGTCACCTTTCAGCCGCACGAAGAGGCGGAGAAGGTGGCGCGCACCTTCGAACGCGACGACTTGCTCAGCGCCGCCGTCATTGATGCCGACGGCAAGCTGATCGGGCGCCTGACCATCGATGAGATCGTCGATGTGGTTTATGAAGAAACCGATAACGATCTGCGGCGGATGGGCGGCCTGAGCGATGAAGAGGATGTCTTCGCCCCGGTCAGCAAAGCGGTGAAAACCCGCTGGGCATGGCTGGCGGTCAATCTGTGTACGGCGTTTATTGCTTCCCGGGTCATCGACGGCTTCGAACACACCATTTCACAGCTGGTGGCGCTGGCCTCGCTGATGCCGATCGTCGCCGGCATCGGCGGCAACACCGGCAACCAGACGATCACCATGATCGTCCGGGCGATGGCGCTGCAGCAGATCCAGCCCGGCAGCTTTACCTTTCTGATCCTGCGTGAAATGGGCGTTGCGCTGATTAATGGCCTGGTGTGGGGCGGGATTATGGGGGCCATCACCTGGTGGCTGTATGACGATCCGCAGCTCGGCGGGGTGATGACGCTGGCCATGATGCTCAACCTGCTGATGGCGGCGATGATGGGCGTGATAATCCCGATGGTCATGGTGAAGTTGGGGCGTGACCCGGCGGTCGGCTCCAGCGTAATGATCACCGCCATCACCGACACCGGCGGCTTCTTTATTTTTCTGGGTCTGGCGACGCTGTTTCTAATGTAGCCTGCGCTTTTGCCCGCAGGCGGCGGGGGATGATCGCCATCGCGACAATCCCCGCCAGCACACCGATCGCCAGATTGCTGGTTCCCACCGTCGCGGCGACGGTCACCAGCATCACCAGCGTTTCCGGCCACGGATTACGCGCCAGCTCACCCGGGCGAATGCTGCGCCAGCTAAAGGTCTTCACCGCCACGATCACCATCACCCCGGCGAGAACCGCCATCGGGATCTTCGCCATCACCTGGCTGAGCGCTGTCACCAGCAGGAGCAGCACCAGGCCGGCGATTACCGTTGAGAGGCGGCTGCGGGCCCGGCCCATTTCCACGTTCACGATAGTCTGGCCGATCATCGCGCAGCCGGCGATGCCGCCATAGCAGCCGGCAAGGATATTGGCGATACCCAGCCCGGCGCTTTCCCGCGATTTGTTCGACGGGGTATGAGTGAGATCATCCACCAGCTTAGCCGTCAGCAAGGACTCCATCAGGCCGACAAAGGCGATGCTGAGGGCGCACGGCCAGATTATCTGCAGGGTGGTCAGGTTCAGGGGAACGGTCAGGGCGGTGAACCCCGGCAGGCCGCCGCTCATCGAGCCTTCATCGCCGACGGTCGGCAGCTGCTGGCCGGTGGTCGCGGTATAGAGGGTGAGCGCGACGATGGCGATCAGCGGCGCCGGGATAGCCTTAATAACGCGCGGCGCCCACAGGACGATAAGCAGCGTCAGGACGAACAGGCCAACGATTAGCGGTTGTCGACTCCAGAAATGCGGCACCTGAGCAAAGAAAATCAGGATCCCAAGGGCGTTGACGAACCCGGTCATCACCGCCGGGGGAATAAAGCGCATCAGGCGCGCCATGCCGCACAGACCAAACAAAATTTGAATAATACCCGCCAGAATGACAGCCGGTAAAATGTACCCCACGCCGTGCTGATGCACCATCGGGCCAATCACCAGCGCCACCGAGCCCGCGGCGGCGGTGACCATCGCCGGGCGTCCGCCGAAGACTGACATCGCCAGGCAGAGCACCACCGAAGCAATCAGGCTTACCTGCGGGTCAACGCCGGCAATGACTGAAAACGAAATCACTTCAGGGATGAGCGCCAGGGCGGTGAGCACGCCGGCCAGCACTTCGCGCGTCAGTAAAGACGGGGAGCGGAGGATGGGACGGAGGTTGCCGGAAGCGGCGGGGTCAGAAACTGGAGGCATAAAAAAAGTTCGCAGCTTATAAAAAAAGAGGGAGCGGTGTCAGGCCCTGCTTCCGTGCGGTCTGTCACAAAACCAGGGATGATAGCGCGGAATCTGTCAGCGCACCAGTACAAAAAGTGATTTGGTGTATACATTTATTAAACATTTTTATAACGGATCTCAAAACAGAACTTAAAATTTAAACAATATTTAAATTTTTGAGCTTCGGTGGTAACGTGAGGGGTGAGAATCGTATCACCTGCGCTAAATAAAAACAGCGAGTAAAGTAAGGCTCAAATCCGATGAATAAAAAGATGGCCGTACCACGCTCACAGGCGGTTGGTCCCAACAGCACTCGGACCAACACCCGCCATGAGCAAGAGACGGATGTATTGTTGATTGGCGGCGGCATTATGAGCGCCACACTGGGAACCTGGCTGCAGGAGCTTGAGCCAGACTGGTCTATTACCATGGTTGAGCAGATGTCCAGCGTGGCGGAAGAGAGCTCAAACGGGTGGAATAATGCGGGTACCGGCCACGCGGCGCTGATGGAGCTGAACTACACGCCGCAGACCGCCAACGGCATCAATATCGACAAAGCGGTCGACATCAACGAAGCCTTCCATATCTCGCGTCAGTTCTGGGCGCATCAGGTGACGCGCGGCGTCCTGAACAAACCAAAATCTTTCATTAACAGCGTGCCGCACATGAGCTTTGTGTGGGGCGAAGATAACGTCAACTTCCTGCGTGCGCGCTACGCGGCGCTGCAGCAAAGTGAACTGTTCCGCGGTATTCGCTATTCTGAAGACCATCAGCAGATCAAAGCCTGGGCGCCGCTGGTGATGGAAGGCCGCGACGCGTTGCAAAAGGTCGCCGCCACTCGCTCAGAAGTGGGAACCGACGTCAACTATGGTGAAATTACCCGCCAGCTGATCGCCGGTCTGCAAAAGCATGATAATTTCTCCCTACAGCTGGGCACCGTGGTGCGTCGCTTCAAGCGCAACGCCGACAAGAGCTGGACGGTCACCCTGGCGGATGCCGACAATCGTCGTCAGAAGCGGGTCATTAAAGCCAAATTTATCTTTATCGGCGCCGGCGGCGCAGCGCTGACCCTGCTGCAGGAGACCGGCATTCCGCAGGCCAAAGAGTATGCGGGCTTCCCGGTCGGCGGCCAGTTCCTGGTCTGCGAAAATCCGGAGGTGGTGAACCACCATCTGGCGAAGGTCTACGGTCAGGCCGAAGTGGGCGCGCCGCCGATGTCGGTGCCGCACATCGATACCCGTATTATCGACGGTAAACGCGTGGTGCTGTTCGGACCATTCGCCACCTTCTCGACCCGTTTCCTGAAGAACGGTTCGCTGTGGGATCTGCTGGCCTCGACGAATACCTCAAATATTTTGCCAATGCTCAACGTCGGCCTGGACAACTTCGATCTGGTAAAATATCTGATTAGCCAGGTGATGCAGAAAGATAAAGATCGTCTGGCCGCGCTGTGCGAATATTATCCGGAAGCGCGGAAAGAGGACTGGCGGTTGTGGCAGGCCGGTCAGCGCGTGCAGATCATTAAGCGCGACGCGAAGAAGGGCGGGGTACTGCGCCTGGGCACCGAAGTGGTCAGCGATGATGAAGGCACCGTCGCGGCGCTTCTCGGCGCGTCGCCAGGGGCCTCCACCGCGGCGCCTATTATGCTGCAGCTAATGGAAAAAGTGTTTAAAGATAAAGTCAATTCGCCGGAATGGCAGGCCAAGCTGAAGGCGATCATCCCAACCTACGGTATTCGTCTTGACGGCAATCCGGCGGAGATCGAGAAAGCGCTGGCGTGGACCAGTGAAGTGCTGGAGCTGAAATATGAGCCAGCTGGGGCGGTGGATGAGGTACCGCAGGCGGAGCTGAAGCCGCTGAGCGGCGGCAAGCCGATGGCGGATATCGCGCTCTGATAAACGCTCTGACAAAAACGGCAGCCTGCGGGCTGCCGTTTTTTATTGCCGTTTGCGCTGTTCGCCTTAGCGGACGACGGCGTTGCCGATAGTCTCGTCGGCGCGCCAGATGCGATATTTCACATCGACATTGCTCGGCGTGTATACCACGATCGGCAGTTTGCTGTTGTAGCGCAGCATGGCGTCATCCCCGAGGCCGGCAGTGACAAATTTCTTCTCTTTTTTGCCGTCCGGGCAGGCCATCATGGTGGATACCTGGCCGCTCAGCTTCTCAAAGACATAGTAATCATAGCCCCAGCCTTCCAGGGTTTTACTTTCCAGTTCCCCGCCGAGACGATGATGGTTGCAGTCGACTTCCAGCGTCTGGCCGATCATCAGCTCAACCTTGAGCGCCGACTCATCCTGCTGCTGCGGCAGCTGAATAACCTGACGCTTCATGCCTTTTTCCGCTTTCGGGAACGGCGCGACTTTTTCCAGCGGCTGGTCTGCGGCCAATGCGCCAGCGGACATGCAGGCGGCGGTCAGCAGAGAAACGGCTAGCGTAGTGATTTTTTTCACGGTTGATCATCCTTTATTTTCGTTCCTGACAGAGATAGCCTATCATCACTCAGCTGAATGTTAAGATTTATTTACCAATTTTTGCAAAATGAATAGTGTTATCTACTGGTAAGACATCGGCCGCGCAGAGCGCAACAGAGGCGCTGGCGGGCCGCCAGCCCCCTGCCGGGAAAGCTATTCATTACGGCTATTTTTCGCTTCCTCAATAAACTCTTCATCGATTTCATCGGTATTGCCGGCATGTTCTCGTCCCGACAGCAGGTTCCAGCAGGCGATAAACAGGGCGGCGATCAGCGGCCCGATCACGAAGCCGTTGATACCGTAGATCTCCATGCCGCCCAGAGTGGCGATAAGGATCAGATAGTCCGGCATCCTGGTATCCTTGCCCACCAGCAGTGGACGCAGAATGTTATCCACCAGGCCAATCACAATCACAAAGAAGCCGACGATAAAGGCGCCCTGCCACAGCTGGCCGGTGGCGAAGAGGTAGATGGCCGCTGGCACCCAGATAATGGCCGAGCCCACCGCCGGGATAAGCGACAGAAACGCCATCAGCGCTCCCCAGAGAATGCTGCCGTCCAGACCGGCGATCCAGAAGGCAAAGCCACCCAGCGCCCCCTGCGCCAGCGCCACGGCGACGGTACCTTTTACCGTGGCGCGGGCCACAGCGGCGAATTTAGCGAACAAATGCTGCTTCACATAGCTTGATAACGGTAGAGACTCGAGGATCAACAGCACCAGATAAGGTCCATCCTTCAGCAGGAAAAACAGCAGATACAGCATGATGCCGAAGCTGACGGTGAAGCCAAAAGTCCCTTTGCCAATCAGAAACGCGCTGCCGGCCAGATACTGACCGCCTTTCAGAGCGGCATCAGAGAGCTGCTGCTGGATCTGCTGCGCGCTATCAAGGTTATGATCGGCGAGGAAGCTTCTGGCCCAGCCGGGAAGATGGGCGAACAGGCTGGCGACCACCGTCGGAAACTGGGTGTCGTTATGCTGCAGTTTGCTGTACACCAGGTTGAGCTCGTAGGCCAGCGAGGAGAGAATGATAGCCAGCGGCGTAAAAACGATAAGACAGATAATGACGATGGTCATCAGCGCCGCGAGGCCATTGCGCTCGCCGAGGCGGGTACGGATCTTGTTTTTGACCGGATTAAAAATCACCGCGAGGATCGCAGCCCAAAGGATGGCGGAATAATAGGGTGAGAGAACATCAAAAAAGGCCAGGGTTACAATGAAGACGATAAGGATGAAAAATCCTTTGGTAAGTCCATTAACTCTCATGTTATCCGCTCCTGCTTATGAGTCATACGGTCGAATAATAGATGCTACGACGTAATTTACCATCAGGATAGTCGTACATCTTCACGATACATTGAAGAAAGGGCACAAATTAAGCGAGCGGGCGGCAACAGGGGAAACAGGCATAAAAAAACCAGCCTTAAAAGGCTGGTTTCTGTGGAGTTTTTGGTCGGCACGAGAGGATTTGAACCTCCGACCCCCGACACCCCATGACGGTGCGCTACCAGGCTGCGCTACGTGCCGACGCGTGGGGAACAATATTACCCGTTCCCCAGGCGAATGCAAGCGGGTCACGCGCGATTGATTCATAATTAATCAATCAGTTAGCGATAAAGCGTTTTTCGTCAGTCAGGACCTGCAGCAACAGGCTGAGCTGCGGTTTCTGATCTTTAATTTTCTCGCCGTCGCGGCTCCAGGTGGTATAGGTGCCGTTATGGTTGAGGACCACGGTGATGGTCGGGGTGGTGATGGCCAGCGTATCGCCGTTGGCCGCGGTGACCCAGTTACGACGCCGCGCGGCGCTGAACAGATCTTCTCCCTGCGAGTACTCATTGGCCGGCGTCGAAACGTGAAGCAGGCGCTGCATCAGCGTAGTCATCACATCTTTGTTATCGGTCAGGGTGGCAATCTCCTGCGCCGGCGTGCCCGGCCAGTGAATAACCAGCGGCACCTGCAGCTGCTCGCGCGACCAGTCGAACGCGTCGTGTTTCGCATTCAGCGGCTTGCCGTGGCCGCCGGTAATAATTACCACCGTATTATCGAGTTTGCCGGCTTCGCGCAGCGCAGTCAGCACCCGATCGATCTGGGCATCAACGTCGCCTGCCGCCTTGCTGTAGCGGCGGACAAAGCCCTGCTGCTGCGTGTCGTCGAGAGTGGTGCCATTGAGCGAGATCCACGAGAACCAGCGATTCTCATCCTGCGCGTAACGGTCCAGCCAGCCGATCCACTGATTGGCCGTCTGCTCGTCGCTCTGGGTCTTCGCGCTCGGCAGCGAGAAATCGGAGAGCAGCGCCTGGCGATACAGCGGGCTGCTAAACCCATCGGAGGAGAAGAGGCCCAGCTGGTAGCCTTGCTGGTTGAGGGCAGTAATCAGCGCGGCGGGAATACGCGCCGAGAGGACACCGTCCATATAGCCAGGCGAAATACCGTAGAACAAGCCAAACAGGCCGCTGTCGGCGGTATTGCCCGAGCTCATATGCTGGGTAAAGTTAACGTTTTCTTTGGCAAATGCCGCCAGCGCCGGCATGGTCTTTTCAAACCGCGAGTAGTTCAGGTTGTCGACGGTGATCAGCAGCACGTTGTAGCCCGCGCCGAGGTCACGGTAGCGCAGGTTGCTAAGCGGATACTGGACCGATACCGCCTCCGGCGCCCCTTGCTCCACCAGACGACGCTGATAATCCTGGGCGTCGAGCAGGCCATGTTTCTCAAGGAAACGACGGGCGGTCATCGGATAGGAGAGCGGCAGATTCGCCCGCTGCATAGTGATCGGGCGATAGAAATTGGCGTCCGCCCAGATATAGACCAGGTGGCTGCTGACGAACGACAAAAAGAAGAACCAGGCGACCGGGCGGGCGTAATGGCGGCGGCGCGTCAGGCTGCGCAGCTTTTGCCAGCTCCAGGTGGCGAAGAGCATTTCAATCAAGAAGATGACCGGGACGCTGATAAACATCAGCTGCCAGTCGCGCGCCATCTCATTCTGGTCAGGGTTGATGACCAGCTCCCAGACGACCGGGTTTAAGTGCAGATGGAAGCGGGTAAAAACCTCGCTGTC
This sequence comes from Klebsiella sp. HMSC16A12, assembly GCF_001808265.1. Taxonomy (NCBI): domain Bacteria; kingdom Pseudomonadati; phylum Pseudomonadota; class Gammaproteobacteria; order Enterobacterales; family Enterobacteriaceae; genus Klebsiella; species Klebsiella sp. HMSC16A12. Next base: position 28,978 of record NZ_KV792618.1, read on the forward strand.
TATCAGCAGCAGCGTCATCCCGGCGGTGGCAAGGATCACCGACAGGAAGCGCATCAGGCGCTGCGAGACCACGATAAAGGTCAACGGAAAGAGGATCAGCACATAGCTGGTAAACACCAGAAAGCTGAAATGCCCGACGAGACTGACGTACGAAAACAGTCGTCCGGCAAGCGTCGTCGGCCAGTCGGCGACAAAAAGGTAGCGGCTGCCGAGCACCATGGCCAACAACATGTTGAACAGGGCGAACCAGTGCCCCCAGCTAACCATCTGGGAGACTTTTTCTCGGTAGGGCTGACGTAGAGTCACCATATACTGTTGCTGTTATCCTTAATGCGCTGGATCGTCGTTAATCGAAGATTGCAAAGCCTGCGCGAAAGAACGGGCGATGGCCTGACGCTGCGCCGGCGCGACGCTACTGTTGATCAGGTTGGTCACCATATTGCCTAACACCATCAGTGAAAGGTCCACCGGGGCTTTGTGTGATTCCAGGACGTTCGTCAGCTCGCTGAGCAACTGTTCGACCTGTTGATCGCTATAGCGGGAAATTTGCGGCATAAACTCAAAATCTGTTTGTTCGTGAAAGGGCAACATATTACCGTAGCAGCAGCTTTTTTTCCGCATTTTTTCGCCGCGGCGCAAAAGCGCATCAATCGACGTTAACGACGTCGAAATGTGTGGCGCCAGTTGCGTCGGCCACCCGGCGGTGGTTGAATACCGCCCGGTCTAAAAGGAGAGTTTAACATGAGTCTGGATATCGACCAGATTGCCCTGCATCAGTTAATCAAACGTGATGAACAAAATCTGGAGCTGGTGCTGCGCGAGTCACTGCTGGAGCCGAACGCGACGGTCGTCGAGATGATGGCTGAACTGCACCGGGTCTATAGCGCCAAAAGCAAAGCCTATGGCTTGTTCAATGAAGAGAGCGAACTGGCCCAGGCGCTGCGCCTGCAGCGTCAGGGGGAAGAAGAGTTTCTGGCGTTTAGCCGCGCGGCGACCGGTCGCCTGCGCGATGAGCTGGCGAAATACCCGTTCGCCGAAGGAGGCATTGTCCTCTTCTGCCAGTATCGTTACCTTGCGGTCGAGTATCTGCTGGTGGCGGTACTCAATAACCTGAGCAGTATGCGCGTCAACGAAGAGCTGGATATCCGCTCGACCCATTATCTGGATATTAACCATGCCGATATCGTCGCGCGCATCGATCTCACCGAGTGGGAAACCAACCCGGAGTCGACCCGCTATCTGACCTTCCTGAAAGGGCGGGTAGGGCGCAAAGTGGCCGATTTCTTTATGGATTTCCTCGGCGCCAGCGAAGGGCTTAACGCCAAAGCGCAGAACCGCGGCCTACTGCAGGCGGTGGATGACTTCGCCGCCGATGCCCAGCTTGATAAATCCGAGCGACAGAACGTGCGCCAGCAGGTCTACGCCTACTGCAACGAACAGCTGCAGGCTGGGGAAGAGATTGAGCTGGAGTCGCTGTCCAAAGAGCTCGCCGGCGTCAGCGAAAAGAGCTTCCAGGAATTCACCGCTGAGCAGGGCTATGAGCTGGAAGAGAGCTTCCCGGCGGATCGCAGCACCTTACGTCAGCTGACCAAGTTTGCCGGCAGCGGCGGCGGATTGACCATTAACTTCGACGCCATGCTGCTGGGCGAACGCGTATTCTGGGATCCCGCCACTGATACCCTGACCATTAAGGGTACCCCGCCGAATCTGCGCGACCAGCTGCAGCGCCGGACGTCAGGCGGCAATTAAGCCCTGCGCCACGGCGGCGCTACCGCTGAACGGGGACGATCTCCACGCCGCTCTGCACCAACTGTTGGCGCAGCGCGGCGTCGGGTTCTCCATCGACAATCAGCGTACTGGCGAGGCTCAGCTCGCCGATGGCAAAGGCCGACGCGGCGTTGAGCTTTTCCCGGGAGGCCATTACCACGGTTTCTGCCGCCCTGGCCGTCAGCGCGCGCTTGATGCCTGCCTCTTCGTAATCACCGGTGGTGAAACCCGCCCGCGGGTGGACGCCGGTCACCCCCATAAAGAACAGATCGGCGTTGATCCGCGCCATTCCCGCCAGCGTCTCGGCGCCGACGGCGACAACCGAATGTTTAAATACTCTGCCGCCGAGCAGGATCACCTCGATTCGCGGATGGTCCACCAGCGCCACGGCGATGCCAGGGCTGTGGGTGACCACCGTGCAGCTGAGGTCGGCGGGTAAAAAGCCGATCATCGCCGCGGTGGTGGTGCCGCCATCGACAATCACCACCTGTCCCGGCTGGATCATGGCGGCGGCGGCGCGGGCGACCGCCTGCTTGGAGTCGATCTGCACGCTTTTGCGCGTTTCAATTGGCGCAATGGCGGCGGAAACCGGCAATGCCCCGCCATGGACCCGCTGCAGTTTTCCCTCCGCCGCCAGCTCGCGCAGATCGCGGCGAATGGAGTCCTCGGAGACGTTAAACCGCTGGCTTAGCTCCCCGGACATCACCTGTTTTTCCTCGGTGAGGATCTGGAGGATCTGCTGTTTTCTCTGACTGGCGAGCATCGGTTTTCCTTCATCGAATGATCTTGTTTGTGCACGATTATGCATGTTATGGTGCCTGCTGTCACCTCAAAGGGGAAATAACATGCAAACACATGCACCGCACGTCCGCCACGTTCGCGAGACGCTGCTCTCGGATAACTGGTACACGTTGAAAAAATATACCTTCGAACTGCTGCGTCGGGACGGTCGCTGGCAGGAGCAGAGCCGCGAGGCTTATGACCGGGGCAACGGCGCAGTCATTTTACTCTACAACCGGGAAAAGCGGACGGTGGTCCTGACCCGTCAGTTCCGTTTTCCGGTATTTACTCATGGCCACGACGGATATCTCATTGAGGCGGCTGCCGGGCTGTTGGATAACGCCTCGCCGGAGGCGCGGATCGTTGCCGAAGCGGAAGAGGAGACCGGCTTTCGCGTGACCCGTGTCGAACCCGTCTTCACCGTCTTTATGAGCCCCGGCTCCGTCACCGAAAAACTCTACTTTTTTATCGCCGAATATCAGGCCGATGACCGTCGGGGCGACGGCGGCGGACTGGCGGCGGAAGGTGAGGACATTGAAGTACTGGAGTGGCCGCTGACGCGGGCGCTGCAGGCCATTCGCGATGGCGAGATCATGGATGCTAAAACCATTATCCTGCTGCAACACCTGGCGCTGAATGCCGACACGCTCCTCGCCGGCTGAGCGGCAAGGAGCGGGGAGTTAACGCAGCTCGCGGGCAATGGCGCTGTACATCAGCGCCGCTTCCAACGGCTGAGCGTTGAAGGAAGGTTCCGCCTGCGGCCAGGTCGACCATTGGACGATCACCAGGTGTTCCGCGCGGTTCACCATGATCACCTGGCCGTAGATCCCCAGCGCCCACAGCGACCCTTTAAGCCCTTCCTGCGGCGTCGGCTGGACGTTTTGCGCATTCGCCGGAATCGCGTTATTCCACCACTGATAGCCGTAAATACCCTCCGGATGCGCTGCCGAGACCGAGTTTAGCGCCTTGGTCCAGCTGGCGGCTTGATCGAACCAGCCAGTCGGCACCAGCTGTTTGCCATTGCTTAACCGACCGTCACGGGCGACGAATTCACCAAAGCGGCCCCAGTCTTCAAGGGTGGCGTTAAAGCCGTGGGCGCCGACGTCGTGCTTCCCTTGCTGATAAGCATGCCACACGCCGTCGTGGGCCATCCCGGCCGGCTGCCATAGAGCCTGTTCAAGCCAGGCGGCCAGCGACATGCCGGTGGCGCGCTCCAGGATATCCCCAAGCAGCCAGGCGCCGCCGGAAGAGTAGGACCACTGCTCGCCCGCCGGGTGTTGACGCGCCAGGCCGGTGACGATCTTACGCACGCAGGCATAGGCGCCGGGGTGCGCTTCACACTGGGTCAGGCGGGCGAAATGCGACTGCGGGTCGGTGTAGTCTTCATTCCATTCCACCCCGCTGGTGTGTTGAATCAACTGCTTCAGCGTTACGCCGTCCCAGGCGGTGCCTTTCAGTTCGGGTTCATAAACGGTAATCAGGTCATTAAGGGAGTGGATTTTACCCTGTTGAATGGCGATACCGACCAGCGTCGAGACCACCGATTTGCCTACCGAGCGCGAGGTCCACAGGGTGGTGTCGGTATTACCTTCGGCGAGATATTTCCAGGCGACTTTACCATCTTTCAGCACCAGCATACCGCTGACGTTCTCGCGCTTCAGGTAATCCTGCAAATTCCAGGTGTGGCCGTTGAGCGTATAGCGGGCATCGGTCAGTTGTTTTTCACCGCGCTCCAGCGGCGTCGAGGCGCCGTGGCGGAAGACATCGCCGGCATAGTTGCGATAGTCATTGCGAAAGCCAATCACGCGTGAAGTCTGATCCCAGCTGAGCATGTCTTTGGCCGCGGGTAGCGTTTGATCGTAAGGCGTTGGGCAGACATCCAGCGTCAGGCTGCCGCAGTGTTGCGCCATTGCCGCCGCCGGCAGCGCCGCCAATATTAACGCCAGGGCCAGTGGTTTTCTTATCATTGTCATTTCCTCGTTTGCCATAGATTCGCTGCGCAGTATATAAATCGGCGCGCGCCGGCTAAAATCAGCACATGGGGGATTTTCCCCCTTAAGGGAGAAAAAGGATGAAAACCCTACAGTATTCATTCGCACAGATTGAAGCCTTCGCGACGATTGCTGAGACCGGCAGCCTGTCGCAGGCGGCCATTCGTTTAGCTAAAGACCGGACCACGCTGCGCGATCTGCTGGACTATCTGGAAGATGCGCTGGGCTACCGGCTGTTCAGCCGTGAAGGACGTAGCCTGACGCTAACCGCCGAGGGCGAGCAGCTGTTTCGCCAGGCGCATCTGCTGTTGCGTCAGGCGCAGGCTTTCGAGTCTTTTGCGCAAACGCTGCCGCAAACCACCGGGCAGGCGCTGCGTCTGGTGTACGATCCCTTCGTGCCGCGTGAATTTCTCTGTGCGCTGGCCGATAACCTGGCCCGACGGCAGATCCGCCTGAGCTGCTGGAGCGCCTCGCGTCGCGAAGCCGAGCAGGCGCTGAGCGATGGCGTGGCGGAGATGGCGATTTGTCAGGCTAACAACCGCACGCTGGGGAGCGAAATGGAGTGGCGGGCGCTCGGCACCGTGGATCTGCGTTTCTACGCGGCGGACAGCCTGTTCCACGACGCTCCGCGGCCGCTGACGCTATTGAATCTTTCGTTGACGCCGCAGTTAGTGATGCACCGGCGCAGTGACGATCAAATCGCCCGCCGGCTGCAGATTTCCGGCCATACGTTGTATATGAATGAAATTACCCTGTTGCGCCATGCGCTGGAGCAGGGGAGGGGCTGGGGGTTTTTACCGGACCATTTGCGGCCAGGCGAGTGGCAGGGAGTCAGTGAAATCGCGACGGAGGTCGGCAGTCAGGGGCTGAACGTCACTATGGTGATGCTCTGGCTGCCCGGAATGAATAAGCATCGGATGCTTAGCGACATCGTGCACGAGGCGCCGGAGCTTTGGCTGCGCAGATAACAAAACGCCCCGGAGCCTGAGACCCCGGGGCGCTTGCCATACAACTTGCTATCGGCGATTACGCGCGAACGAAGTCGATGTGAGTCAGTTTCGGCTTGAACGCGTGGCGCTGAACAGCCTGAACTTTGACTTTTTCTTCTTTGCCATCAACAACGACGGTCAGAACTTCGCTGTAAAACTCAGCTTTGTCCTGCATGTTCCATACTTTGTCGTGGTCCAGTTCGATAGCAACCGGAGCAGCTGCGCCACCGTAGATGATTGCCGGGAACTTGTTAGCTGCGCGCAGGCGGCGGCTCGCACCCTTACCCTGCTCTTTACGTACTTCTGCGTTGATAGTAAACATTGATGTCTCTCTATATATAAAGCCTGCTACAGGCGACCCAGCAACAGGCGGATTATCTGCTTTGCGAATGCAAAAGCGGGCGGCATTATAGCCGCCAAACGACACCCGGGCAATCAAAACCTCAGCTTTCCGGTAATTAACGCAGCTCGTTGGCGCGACGAAAACGCCCCTGATAATCGAACACTTTTTCCCGCACCTGCCAGTACTGCCCCTTCATGCGGGCGACGACAAAGTCCGGATGGCGCAGCAGCGCCTGCTGGGTCACGATATCCGCCGGCGTTATCCAGCGCAGCGGCACCCCGGGGGTGCGGGTATGCGGGCGAATAAACAGTTGTTCGAAGGCGGTGCGCTGGGCGGGGGTCTGCAGACGGAAGCGCTCACTGACATCCGCCCCGTCTTCATCGTAGTAGGTGATTTTCAGCCACGGGCCCTTCTCGTCGCCGCCGTGCTGCAGGGCCATGCCGCTGCAGCGCAGCACCAGCGCGTCCTTCAGTTTCAGCGCCGCCTTCAGCATATCGTCCGGGTCAACCAGTATAGTGTCGCACTCCCGGCAACGGCGGGCGGCGATGTCGTTTTCCGCATTACACTGCGGGCAGTTTTTAAAGCGAAAGCGGAAGTCGCACTGTTCGCGGTGGCCGTCGTCATCTTCGAACCACCCCTGGCAGCGGCGGCCAAAGTGTTCAATCAAGGTGCCGTCGGCGGTGGTTTTGCCCCAGAAGGTATTGGCGAAGCCGCAGGCTGGGCAGAAGACCTGCACCGGCACGTTGTCGCTTTTGCCCTTCGGCGTCCCTACTTCCGGGGCATACAGGTCATGCGGATTGCCGGCGTAGTCGAGGATCAGACAGTCGGTTTTCCCCGGCGCCAGGCGCAGACCGCGGCCAACGATCTGTTGGTAAAGACTCACCGACTCGGTGGGGCGGAGGATGGCGATCAGGTCGACGTGCGGGGCGTCGAAGCCGGTGGTCAGCACCGCGACGTTCACCAGATAGCGATACGCCTGCGCTTTAAAGGCCTCGATGATGCGATCCCGCTCCGGCCCAGGCGTTTCGCCGGTGATCAGCGCCGCCTGGCCTACCGGCAGCAGGCCGGTCACTTCCCGGGCGTGTTCCACGGTGGCGGCAAAGATCATCACCCCTTTGCGGTTTTCGGCGAACTCCACGATCTGGCTGACAATATGCGGCGTGATACGCTGTTGTTTTTTCAGCTCATGGTTAAGATCGGCTTCGCTGAACAGGCCGTTGCTTTGCGCCTGCAGGCGGCTGAAATCGTACTGCACCACCGGCATATCGAGGCGCTCCGGCGGCGTCAGATAGCCGTGTTTAATCATATAGCGCAGCGGTAGCTCATAGATGCAGTCGCGGAACAGGGCCTTTTCATCGCCGCGCACCATCCCATGATAATGGAACTGATAGATCCAGCCCTTGCCAAGGCGGAACGGCGTGGCCGTCAGGCCGAGCAGCCGGATCTGCGGATTGACCTGCCGCAGGTGACCGATGATCTGCTGATACTGGCTGTCGTCATCATCGCTGATGCGGTGGCATTCATCGACGATGAGTAGCGAAAATTCGCTGCGAAACTGGTCGATATTGCGCGCCACCGACTGCACGCTGCCGAACACCACTTTGCCGTGGCTCTCTTTTCGCTGCAGACCGGCGGCGAAGATATCCGCCTCGAGGCCAAGGGCGCAGTATTTGGCATGGTTCTGCGCCACCAGCTCTTTGACATGGGCCAGCACCAGCACGCGGCCGCGCGCCAGCCTGGCAAGCTCGGCGATCACCAGACTTTTGCCCGCGCCGGTGGGCAGGACAATCGCCGCCGGCTCGGTATGGCGACGGAACCAGGCGAGGGTGGCATCGACGGCTTCTTGTTGGTAAGGACGTAATGTAAAAGTCATGAATTCACGGGGCTAATTAACTGGCGAATAGTATGCCATGAATCTTTTCCCTTGAGTGGTGTTAAGAGCCCGTTATACTAGCCGGTGAAATTCTTCTTTTTCGGGCGATTTGCCCGCTCCAGCACTATGACAGGCTAAAAAAATCTCATGCGACTTGATAAGTTTATCGCTCAGCAGCTGGGCGTCAGCCGGGCTATTGCCGGGCGTGAAATTCGCGGCAGCCGCGTTACCGTGGACGGCGACATTGTGAAAGATGCCTCTTTTAAGCTCCAGCCGGAGCACGAGGTGGAGTATGACGGAAATACGCTGACCCAGCAGAATGGCCCGCGTTACTTTATGCTCAACAAGCCGCAAGGGTACGTCTGTTCCACCGACGATCCCGATCATCCGACTATCCTTTATTTCCTCGACGAGCCGGTGGCGCATAAGCTGCACGCCGCCGGACGGCTGGATATCGACACCACCGGGCTGGTGCTGATGACCGATGACGGCCAGTGGTCGCATCGCATTACCTCGCCGCGCCACCACTGTGAAAAAACCTATCTGGTGGCGCTGGAAAGCCCGCTGGCGGAAGGGACCGCGGAGCTGTTCGCCAAAGGCGTTCAGCTGCATAACGAAAAAGATCTCACCAAACCGGCGTTGCTGGAAGTTATCACTCCGACCGAAGTGCGCCTCACCATCAGCGAAGGCCGCTACCATCAGGTGAAACGCATGTTCGCCGCCGTGGGCAACCACGTGGTTGGCCTGCATCGGGAACGCATCGGCGACATCCTGCTGGATGAATCGCTGGCGCCGGGTGAATATCGTCCGCTGACGGAAGCGGAAATCGCCAGCGTGGGCGCCCCGCAGCCACGGAGTAAAACGTGACGCTGAAGCAGAATTCTTCACTGGGGATTGTGTTTATCCTTGGCCTGCTGGCCATGCTGATGCCGCTGTCTATTGATATGTATCTTCCGGCCCTGCCGGTGATTGCCGCCCAGTATAACGTCCCGGACGGCAGCGCGCAGATGACGCTCAGCACCTATATCCTCGGCTTTGCGCTGGGTCAGCTGCTGTACGGCCCGATGGCGGACAGCCTTGGCCGCAAGCCGGTGATCCTCGGCGGGACGCTGGTCTTCGCGGCGGCGGCGGTAGCCTGCGCCCTGTCGCAAACCGTCGATATGCTGATTGTCATGCGTTTCTTCCACGGACTGGCAGCCGCGGCGGCCAGCGTGGTGATTAACGCCCTGATGCGCGACATCTATCCGAAAGATGAGTTTTCGCGCATGATGTCGTTTGTCATGCTGGTCACGACCATTGCGCCGCTGGTGGCGCCGATGGTCGGCGGGGCGGTGTTGGTCTGGTTCAGCTGGCATGCCATCTTTTGGATCCTCGCCCTGGTGGCCCTGCTGGCCTCGCTGATGATCGGCCTGTTTATCCGCGAAACGCTGCCGGCTGAAAGGCGTCAGCCGTTCCATCTGCGCACCACGCTGGGTAACTTTGCCACTCTGTTCCGCCACAAGCGGGTACTGAGCTATATGCTGGCGAGCGGCTTTAGCTTCGCGGGCATGTTCTCTTTCCTTAGCGCCGGTCCCTTTGTCTACATCAATATAAACCACGTCGCGCCTCAGCACTTTGGCTACTATTTTGCGCTGAACATCGTTTTTCTGTTTCTGATGACCATGTTCAACAGCCGGTTTGTGCGGCGGGTAGGGGCGTTGCGTATGTTCCGCGCCGGGCTGTGGATCCAGTTTGCCATGGCGGTGTGGATGGTGGTCTGCGCGCTGCTGGATGTCGGTTTCTGGTCACTGGTGATCGGCGTAGCGGCCTTTGTCGGCTGCGTATCCATGGTGTCGTCTAACGCCATGGCGGTGATCCTCGATGAGTTTCCGCATATGGCAGGCACTGCTTCGTCGCTGGCGGGGACTTTCCGTTTCGGTATCGGGGCGATTATCGGCGCGCTGCTGTCGATGGCGACGTTTACCAACGCCTGGCCGATGCTGATCTCTATTGCCTTCTGCGCAACCTGCTCTATTTTCTTCTCGCTTTACGCATCCCGGCGGCGAAAAATCGCACGCTAGGTCACATTTTCAGGGGCGAAATCGCCCCTTTCTTGATGCATGTCAACCGCAATGGGCTTCAGGGTTCTGCGATTTGTTTCCTTTATGTAAAATCAATTAGTGTAAAAAGTCGCATTGTTGCGATAAAAAAGTTGTTTTGGATCACAGAAACGGGTACATATAGCGCCAATCGGCTCGCCGGGTATAAAAAATAAAGCGCTGGATTATAAGCGCTTAACCCTGGTCCGCCGCCGCTGTAAACGTTTTCTGCCTCAAGGCAGGACTATTTGTCAACAGTGTGTTAATATTGATGTAAATTTATTGTGAAGCCTTTTGCTTCCGGGGAAACCAAGTGAATACACAACAACTCTCTATCGTACACCGTCTGCCGCAGAGCTATCGCTGGCTGGCCGGTTTTGCGGGTTCCAGAGTTGAACCGATTCCGCAAAACGGCGCGCAGAACGAGAACAGTCTCGTTGCCCTGAAATTGCTGAGCCCGGACGGTGAGAAAGCCTGGCCGGTGATGCATAAGCTCAGCCAGGCGTTAAGCGACATCGAAGTCGACTGTTCCGTGCTGGAGTGCGAAGGCGAACCCTGCCTGTTCGTTAACCTGCAGGATGAGTTTGCCGCCACCTGTCGTCTGAAAAACTTTGGCGTGGCCATCGCCGAGCCCTTCTCCGGCAATAACCCTTTCTGACCGTCAGCTTAGCGCCAGCAGCTGGCGGGTATACTCATGCCGGGGTGCGCTGAAGACGGACTTGCACTCGCCCTGTTCGACCACCTCTCCCTGACGCAGCACCATTACCTGGTGACACAGCGCCCGCACCACGCCTAAATCATGGCTGATAAAAATATAGGCCAGCTGATGCTTTCGCTGTAAGGCTTTCAGCAGGTTCAGGATCTGCGCCTGAACGGTTTTGTCCAGCGATGAGGTCGGTTCATCGAGGACGATCAGCTGCGGTTTGACGATCAACGCTCTGGCGATGGCGATACGCTGTCGCTGGCCACCGGAGAACGCCGCCGGATAGTGCTGGCGGCTGGCCGGGTCGAGGCCGACCTCCTGCATGGCAAGGATCACCGCCTGTTCGCGTTCGGCCGCCGTCAGCGTCGGCTGGTGGACGCGCAAGCCTTCCTCAATGATCTGCTGCGCCGTGAGGCGCGGATTGAGCGACGAGTTCGGATCCTGAAAAACCACCTGCATCTGTCGGCGCAGCGGTAGCAGCTGTCGGCGGTTACGCCCCTGAATCGGCTGGCCGGCGAAGGTTATCTTGCCCCCGGACGGGATCAGGCGCAGCAGGGCCAGGCCGGTGGTACTTTTACCGGAACCCGATTCCCCCACCAGGCCCAGCGTCTCGCCGGCGCGCAGCTGAAAGCTGAGGCTGTTGACCACCCGATGATGATCGACCACCCGACGCAGGATCCCTTTGCGAACGGGAAACGCCACCTTTAAATCGTCCGCCTGCAGCAGCACCGGGGCATCGGCGGCCAGCGGCACAGGCTCCCCGTCCGGCTCGCTATCCAGCAGGCGTTGGGTGTAGGGATGCGCTGGCGCGCTGAACAGCGCCCGACAGTCATTGTGTTCCACGCAGCGGCCGTTCTGCATTACCGCCACCCGGTCAGCCAGCTGGCGGACGATGCTCAGGTTATGAGTGATAAACAGCAGCCCCATGTTCAGCTCCTGCTTCAGCTCGCGCAGCAGTTGCAGAATTTGCGCCTGCACCGATACGTCCAGGGCGGTAGTCGGCTCGTCGGCGATCAGCAGCTCCGGGCGAGTCAGCAACGCCATGGCGATCATCACCCGCTGGCGCTCGCCACCGGAGAGCTGATGCGGATAGTCCGCCAGCCGCCGCGGCGCCTGACGGATCCCGACGCGCTCCAGGCAGTCGAGGATCTCCCCGCGCGCCGCCTGTTTGCGCATTCCCCGGTGTAACGACAGCACCTCGTAGAGCTGTTTTTCCAGGGTGTGCAGGGGATTGAGCGATACCATCGGCTCCTGAAAGATCATCGCGATCCGGTTGCCGCGCACGCCGCGCAGGGTCGCCTCATCCGCATGCAGCAGCGACTGGCCATGAAAACGGATGTCACCGCTGGGGTAGCTGGCCGGCGGGGTAGGGAGCAGCCGCAGCACCGACAGGGCGGAGATGCTCTTACCTGAGCCGGATTCGCCCACCAGCGCCAGCGTTTCGCCGACCGCCACCTCGAGCGACAGATTATGCACCACGGTCTGCGTCTCGCCCTGCTGGCGAAAGGCAATAGAGAGATTGTCGATAGCTAATAGCGGGTGGGTCATATTACACCGCCTTACTCGGGTCAAAGGCGTCGCGAACCGCTTCACCGATAAAAATCAGTAGCGTCAGCAGCACGGCGACGGAGAGAAATGCGGCAATGCCCAGCCAGGGCGCCTGCAGGTTGTTTTTGCCCTGCAGCAGCAGCTCGCCGAGGGAGGGCGAGCCGAGCGGCAGGCCGAAGCCGAGAAAATCCAGCGACGTCAGGGTGGTAATGGAGCTGCACAGGATAAAGGGCAGGAAGGTGAGGGTCGCCACCATCGCGTTGGGCAACATATGCCGCAGGATGATCTGCCGGTCGCTAACCCCTAACGCCTGCGCCGCCCGAACATAGTCGTAGTTGCGGGTGCGGAGAAATTCCGCGCGCACCACGCCCACCAGCGTCATCCAGCCAAAGAGAACGGTGATTGCCAACAGCCACCAGAAGCCCGGCTGCACGACGCTGGAGAGCAGGATGATCAGGAACAGCGTTGGCATGCCGGACCAGACTTCGATAAAGCGCTGCCCCCACAGGTCGATTTTACCGCCGTAGTAACCCTGTATCGCTCCGGCCAGCACCCCCAGCACGCTGGAGAACAGCGTCAGCAGCAGACCGAAGAGCACCGAGATGCGTGTCCCATAGAGGATCCGCGCCAGCACATCGCCGCCGTTGGCGTCGGTGCCGAGCCAGTTGCTGGCCGAGGGCGGCGATGGAAAGGGAACCGTGCTGGCAAAATTAATTGTCGTCGCGCCGAAGCGCACTGGCGGCCATAGCGCCCAGCCGTGAGTCGCCAGCTGCTGCTGCAGCCAGGGATCCTGATAGTCGGCGGCGGTGGCGAACGCGCCGCCGAAGGTTTGCTCGGTGTAGTTTTTTAACACCGGGACGTACAGCTGGCCCCGGTACTGCACCAGCAGCGGGCGGTCGTTGGCCAGCAGCTCGGCGCCCAGGCTGCAAAGGAAGAGAATTAAAAACAGCCACAGCGACCAGTAGCCGCGACGGTTGTGGCGAAAGCGCGCCCAGCGGGCCTGATTAACGGGACTGAAGAAAGACATTAGCGGCCCTCAAAATCAATGCGCGGGTCGACCAGCGTATAGCTGATATCGCTGACGATATTCAGCAGCAGGCCAATCAGAGTGAAAATATAGAGCGTGCCAAACATCACCGGATAGTCGCGGGAGACCGTCGCTTCATAGCCCAGCAGACCCAGGCCGTTTAGCGAGAACATCACTTCGATCAGCAACGAGCCGGTAAAGAACATACTGATAAAGGTGGCCGGGAAGCCGGCGATTACCAGCAGCATGGCGTTACGGAACACGTGTCCCCAGAGGATCTGTTTCTCACCAACGCCTTTGGCGCGGGCGGTGACCACATACTGTTTGCGGATCTCGTCGAGGAAGCTGTTTTTGGTCAGCATAGTCAGCGCGGCAAAGCCGCCAATTACCGTCGCCAGCACCGGCAGGGTGATGTGCCACAGGTAGTCGAGGATCTTCTGATACCAGGGGAGGGTGTCGAAATTTGGCGAGACCAGACCGCGCAGCGGGAAGAGGTCGAAATAGCTGCCGCCGGCAAAAATCACGATCAGCAGGATGGCGAACAGAAAGGCAGGGATCGCATAGCCAATGATAATCAGTGTACTGCTCCAGATATCAAAGCGGCTGCCGTTGCTGACCGCTTTGCGGATGCCCAGCGGAATGGAGACCAGATAGATAATCAGCGTGCTCCACAGCCCGAGGCTCACCGAGACCGGCAGGCTGTCTTTAATCAGCTGCAGCACGGAGGCGCTGCGAAACAGGCTGTCGCCGAAATCAAAGCGCAGATAATCGCCCAGCATCTTCAGATAGCGTTCGTGCAGCGGTTTATCGAAGCCGTAGCGGTGGGTGATCTCGGCGATGACTTCCGGGTCGAGGCCGCGCCCGCCGCGATAGTGACCCTCGCTGATATTGCCTGCGCCGGTGCGGGCATGGCTGGCGCCCATCCCGCCGTCGCCAGCCCCCGGCATCCCGCCGCGCTGATTAAACTCGATGGCGGCGATGGCCTGATCGACCGGGCCGCCAGGCGCGATCTGGACAATAAAAAAGTTAATGGTGATGATGGCCCACAGGGTGGGGATGACTAACAGCAAACGGCGGATCAGGTAGCTGCCCATGGGATGTCCTTAGCGTCTGTCCGCGGGGAGGGTGGCCGCTTTGTTCACGTCGTACCACCAGGTATCGAGGCCGGACGAATAGATGGGGCGGGTCGCGGGGAAAGAGAACTTATTCCACCACGCGGTGCGGTCCTGCGCCATATACCACATCGGCAACATGTAGTTATTCCAGGTCAGCACACGATCCAGCGCCCGACCGAGAGGGATCAGTTTCTGCTTATTGCCCTGCCACTGCAGGATCTGCGCAATCAGCTTATCCACTACCGGGCTTTGCACCCCCGGCGCGTTGTAGCTGGAGTGAATATAGTCGGACGCCCAGGAGATTTGCAGGTCGGTCCCCGGCCAGGGCATGGCGCGCCACAGGCTTGGCATCATGTCGTAATCCCGGCTGCGGCGGCGGTTGCTGTACTGCGAATTATCAACCTGACGAATATCCATGACGATCCCCAGACGCTGTAGGTTGTGCTGAAACGGCAGCACCCAGCGGTCATTGCCCCCGGCCGGCAGCAGTAGCTCAAAGCGCAGCGGCTTGCCGGTGGCGGCGTTGACCCGGCGCTGGTTCTTCACCGTCCAGCCCGCCGCATTGAGCAGGGCGTCGGCTTTGAGTAAGTTGGCGCGATCGAAGCCATCGCCGCGGGAGACCGGCGGCTGGTAAACCTGGCTGAAGAGCTCCGGGGGCAGTTCGTTTTTCATCGGCGTCAGCAGGGCCAGCTCGGCTGCGTCGGGCAGGCTGCGGGCGGCATATTCGGTGTTCTGGAAATAGCTGTTGGCGCGCTGATAGGCGCTGTAAAACAGCGCCTTGTTCATCCATTCGAAATCGAACGCCAGGGTAATGGCCTGCCGCACCCGGCGATCGGCAAAAATCGGGCGCTGAATATTGAACGCCAGCCACTGGGTATCCTGCGCCGAGGTATTGGTATGCTCATCTTTAATGATGTAGCCGCGGCTGAAGTTGCGACCGACGTAGCGGGTAGCCCAGTTTTTGGCGACGGTCTCTTCCCGGCGATCGACGGCTCCCGCTTTAAAGGCTTCGAAAGCGACATTGTCGTCGAGATAATAGTCATAGCGCAGCGTATCGAAATTCCAGCGACCGCGGTTGACCGGCAGGTCGGCCGCCCAGTAGTCGGCGACGCGGGAATAGATAATATATTGCCCCATTCGCCAGGCGCTGATGCGGTATGGCCCGCTGGCCAGCGGCGGCTTCGACAGCGGGTCGCTGAGTTTGTGCTGGCGCCAGAACGCCTCGGGCATCACCGGCAGGCTCAGCAGACTCAGCATGTTCTCTTTGCCGGGCTGGCCGAGGTCAATACGCACGGTCAACGGCGCGATGGCCTTCACGGTGGTGCCTTTATAAAACAGGCGAAACTGCGGCACCCCTTCGGTCATAAACTTGTTGAAGGTAAACGCCACATCGCGGGCGGTGATCGGCGTGCCGTCATGGAAGCGGGCGTGCGGGTTGAGCGCGATCTCCATCCAGGAATAGTCCTCGGCATAGCGCGCCCGCTCGGCAATCAGCGGGTAGTAGCTGCCGGGCTCATCATCCGAGGTGGTGAACAGGGTATCGTAGAGCGCCTCCGTGCGTACCGCGGGGTTGCCGCGCATCGCATAACGGTTGAAGTTATCAAAGGTGCCGATCGCCGCCAGGGTGAGGGTGCCGCCTTTCGGCGCCCTGGGATTGACGTAATCAAAATGACTGAAACCGGCGGCGTATTTCGGTTCACCGATAATCGCGAAGGCTACGCTTTCCTGAATGGTTTGCGCCTTAGCGTCCAGGCTAAACAGAGCCAGCAGAATCAGAAAGAGGCGCGCATACATAGGCGGCAGAATACCCTGTCATGGCCGGCCCCCATGGCCGACATCCGTTCCCGCATCATAAGTGAGACTTAGCGCGTTGTGAAATAGTTCGCGGGTTCATCGTGCGCAGCCACCAGCCCGGCCAGCGACAGCGGTCGGCTGATCCAGTACCCCTGCAGGAAATGAACGCCCTGGCCGCGAAGCCACTCCGCCTGTTCCTGGGTCTCCACCCCTTCGGCGACGGTCATTAATTTCAGCCGGCGGCTGAGGGTCAGTACCGCATCCAGCACCGGCGAGGTTACTGTTTCAGTACCAATCGCCTGCACAAAACCGCGATCGATCTTCAGATAATCGAAGTTATAGCGTTCGAGATAGATCAGCGCGCTATGCCCGGTGCCGAAATCATCAATCGCGATTTCGAATCCCTGGCGGTGGAGCCAGGCGAAGTTAGCCATCGATTTTTCTTTATCAATCATCGCCCGCTCGGTTACCTCCAGCACCACGTGAAAGTGGTCGGCTGGCAGCGCGGCGGCGAAGCGCAGCATATCGTCGCGGAAGCTGTCGGCCTGCAGATGGGCAGGGGAAATATTCAGCCCCAGCTTCACGCCGCGCGGCAGAATACGCTTCAACACCGCAGCGTCGCTGGCGATCAGCGCGAGCAGGTGATGGGTTAGCGGCACGATCATCTGCTGGGTTTCGGCCAGGTTAATAAAAACGTCGGGCGGAATTTCACCAACCACCGGATGGCGCCAGCGCATTAGGACCTCCACGCCGCTGATACGTAGAGTCTGAGCATTAACCACCGGCTGATAAACGATGTAGAACTGGTTATTTTTGATCCCCAGCAGAATGGATTTTCGCGGATCCGATTTGATCGTCAGCACGTAATAGCAGAGCAGCCCCGCCAGCAGGCCGCAGACGACCCCGAGCAGCAGAGCAAACTGCGTATTTTCCGCCAGCCAGCTGTTGGCATACAGATAGACCTTCAGCGGTAAGCCCTCGATCTGTGCCTGGCGGATCGGCGCGTTATGCAGCGTTTGCGGATCCACCAGTCGATTACTGAAGGTGGAGATAGCGGTGTGATCGATGGCCAGCGCAATGCCGCTGAAATCGTTTTGCCGCGCGGAATAGAGGATATACGGCGTGAGATTAGCGTTAATCGACACGAAAATGCCGCTGTTTTGATCGCCGGGTTTACCTACCCACAGCGCCAGCGCCGCGCTCTTCGGCATCATCGGCGTGCCTGGTAAAATCGCCATAGCAACGGGTTTGCTGATATCGATGGCCGGGATCAGCTGGCTGAGGGGCGTATTCATGGCTCCCGTAGCCGATGAGCAAAAGGCGATGCCGTTTTTGACCAGCAGGAAAGCGCGGACGTTGGGGCTGAACGCGGCGTGGGAGGTAAGCCCGGAGTCAATATTCTCGCAGGGCTGGTCCACCAGCGGCTGCAGGCCGTCAATGGTCTGGCGCAGGTCGTGAAAATAGCTTTTCAGATAGGTATTAACATTGTTGATAATGGCGTCGAAACGCTCGGCCCGGTTATGGTAGATCACCATAAACTGAATGCTCCCGGCCAACAGCGCGACGATGATCCCCACGCTCAGGCTGGTTAACCAGGTTTTACGCTGGGGCGAAAAGTAGCGAGTAAGCATAGCCAGATTCTTTCCGTGTTATTGAAGCGCATCAACGGAGTGTCGGTCGTCGTTTTTCTCATTCCCACTTAAAAGACATAGCTTATTTTGCGACGTTGAGAACCAGGTGGCAAAAAAAAACACTGCCTGGGGCAGTGTTTTTTATCCCGCAGCCAGCCAAGGGATAACCGGCGGCGGTGGAGGACAGTTTACGAGCGGCTCAGGACTCGACGCGCTTCATTGTAGCGCTTTTTCCAGTATGGCTCATCCATGCTGGAGATAGTCACCCCGCTGCTGGTGGAGGCGTGAACAAACTGGTTGTTGCCGAGGTAGATCCCGACATGGCGGCCGGTAGAGCCGGCGCGAAACAGAACCAGATCGCCTGTCCGCAGTTGGGCACGGGAAATCGATTTTCCGGTTTCCTGCTGTTCAGAAGTTGAACGCGGCAGTTCCAGACCAAATTGTTCGCGGAAGGTGCGCTGCACAAACGCTGAGCAGTCGATACCCTTGCGGGTGCTGCCGCCGAGGCGGTAACGCACGCCTTTCCAGCTGGCATACTGATCCATTAAACGGGACTTTACGTCCAGGTTACGGACCATCGTTTCAAATTCATCCTGAGAGGCTTGCAGTGATGATAAATCGCCACTACCCACAGCATGCGTCTCAGAATGCATATTCCTGGCGGTACTTGTTGAACTACACGCGGAAAGCAGAACCGCTACTGCAATCGCGGGGGCTACCCGCAAGATATATCTCAAAATCGGCTGAGATTTGACCATGCTGTTTATTTTCCCTTGTTGTCCTTAACGACAATGTCGTTATAAAAAATGCCAAACGTGTTAGAGCCTAAATACCCATCCGCAATGAGACAATTCCTTAAGCTTAAATTTGTGCAGTCACGCACAATTTTATTCATGCCCTGAATTAATGCTGCGGAAAAGGCAAAACGAGAACGAGATTACCCTATCAAACGCCGCATGGCGAGCGGTTTTGCGCGATTTCTTATAAGTATTTTGGTGACAAAAAGTGAATCATCGGGAAAGGCCAAAATTACGGCAATATCGGGCAAAAAACAGACAATTCCTTCATTTGTCACGGGATTAATGTGACAAGAAGATGAACGTCATGTTGAAAAAAAGGGAAAATGTAAAAAGGGACCCAAAAGGTCCCCTTATAGTTAATGACTCTGGCGGCTGCCGGAGACATTATTTGGCCGATATTCTACTGGGTAAGTAGCGATCGAAAAAGGCGATCAATTTATCGCTCAGCGGGGTCATCAATACCCAGGGCGCGCCGATCAGCACGGCGGTCAGGGAGCCGACGGCAATATCGCTAAACCAGTGGGCGCCAATCATTACCCGCGGGAAAGCAAAGACCACAAAGATAATCAGCGCGACGCCCAGCGCGCGACGGCCAAAATAGCGCCACATAAAGCTCGCGAAGATCAGCAGCATCATCCCATGATCGCCAGGGAAGCTGTCTTTCGACGCATCCTTAGTGGGGAAGTTAACGACGTCGCTGACGCGGGTAATATCGCTAAAAAACAGAGACGGGCTGGCGCGCTGTACCGGCATCAGGTGTTGTGCGAGCTGGTTGATGATCACCGCCGCCAGCAGCATCACCAGGCCCATGATGGCGATCTGACGACGGCCTGCAGTCGGCGCCTTTAGCCAATAGCTCAGCATCAGGCAGCCCATCGCCAGCAGCGAACAGGCGTCGAAGGCGCGATTGTTGATGATCGCCAGCAGCCAGGCATAAGCATGGCTGACGCTGACGCCATGGTTAAAGAAATGGAAGATCGCGGAGTCGACCGGCAACCACGCGCCATGGTTGGCTGGCAGATACCAGGAGCAAAATAGCGCTACACCCGCGATGTTAAGCAGCAGGATTAAAGGAATTCGGTTTTTCATCATAGCCATTGCGATTTTGTGACAGTCGGCGGCAACCTTAGCCGCCTTAACTTAAACGAAGCCTCAACAACGAGGTCTGGAGTGCGTTCCAGTCGGCTTCATTCGCGGAAATAAGCTCGATCCGGCTATCGGGCGGAGCGACGCTGAGGGTCTCGATATGGAGATCCTCCCCCTGACGGTTGATTCGTACCGCCCCCTCGGCAATGCGCATCACGCCTTTAACGCGCCCCACTGGCGCCAGCCTGGCCCATTCGAGCAGGCCGATGGTGTCAAAGACCGTCTCCGCGTCGAAGATCCAGCCGCAGCCCTGATAGCCCTGGCCATTGTTGAGATGGCGGCGCCAGCGCTGGTGTTCCGCCAGGCTGAGCGCGGCGAGGCCGGAAGAGGGGGGATGGCGGTGGGCGTGCTCCGCGCTCGCTGGCAGCGGGGCGGTGTTCCGTCGTGGCTCATCGAGCAGGGCCAGATCGATATTGCCCTGGATTGCCGACACCTTGCGACGCTCGCCGCCCCAGCGCTGCCACCAGTCGGCCAGCGCCCGGGCGCTTTCGGCGGTTTCCCGATCACTTTTATTAGCCACAATGATGTCCGCCGCGGCCAGCTGATCGCGGAAGTTGTCGTTGCTGACGGCTCTTTCATCCAGCAGCTGGCGGGGATCGAGGATGCACAGCGTGGCGCGCAGATCGATCCAGGGCTCATACACCGCCGCGGTGAGGATATCGAGGATCTGCTTTGGGTGGCCCAAACCGGTGGGTTCGATCAGCAGGCGATCGGGTTTGCCCTGGCGCAGCAGGGTGTTCAGCCCAACCTGCATCGGCAGGCCATTGACGCAGCACATGCAGCCGCCGGGGATCTCTTTGAGCAGGGCGCCGCTATCGGCCAGCAGCGCGCCGTCTATCCCGACTTCGCCAAACTCGTTAACCAGTACGGCCCATTTTTCATCCGCAGGCTTCTGCGCCAGCAGATGAAGAATCGAGGTCGTCTTACCGCTGCCGAGAAAGCCGGTGATCAAATTGGTTCTGGTCACTCTTTTTCTCCAGGATAAATGTAATGTTGTAACAGTTACGCCTATCCTGACGAAAAAAGGGGGAAAAGAGAAGTCCTGAGGCGGACAGAAGAGAATTCTGTCCGCATAAGCGCAAATATTGTTAAGAATTCAGCGCGTGGGCGACGGCCTCGCGGGCGCCGTGCGTCGCCAGCTGTTGCCAGGCGGCGCGGATCCCGGCGACAAACTGGGCGTTGTGCGGCAGGTCGCGGCCAAATATTTCCTCCAGCCCCAGCAGGGCGTCGACGCGCTGCTGCTCATCGCTCTGGGCCACCCGCTGCCGGATCTTGTCGACCAGCGGATCGCGCACGTCGATCGTCTGACCGGCGTCGTCCGTGCCGCTGACGTAGCGCATCCAGCCGGCCACGCCGAGAGCCAGCAGCGGCCAACGGCTGTCGCGCGCCAGATGTACGCGGATGCCATCGAGCATGCGCTGGGGCAGCTTCTGGCTACCGTCCATGGCGATTTGCCAGGTGCGGTGTTTGAGCGCCGGATTGCTGAAGCGGGCGATGAGACTGTCGGCATAGGCCAGCAGATCAACGCCGGTAATGGTCAGCGTCGGAGCCTGTTCGTCAAGCATCAGCTGGCGGGCGGCGCGGCGGAAGACGTCATCCCGCATGCAGTCGCTAATGTGCGCATGCCCTGCCAGATAGCCAAGCCAGGCGAGGAAAGAGTGGCTGCCGTTGAGCATCCGCAGCTTCATTTGCTCCCAGGGCAACACGTCATCGGTCATCTGCACGCCCGCCGTCTCCCAGGCGGGTCGCCCGGCGACGAAGTGATCTTCGACCACCCACTGAATGAAGGGTTCGCAACTGATGGCGCAGGGATCGTCGATCCCCAGCACGGCGGCGATTTCCGCCAGCGACTCCGGTGTGGCCGCAGGAACAATACGATCCACCATGGTGCCCGGGAAGCTGACGTTGTCGGCGATCCAGTCCGCCAGCGCCGGGCTGCGTTTTTCCGCCATGCCGAGGACGGCATTTTTTACCACGTGACCGTTGTCGGGGATATTATCGCAGGAGAGCACGGTAAAGGGCGGAAGGCCTCGTTCCCGGCGGCGGGCTAGCGCTTCAACTAAAATACCGGGAGCTGACTGCGGCAGCGTCGGATTCTCCAGATCGTGAATAATGCGCGGATGCGTCGGATCCAGTTTCCCGGTCGCCGGATCGATGCAGTAGCCTTTTTCCGTAATGGTCAGCGAGACAATCGCTACCTGCGGCTCGCAAAATTTTTCGATAATCGCCGCCAGCGAATCGAGCCTGGCGTTCAGACATTCGTGCACCGCGCCGATCACAATGGGCTGGTTGCCGTCGGCGCCTTTTTCCAGCACGGTAAACAGATGGTCCTGTTCGCGAAGTTGGCTCATCAGCGTGTCGCCGCTGAACAGACTGATTTCACAGATCCCCCAGTCGCCGCCGACGTTATTCAGCACGCGATCGGTGAGCAGCGCCTGGTGCGCGCGGTGAAACGCGCCAAAGCCGAAATGGACAATACGCGAGCGGAGTTGGCTGCGATCGTATTGAGGGTATTGCACGTTCTTCGGTAGCGTAGCGGTTGCAATTGTTGTCATTCTTCCCACACCTGTTTAACTGCTTATTAACAATGCCAGTCTAAAGTTATATGACAGGAAGTTAAATTGGTAAGCCGAAATTATCCGCTGACTGTGAGCTGGATCAATCAATAGGCCAGCACTGTTTGCAGCCAGGTGAGAAACATGTATGGTAGTCGTCATGAGTGTCGCCATTATTGGTATAACAACTTTTGTGAGGGCATAGCGATGGAGCAAACCTGGCGGTGGTATGGGCCGAACGATCCGGTATCGCTTGATGATGTACGGCAGGCGGGGGCGACCGGCGTCGTCACTGCGCTGCACCATATTGCAAACGGTCAGGTATGGCCGATCGACGAGATTAAAGCGCGTCAGGCGCTGTTAGCGGCAAAAGGGTTGACCTGGTCGGTCGTCGAAAGCATTCCCGTCCACGAGGATATTAAAACCCACAGCGGGCAGTATGCGACCTGGATTGCCAACTATCAGCAGAGCATCCGCAACCTCGCGGCCTGCGGCATCGATACCGTGTGCTACAACTTTATGCCGATCCTCGACTGGACGCGCACCGATCTGGAATATGAGCTGCCGGACGGCTCCCGGGCGCTGCGTTTCGATCAGATCGCTTTCGCCGCCTTTGAGCTGCATATCCTTAAACGCCCGGGAGCGGAAGCGGATTACAGTGAAGAAGAGCAGCGTCAGGCTGAGGTCTATTTCAAGGCGATGAGCGAAGCAGAGATCGATAAACTGACTCGCAATATCATCGCCGGCCTGCCGGGAGCGGAAGAGGGCTACACCCTTGACCAGTTCCGCGCGCGTCTGGCGGAGTACGACCACATTGATAAAGCGCAGCTGCGTGAAAATATGGCCTATTTCCTGCGCGCCATCGTGCCGGTATGCGAAGAGGTAGGGATCCGCCTGGCTGTGCATCCGGACGATCCGCCGCGGCCGATCCTTGGCCTGCCGCGTATCGTGTCGACCATCGAAGATATGCAGTGGCTGAAGGAGACGGTGGACAGCATTAATAATGGCTTCACCATGTGTACCGGATCGTATGGCGTTCGCGCCGATAACGATCTGGTGAAGATGGTGGAGACCTTTGGCGATCGCATCCATTTTACCCATCTGCGCTCTACCTGCCGTGAAGCAAACCCAAAAACCTTCCACGAGGCGGCGCACCTTAGCGGCGACGTCAATATGGTGGCGGTGGTGGATGCTATCCTGCGTGAAGAGCAGCGGCGTAAACAGGCCGGCGATCTGCGCCCGATCCCATTTCGTCCGGATCATGGTCA
Organism: Klebsiella sp. HMSC16A12; assembly: GCF_001808265.1. Taxonomy (NCBI): domain Bacteria; kingdom Pseudomonadati; phylum Pseudomonadota; class Gammaproteobacteria; order Enterobacterales; family Enterobacteriaceae; genus Klebsiella; species Klebsiella sp. HMSC16A12. The sequence goes on from NZ_KV792618.1 coordinate 52,386, forward strand.
TCAGATGCTCGATGATCTGCGCAAGAAAACCAACCCAGGCTATTCGGCGATTGGCCGTCTCAAGGGGATGGCGGAAGTGCGCGGCGTCGAGCTGGCGCTGAAAATGACCAAATACCCTGAACTGCTGTAATCGCGGCAATGGGGATAATAAAAAGGACAGCCAGCGCTGTCCTTTTTTACTGTCGGGGCGTTACCGATGATTAATCCGCGCGGCCCATATAGCGGCACTCTTCGATATGAATGCGGATTTTCTCACCGGTGGTCAGGTATTCCGGCACCTGAATCACCAGGCCGGTGCTCATGGTGGCTGGCTTGGTGCGGGAGCTGGCGGACGCGCCTTTAATACCCGGCGCGGTTTCGATAATTTCCAGGTCAACGGTCTGCGGCAGCTCCAGCGCCAGCAGCTGGCCGTCCCAGGTCAGCACCTGCATGTCCGGCATCCCACCTTCCGGAATAAACTGCAGCTCTTCTTCAATCTGCTCTTTGGTAAAGGTGTAAGGGGTATAGTCTTCTTTATCCATGAACACGTATTCGTTGCCATCGACGTAGGAGAAGTCGACGAAACGGCGGGTCAGGGTGACGGTATCGACGATATCGTCGCCTTTGAAGCGCTCTTCTACTTTCAGGCCGGTGCGCACATCGGAGAAGCGCATTTTATACAGTGTCGCAGCACCGCGGGCGCTGGGTGACTGAATATCAATATTTTTCACAATCAGCAGCTTGCCGTTGTAATTCAGCACCATACCTTTTTTAATTTCATTCGCTCTTGGCATTGCAGTAATCCTGTCACTTAACGAGTCAAAAATATCGCGTAAAACTACTCGCGCCCGGGCGTTCAGGCAAGCGGATTTCGCGAGTTTTGCTATCTTCTGGCAAAACGTTTAGGCTGTGGCGCAAAATGAGCGTTTGGGAGTCGGGTTGTGGAATGTCGTACTGATTGTGGCGCATGTTGCATCGCCCCCTCTATATCATCGCCGATCCCCGGCATGCCGCAGGGCAAGCCGGCTAACACCCGTTGTATCCAGCTTTCCGAGCGCAATTTATGCCTTATTTTCGGCTCCCCTCTGCGCCCGAAGGTGTGCGCCAGCCTGCAGCCCTCGCCGGAGATGTGCCTCACCCACCGCGATGAAGCGATCACCTGGCTGCTGGAGCTTGAGCTGGCCACCGCGCCCTGAGCTCAACGCAGCAGATGAGAGGGATGGAAACCAATGTGCTTACACGTCTCTTATCCGCCACAGGCAGGCCTGAGTGACAACGCCCATCGCCAGCGCAATCCAGAACACCGCGTGATAGCTCCAGATCTCCGCCACTACCCCCGCCAGTGAACCGGCGATGATCCAGCCGACGCGGGTAGTATTGGTATAGAGGGTGGTGGCCGCGCCCGCCTGCCCCGGCATCAGGTCCTGGAAATAGAGCATGCCGATCCCGGCGAGGATCCCGATATAGATGGCGTTCAGCACCTGCATCGCCAGCAGCAGCGCTGGCGTATGCACCGTCAGCATGCCGACGTAAAACAGCACCCCGGCCACTGCAGAAAGACGCATCAGAAAGCGTTTGCCGAAACGCCGGGCGTAGTAACCGGCAATCAGCATGGTCGGAATTTCCAGTCCGGCGGCGGTGCCCATCATCAGCCCCGCCAGCTTCTCCGGCAGATGCAGCTCGTTAATGATAAACAGCGGCATGTTAATGATGTACAGGCTGTTAGTACCCCACATCAGGGTGCAGATGCTGAACAGCAGCAGCGCATCGCGGCGATGCGTGCGCGGAGCTTCCAGCCGGCCGGTCGCTACCGGGTTTTCTTTGCGCATGCTGGGCAAGAATAGCCAGACCATGATCCCGCAGACGATAAACGCCGCCGCGGCGCTGAGATACATCGCGGTAAAACCAAACCCCATCGCCAGGGCGTAGGCCAGCGGGGGACCAATCACCCATGCCAGGGAGACCTGGGCACGTAAAATGGAGCTGAACATCACCGCTTCGCGGCCGGTCCTGTCGGCATGCTCCCGCGCGAGGGCAAACATCTGCGGGTTGGCGGTCGATCCAAAGCTGCTGAGAAAAACGCCGATGAACAGCAAAATGAAATAGTTGCGGTTCCAGGCAAAGAGTACGCAGGCCAGCACCCCCAGCAGACAGCAGACGACAATCAGCTGCTTGCGATCGCCCTGACGGTCGGAGCGGCCGGCGAGGAACTGACTGACCAGAATGCCAATAACCGCGCTGCCGGTAAAAAAGAAACCGACCATCGCCGGGCGGACGTGCACTTCGTTGGTCAGAAACAGGCTCAGGGTCGGGGTTTGCAGCGCCCCGGCAATGCCCGTCAGAAAGGCGACGATTAAGAAGGCGGAAGAGGTGACATCGAACCCGCGTCGGGGGAGAGCGGCGCTACGGTTTTCCATGGGTTTGGTTTTCTGTAGTTTCAGGAGACGGCGCGGAGTTTACGCCTGCTGGCTAAAAATAAACAGTAGTATGGCACGAATAATTAAAAAGGCGTTTCAAAATATAGGGTTCAGCAAAAAGCTGACGTTCGAGGCGGTCGATAGCTAAGGCTTCAGCAAAAGTGTGCAGTACCTCTAAGTTCTGCGATCAAGTCGCTGACGTACCTTGCGCGTTGAGCAAGAAAGGTACAAAATTCTTGAAACGTTTCAGCGTCATTCGGCAATCCGTTCCCCGTCAGATGGCGCCTTTTTTCTCAAGTTAGCTGAAACGATTCAATTCAGCAGGAGAGGAGAACCATGTTCCAGTTATCTGTGCAGGATATTCATCCCGGCCAGCAGGCCGGTAATAAAGAAGAGGCCATCCGGCAGGTCGCCGCCGCGCTGGTCAGCGCCGGCAACGTGGCCGATGGCTACGTGAACGGCATGCTGGCGCGCGAGCAGCAGACCTCGACCTTCCTCGGCAACGGGATCGCGATCCCGCACGGCACGACGGATACGCGTGACCAGGTGCTGAAGACCGGCGTTCAGGTGTTTCAGTTCCCGCAGGGCGTCACCTGGGGCGAAGGGCAGACCGCCTATGTGGCGATCGGGATTGCCGCCAGCTCAGATGAACACCTCGGCCTGCTGCGTCAGCTGACCCACGTGCTGAGCGATGACGCGGTCGCCGCGCAGCTGCAGTCCGCCACCACCGCGGAAGAGCTGCGCGCGCTGCTGATGGGAGAGAAGCAGAGCGAAGCGCTGAAGCTGGATAACGAGACCCTCAGTCTCGACGTCGCGGCCAGCGATCTGCTGACCCTGCAGGCGCTGAACGCGGCGCGTCTGAAAGAAGTTGGCGCTGTCGATGCCGCCTTCGTTAGCCACGTCATTAACGATACGCCGCTGAACCTCGGTCAGGGCGTCTGGCTGAACGACAGTGCGGAAGGCAATTTGCGCAGCGCCGTGGCGGTCAGCCGCGCGGCTAACGCCTTTACCCGCGACGAGCAGCCGGTTTCCCTGCTGGTCACGGTGGCGATGGCCGACGAGCAGCCGACCGCAGTGCTGAACCGTCTGAGCAAGCTGCTGCTGGACAAGAAAGCTGAACATTTGCTGAAAGCCGACGCCGCCACCGTGCTGGCGCTGCTGACCAGCGACGACGCCATTGCCGAAGATGTGCTGAGCGCCGAATTCGTGGTGCGCAATGAACACGGCCTGCATGCCCGTCCGGGCACCATGCTGGTCAACACCATTAAACAATTTTCCAGCGACATCACCGTCACCAATCTCGACGGTTCCGGCAAGCCGGCTAACGGTCGCAGCCTGATGAAGGTTGTGGCGCTGGGTGTGAAAAAAGGTCACCGTCTGCGTTTTACCGCGCAGGGTGAGGATGCGCAACAAGCGCTGGATGCGATTGGCGAAGCGATCGCCGCAGGCCTTGGGGAGGGCGCATAAATGAGCAGACGTGTAGCAACGATTACGTTAAACCCGGCATACGACCTGGTGGGATTCACCCCGGAGATTGAACGCGGTGAAGTGAACCTGGTGCGCACCACCGGCCTGCACGCCGCCGGGAAAGGCATTAATGTGGCGAAAGTGCTGAAAGATCTCGGCATTGACGTCACCGTCGGCGGTTTCCTGGGTAAAGACAACCAGGACGGCTTTCAGCAGCTGTTCAGCGAGCTGGGGATCGCCAACCGTTTCCAGGTGGTGCAGGGCCGGACCCGTATCAACGTTAAGCTGACGGAAAAAGATGGCGAAGTGACCGATTTCAACTTCTCCGGCTTTGAAGTCACCCCGGGCGACTGGGAACGCTTCGTCAACGACTCCCTGAGCTGGCTCGGGCAGTTCGATATGGTCTGCGTCAGCGGCAGCCTGCCGTCCGGCGTTAGCCCGGAAGCCTTCACCGACTGGATGACCCGTCTGCGCAGTCAGTGCCCATGCATCATTTTCGACAGCAGCCGCGAAGCGTTGGTTGCCGGACTAAAAGCGGCGCCGTGGCTGGTGAAACCGAACCGTCGCGAACTGGAAATCTGGGCTGGCCGCAAGCTGCCGGAGATGAAAGATGTTATCGACGCCGCCCATGCGCTGCGCGAGCAGGGTATCGCCCACGTGGTGATCTCCCTGGGCGAAGAGGGTGCGCTGTGGGTCAACGCCTCTGGGGAGTGGATTGCTAAACCACCTTCAGTGGAAGTGGTCAGCACCGTTGGCGCCGGCGATTCGATGGTCGGCGGCCTGATTTACGGCCTGCTGATGCGTGAATCCAGCGAGCATACCCTGCGCCTGGCGACCGCCGTCGCTGCCCTGGCCGTCAGCCAGAGCAATGTAGGAATTACCGACCGTACCCAGTTGGCCGCGATGATGGCGCGCGTCGACTTACAACCCTTTAATTGACAGCAGGAGAGGCATAATGAAAACGCTGCTGATTATTGATGCCGGACTCGGACAGGCGCGCGCCTACATGGCGAAAACCCTGCTGGGTGCCGCGGCGCCGAAAGCGCACCTTGAGCTGATTGATAACCCGAATGACGCCGAACTGGCCATCGTGCTGGGAACCGCGCTGCCGGCCGATAGCGCGCTGAATGGTAAAAACGTTTACCTGGGCGATATTAACCGTGCTGTCGCCCATCCGGAGCTGTTCCTGGGAGAAGCGAAAGACCACGCTAAGCCCTACGTTGCGCCAGCGGCGGTAGCCGTTCCGGCCGCCGCTCAGGGGCAGAAACGCATTGTCGCGGTCACGGCCTGTCCGACCGGCGTCGCCCACACCTTTATGGCGGCAGAAGCCATCGAAACCGAAGCCAAAAAACGCGGCTGGTGGGTGAAGGTGGAGACCCGCGGCTCCGTTGGGGCGGGCAATGCCATCACCCCGGAAGAGGTGGCCGAGGCGGATCTGGTGATCGTCGCTGCCGATATCGAGGTGGACCTGGCGAAATTCGCCGGCAAGCCGATGTACCGCACCACCACCGGTCTGGCGCTGAAGAAAACCGCCCAGGAGCTGGATAAAGCGGTGGCGGAAGCCAAACCGTACCAGCCATCCGGCAAACCTCAGGCGGCTGCTGAAGGGAAAAAAGAGTCGGCGGGCGCCTATCGCCACCTGCTGACCGGCGTCTCCTATATGCTGCCGATGGTAGTGGCCGGGGGCCTGTGTATCGCGCTCTCCTTTGCCTTCGGGATCAAAGCGTTTGAAGTGAAAGACACCCTGGCGGCGGCGCTGATGCAGATCGGCGGCGGCTCGGCCTTCGCGCTGATGGTGCCGGTACTGGCAGGCTTTATCGCCTTCTCCATTGCCGACCGTCCGGGTCTGACCCCGGGCCTTATCGGCGGTATGCTGGCGGTTAGCGGCGGCTCCGGCTTTATCGGCGGGATCATCGCTGGTTTCCTTGCCGGTTATGTGGCGAAAGCCATCAGCACGAAGCTGAAACTGCCGCAGAGTATGGAAGCCCTGAAGCCAATCCTGATCATTCCGCTGGTCTCCAGCCTGATCGTGGGTTTGGCAATGATCTATCTGATCGGTAAACCGGTAGCCGGTATCCTCGCCTGGCTGACCCACTGGCTGCAAACCATGGGCACCGCCAACGCGGTTCTGCTGGGCGCGATCCTCGGCGCGATGATGTGTACCGACATGGGCGGGCCGGTAAACAAAGCGGCCTATGCCTTTGGCGTTGGCCTGCTGAGTACCCAGACCTATGCGCCGATGGCGGCGATCATGGCGGCCGGTATGGTGCCACCGCTGGCGATGGGTATCGCGACGCTGGTAGCGCGCAATAAGTTCGACAAAGGGCAGCGGGAAGGGGGCAAAGCCGCGCTGGTTCTTGGCCTGTGCTTTATCTCGGAAGGGGCGATTCCTTTTGCCGCCCGTGACCCGATGCGCGTTCTGCCGTGCTGTATCGTCGGCGGCGCGGTAACCGGCGCTATCTCCATGGCGGTCGGCGCGAAACTGATGGCGCCGCACGGCGGGCTGTTTGTTCTGCTGATCCCGGGGGCGATTACGCCGGTGCTGGGCTACCTGCTGGCGATTGTTGCCGGAACGCTGGTGGCGGGCCTTGCCTACGCCGTGCTGAAACGCCCTGAGGCGCAAACAGCGGAAGTTGAAAAAGCGGCATAATCCTACCGCAATAAAAAAGGGCCGACTGTTCGGCCCTTTTTTTGTCTCTATTTACGCCACTTCGGCAATCTGCTGCGCCCGCAGCCAGGCAATCTCTTCCGCCCAGATATCCGGGTTGATGGTTTCCAGAATCAGCGGAATACCGTCGAAGCGGCTGTCCTGCATGATCCAGCTGAAGCAATCGTGGCCGATGTTGCCTTCCCCCAGGCTGTGGTGACGGTCGACCCGGCTGCCGAAGGCGCTCTTGGCATCGTTGAGATGCATGCCGCGCAGATACTGAAAACCGACGATGCGTTCGAAGGCGGCGAAGGTTTTTTCGCAGGCTTCGGCGCTGCGCAGGTCGTAGCCGGCGGCGAAAGCATGGCAGGTATCGATGCAGACGCCGACGCGGGATTTATCTTTCACGCCGTCGATGATGGCCGCGAGGTGCTCGAACTTAAAGCCGAGGTTGCTGCCCTGGCCAGCGGTGTTTTCGATCACCGCAGTAACGCCTTCGGTCTTCGCCAGCGCGATATTGATCGATTCGGCGATGCGCGCCAGGCACTCCTCCTCCGGGATCTGCTGCAGATGGCTGCCGGGGTGGAAGTTGAGCAGCGTCAGTCCCAGCTGCTGGCAGCGGGTCATTTCATCAATGAAAGCATCACGGGATTTTTCCAGCGCTTCTTCCACCGGGTGGCCAAGGTTAATCAGGTAGCTGTCGTGCGGCAGGATCTGCCCCGGGCCAAAGTGATACTTTTTACACGCGGCTTTGAATTCGGCGATGGTCTCGTCGCTGAGCGGCGCGGCGCGCCACTGGCGCTGGTTCTTGGTGAAGAGGGCGAAGGCGGTTGCTTCGATTTCGGCGGCGCGAATGGCGGCATTGGCCAGTCCACCTGAGGCGCTCACGTGCGCTCCTACGTATTTCATAAAAAAACTCCAGTTAAAGCCGCTGGGGGGTGGGTAATGATAGCGGCTTAACTGGAGAAAGATGTAGTGCTTTATGCCATCAGGCTGTGGATAGCGACGTTAATGACCCCGCCGCCGACAATCAACCAGACGAACAGCATCAGCGCCATCAGCAGCGGTTTCGCCCCGGCTTTTTTCAGCGCGCTGACGTGGGTGGTGACCCCGAGGGCGGCCATTGCCATCGCCAGCAGGACGGTATCCAGCGTCACCAGCATATCCACCACGGCTTTCGGCAGCAGATGGAAGGAGTTAAACACCGCCACCAGGATGAACATAATGGCGAACCACGGAATGGTGATTTTACTTTTCTCGCCGTTGCCTGCCGGGGTCAGCTGTTTAACACGCGCCGCCAGGAACAGCAGGAACGGAGCCAGCATCATGACGCGCAGCATTTTGGCGATAACCGCCGCGTTCTCCGCGTCCGGGCTGACCGCATGGCCGGCGGCAACAACCTGCGCCACTTCATGCATGGTGGAGCCCATATAGATCCCGTAGGTTTCCGGGGTAAACCAGTGCGCCAGCAGCGGGTACATCGCCGGGTAGAGGAAGATGGCGATGGTACCGAAGATAACCACTGTAGCGACGGCGACCGTCACTTTACTGGCTTCGGCTTTGACCACCGGCTCGGTGGCGAGCACGGCCGCCGCGCCGCAGATGCTGCTGCCGGCGCCGATCAGCCAGCTGGTGTGTTTATCGAGACCAAACACTTTCTGGCCAAGGAAGCAGGCGATGAAAAAGGTACTGGAGAGCGTCAGAACGTCAATCAAAATACCGCTCACGCCGACGTCGGCAATCTGGGCGAACGTCAGGCGAAAGCCGTAGAGGATGATCCCCAGGCGCAGCAGATGCTGCTTGGCGAAAATCACCCCGCCGTCGCAGGGCTGCCAGATTTTCGGGTAGACCGTGTTGCCGACGACCATCCCGAACAGGATAGCGAGGGTCAGGGCGCTAAAGCCTGCGCCGGCGATGGCCGGGAAACTACCGGCCCACAGGGCGGCGCCGGTCAGAGCGGCGGTCAGCGCCAGGCCTGGGACAAAATGCCACAGGGAACGATGTTTGGTGGGTAAAGTGAGTGCTGTCATAACCTTCTCCTTTGTCTGCCTAAAGGTTACGCCGCGCGGGATTAAATATAAAATTGATTATATGTTTATAATCAATCGTAATAAGTGGTTAATGGCCGCTTCGCCGGTTACAACGGGGCGAGAGCGGGTTAGGCAGAAGCGGGGCGGTCTCGCTGGCAAGACGATGATTTTGTGATATAAGCGGATTTTCCTTCCGTCAGCCGCCTCGATTTGTGTCACCATAGTAAGGAAGGTTATTCAGGTTGGATTACTAAACGGGTGGGTTATGCATATTACGCTGCGGCAGCTGGAAGTGTTCGCCGAAGTCCACAAGAGTGGGTCGACCACTCAGGCGTCACAGATGCTGGCGCTTTCGCAATCCGCGGTCAGCGCCGCGCTGACCGATCTGGAAGGGCAGCTCGGCGTGCAGCTGTTTGACCGCGTCGGTAAACGACTGGTGGTGAATGAGCATGGACGGCTGCTGTACCCGCGTGCGCTGGCGCTGCTGGAGCGGGCCCTGGAGATCGAGCAGCTGTTTCGCGGCGATAACGGGGCGATCCGAGTCTACGCCAGCAGCACCATCGGCAACTATATTATGCCGGAGATTATTGCCCGCTATCGTCATGACTTCCCGGATCTGCCGGTCGAGCTGAGCGTCGGCAACAGCCTGGACGTCATCAACGCCGTCGCCGACCTGCGGGTGGATTTCGGCCTGATTGAGGGGCCGTGCCATGCCGCCGATATTATTGCCGAGCCGTGGCTGGAGGATGAACTGGTGGTGTTTGCCGCGCCCAACTCACCGCTGCTGGCGGGGGAGGTGACCCTGCAGCAACTGGCTGAGGCGCCGTGGATCCTGCGCGAGCATGGCTCCGGCACCCGGGAGATTGTCGATTACGTTCTGCTGTCGCATCTGCCGGCGTTTCATCTGGGCATGGAGCTGGGTAATTCAGAGGCGATCAAGCACGCGGTCAGGCATGGCCTGGGCATCAGCTGTCTATCGCGGCGGGTGATTGCCGAACAGCTTGCCTCGGGCACGCTGGCGGAGCTGAAAGTGCCATTGCCCCGGCTGACGCGCACGCTGTGGCGGATCCATCACCGGCAGAAGCATATTTCTAAAGCATTACAACGTTTTCTGCACTATTGCCAGGTGTAGCAGCCCGGTTTTATCGCCTGATTACGGGGGGAATTCGCTGGCAATTCCGCAGGTTAGTGCTTTACTAATAATTTGCGGGCGATCATGAAGCTCTCTTATAACTTTGCATTTGTACCGGATGGAACCCCGATCGTCTGCTACAATCGCGCCTCATTTTTTGGATGGATAGCATTATCACATGGTTTCGGAAACTAAAACCACAGAAGCGCCCACGCTACGTCGTGAACTGAAGGCGCGCCACTTGACCATGATCGCCATCGGCGGTTCCATCGGTACGGGTCTTTTTGTTGCCTCTGGCGCAACCATTTCGCAAGCAGGTCCCGGCGGGGCGCTGCTGTCTTATATTCTGATCGGTTTGATGGTCTATTTCCTGATGACCAGCCTCGGCGAGCTGGCGGCGTTTATGCCGGTATCCGGTTCCTTCGCCACCTACGGGCAGAATTATGTTGAAGAAGGCTTCGGCTTCGCGCTGGGCTGGAACTACTGGTACAACTGGGCGGTGACGATCGCCGTTGACCTCGTGGCCTCACAGCTGGTGATGAGCTACTGGTTCCCCGACACTCCGGGCTGGATCTGGAGCGCCTTATTCCTCGGCATCATGTTCCTGCTGAACTGGATCTCGGTGCGCGGCTTTGGCGAGGCGGAATACTGGTTCTCGCTGATAAAGGTAGCCACCGTCATTATCTTTATCATCGTCGGCGTGATGATGATTGTCGGCATCTTCAAAGGGGCGCAGCCAGCCGGCTGGAGCAACTGGGGGATCGCGGATGCGCCGTTCGCCGGCGGTTTCTCGGCGATGATTGGCGTGGCGATGATTGTCGGCTTCTCGTTCCAGGGCACCGAGCTTATCGGCATCGCTGCCGGTGAATCTGAAAATCCGGAGAAGAACATTCCGCGCGCGGTGCGCCAGGTCTTCTGGCGTATCCTGCTGTTTTACGTCTTCGCGATCCTGATTATCAGCCTGATCATTCCGTATACCGATCCGAGTCTGCTGCGTAACGATGTGAAGGATATCTCCGTCAGCCCGTTCACCCTGGTGTTCCAGCATGCTGGTTTGCTGTCGGCGGCGGCAATCATGAACGCCGTTATCCTGACTGCCGTGCTGTCGGCGGGTAACTCCGGGATGTACGCCTCCACGCGTATGCTGTACACCCTGGCCTGCGACGGTAAAGCGCCGCGCATTTTCTCGAAGCTGTCGCGTGGCGGCGTGCCGCGTAACGCGCTGTACGCGACCACCGTGATCGCGGCGCTGTGCTTCCTGACTTCCATGTTTGGCAACCAGACGGTGTACCTGTGGCTGCTGAACACCTCCGGGATGACGGGCTTTATCGCCTGGCTGGGTATTGCGATCAGCCACTATCGTTTCCGTCGCGGCTACGTCCTGCAGGGTAACGATATTAATAATCTGCCGTATCGTTCCGGGTTCTTCCCGCTGGGGCCGATCTTCGCCTTCGTGCTGTGCCTGATCATCACCCTCGGACAGAACTACGAAGCGTTCCTCAAGGACACCATTGACTGGGGCGGCGTGGCGGCGACCTACATCGGTATTCCGCTGTTCCTCGTCATCTGGTTTGGTTACAAGCTGGCGAAATGCACCCGCTTTGTTCGCTACAGCGAAATGACCTTCCCGGACCGCTTTAAGCGTTAATCTTCGCGATTGTGCGATAAAAGCCCTCTCTGAAGAGGGCTTTATATTGCTGGCAAAGTGCAATCTTCAGGGATTGCCCGGCTGCGCTGCTGGACTGCACCCCAAAAGTTGGACA
>NZ_KV792619.1:0-2000 GCF_001808265.1 Klebsiella sp. HMSC16A12
GGGTTGTGTCCATATTACGCGGGTAGGATCAGTTTTTATACCACACACAGGTTTCAGCTGGTGGGCATCACGGCAGCTACCTGAGCTTACTGTAGTGTTTTTGCCCAGCCCGATACTGTTTTATTGCAGCCTGTTGGCAGGCTACAGAGTCAGTCGGGGCGATGTCTGGATTTTCTTTCAGTGCGTCAATTGTGGCCTGCACCATGCCCTTGTCCAAACCCCATGTGGGAGAGTAGGGATTATTGGCTTCTAAAGGGACTTTCAGTTCCAGTACATCTCGTTTAGCACACGTTTTATTTGCCTGGTAAATAAGGTCTGGGTCTGCAAGGATTTTAGCGGATACACCAAAACTCGCCAAAACCAGACACAGGGTGATACTTGTCGTTCGCATGTTTTATCCTTATTAATCGTCACTGATAATCAGAGTGGTCTGGGATGCTTCTTTCTCCACGCTATCCACATTCTGTGTTCAGTCCTGATGTTTCCTTCAGAAGTTACTTTATTGTGCTTCGTGGTCGGAGGAGAGGCTAAAACGCTTTCAAGCGTTTCACCAGCATCGAATCGCGCGTACAGCTTGTAATCGGCGGCATTCGTGTTTGTCGGCTCACATTTGCCATGGCTCATTTTTATCATCCTTTGCGATAAGAACTTAACTCTGCCAGGTACCAGCTGCTGGCGCCATAAACGAATTTTTACTCCCGGTGGTAAAGCACCTCAGGCATCGTCCTCCCGGAGTTCCAGGTTTTAATACGTAGTGAAGGTCTTGCTCAATACTCGCCGGACGGAATTATTCTTCATCACCGGCAGGGGCTGCAGTGCTGGTATGCACTTTATAGCAGTCCACCCGGCGGGACAATTCATGAAAGCTGGTGGGAACGGACCATCACACTCAAAACGTAAGACAACATGCCTTACAGCCCTGCAAAGCCTTTGCCTCGGTGCGCCACGCTCTGCGTGGGTCGCGACTGTGCACATTTTAGGCATATTCTTTTTTCTTTTTTTTATTTTTTCTCTTTTTTTCGTCCGCGCGGCGGGGGCCGGGTCGGGCACGTTGAAGGTCAGGACCCTCAAGGGTATGTTGTCTTACGTACGCTCTTTTGCTACCTGGGACGCTTGCCGGCGATCAGAATCAGGAGAATGGCCATCGCCAGTTTTCCCTCATTTATGGCATACAGTAGACATCAATCCGGTGTAAGGTACCTGTTCTGAACGGACTATTTCCCCTGGGGCTGCTGTTCGTTACAGCTCTGAGCTGATACCGTGGATACGCGGTTTGTTCTTACGCTTATCACCGAAAGTGGCGAACGGGCCTTACGGGCGAACGCTTTAACAGAATTAACACCAGCTTTGTTAGGGAGATAATAAGTGAACATCGAAGCGAAGCAGTTTCTTACCGGCAGCGGCAGCGGCAGAAGAGTACTGACAAATGAGGGCAGACAGGGTATGGGGGGAGTTGCTGGTGTAGGCTCTTCAACCGAGAAAATGCTGGGCTACGTCGCTGAAGCTGTTTTTGAAAACTGCGGCCAACTGGATAACCAACAGCTCGATGACATTATCAGCTGGATACAACTTTATAAGTCCTGAATGATGCATGAGTGTACAATGCAGCTCGTGTTTCTAACCGACGAAGCGTGCCAGAGTTGAATTGTATATAAATCTGCTACACATGGGGTATCTATGAAACCTGACGTTCGTGAAGCTCCGATTAGTATCCGAGCCAGAAAATCACAGCGTGACCTGATCGACATGGCCGCAAGCCTGGTCTCAAAATCACTGACTGATTTTATGCTTGAGGTCGCCTGCAGGGAAGCACAGAACATTCTGCTTGATCAACGCCTGTTTCTCCTCAATCACAACCAGTTTAAGGCGTTTATAGAGGAGCTTGACGCCCCAATAACGCCGGAGCGCCAGGCGCGAATCGATAACCTGATGAACCGCAAATCACAATGGGAATGAGAGCGCCTGAATCGGGCTTTGTTGAATAAATCAGATTTCGGGTA
>NZ_KV792620.1:0-34045 GCF_001808265.1 Klebsiella sp. HMSC16A12
AAGCCCGGTCGAAAGACCGGGCTTTTTGTTTTATCTGTTGTTTGTCGGTGAGCGCTCTCCAGAGTAGGACAAATCCGCCGGGAGCGGATTTGAACGTTGCGCAGCAACGGCCCGGAGGGTGGCGGGCAGGACGCCCGCCATAAACTGCCAGGCATCAAACAAGTGAAGAGCCCATCCTGTCGGATGGGCTTTTTGCGTTTCTGTCGTCCGGCCAGCGTGCCGGTATGCCTCCCCGGTGGCGCTGCGCTTACCGGGGCTACGGATCCTCGGCCACCTGCTGGCCGAGGGGACATCAATGCCGCAAAGTTACCGACGTCAATCGTAGTCTGCTTCAGCCTGCTGCTCATACATCAAATTCAATAACGGATACGGTTGCCCCAGATCGTCCGTTTCAGAGCGCCCTGTCACCCTAAAACCCATCTTCTGATAAAACCCGACCGCTTGTTCATTCTGCTCATTTACATTGGTCGTCAGCTTCGGCGTTAACGACAGCGCATGCTCAATCAGCAACTTCCCCACGCCACAGCCGCGGACATCCGGATCGACGAACAGCGCATCCATATGATCTCCGGTCAGCAGCATAAAGGCGATCGGCTGGTCTTCCGTATTAACCGCCACCCACAGCGGAGCCTCCGGTAAAAATGCGCGTACCATCTCCTCCAGCTCCTTTCGATACGCTTTTGTCAGAAAATCATGCGTGGCGTCGACCGACCGACACCAGATCGCAGTCAGTTTATCCCCTTCATCAGGCCGGGAACGGCGGATGTTAATAACCATACTTTCTCCTTTTCTACATTCTTATATTCTAACTCAACAAGCGCCGTGAAATTTTCTCACCGTGAACATGCAGACTCGACATTCACCCGATTCCTGGTTATCTTCAGCTATCTGGATGTCTAAACGTTTATACGTATGCTATGAGGTAATACAGTTATGCCAATTCGGGTGCAGGACGAGCTGCCAGCCGTCAATTTCTTGCGCAATGAAAACGTCTTCGTAATGACGACAACACGTGCAACGACTCAGGAAATCCGCCCCCTGAAGGTGTTAATCCTCAACCTGATGCCGAAGAAAATCGAGACGGAAAATCAGTTCCTGCGTCTGCTATCAAACTCTCCGCTGCAGGTGGATATCCAGTTATTACGTATCGATGCGCGCGAGTCGCGTAATACCCCTGCGGAGCATCTGAATAACTTTTACTGTAATTTCGATGAGATCTGCGATCAGAACTTTGACGGCCTGATTGTTACCGGCGCTCCTTTAGGCCTGGTTGAGTTTAACGATGTTGCTTACTGGCCGCAGATCAAACAGGTGCTGGAGTGGGCCAAGGATCACGTCACTTCGACGCTGTTCGTCTGTTGGGCGGTTCAGGCCGCGCTGAACATTCTGTACGGCATTCCCAAGCAGACCCGCGCCGAAAAGATTTCCGGCGTCTATGAACACCATATTCTTCATCCGCACGCCTTACTGACCCGCGGTTTCGACGACTCTTTCCTGGCCCCGCACTCACGCTATGCTGATTTTCCGGCCGGACTTATTCGCGACTATACCGATCTTGAGATCCTCGCGGAGACGGAAGAGGGCGATGCGTATTTGTTCGCCAGTAAAGATAAGCGCATCGCCTTTGTCACCGGCCACCCGGAGTACGATGCCAATACCCTGGCAAGTGAATATTTCCGCGATGTGGAAGCCGGTTTGAACCCTGAGATACCTCATAACTATTTCCCACAAAACGACCCGCAGAACAAACCGCGCGCCACCTGGCGCAGCCACGGCAATCTGCTGTTCGCTAACTGGCTTAACTATTACGTCTACCAGATTACGCCATACGATCTGCGTCATATGAATCCGACGCTGGAATAATACTCTACGTGAGACGATCCTAAAGCGTTTCAGCATTTTGCCTCTGGCACCTTCGGGTGCCTTTTTTATTTCCGAAATTCACTTCATACGCGAGGATAACTTTAATTTCATTGTTATCAATGTGTTAATGATAAATTAAAATTAAAATGGAAATTGTTTTTGATTTTGGAAATTAATTGAGTAGTCTTAATTGTGCTGAGCGAAAACTGCACAACGATCTTTCGCTCGCTTCCAGCGGATCAACCAAGAGGAGCAGCACAATGACGCAGCAGGCGACAATCACCGATGAACTGGCCTTTAGTCAGCCCTATGGCGAGCAGGAGAAGCAGATCTTAACGCCTGAGGCGGTAGAATTTCTGACGGAACTGGTGAGCCGCTTTACGCCGGCGCGCAATAAGCTGCTGGCCGCGCGTTTGCAGCAACAGCAGGCTATTGACGACGGGCAGCTTCCGGATTTTATTTCGGAAACTGCTTCCATTAGAAATGGCGACTGGACTATTCGCGGTATCCCGGCTGATTTGCAGGATCGCCGCGTGGAAATCACCGGCCCCGTCGAGCGCAAGATGGTCATTAACGCGCTGAATGCCAACGTCAAAGTCTTTATGGCGGACTTTGAGGATTCGCTGGCGCCTGACTGGCGCAAAGTCATTGATGGTCAAATCAACCTGCGCGATGCCGTGAACGGAACCATCAGCTACACCAACGAGGCCGGCAAAATCTATCAATTGCAGCCCAATCCCGCTGTGCTGGTATGCCGTGTGCGCGGCCTGCATCTGCCGGAAAAGCATGTGACCTGGCGTCATGAGGCCATCCCCGGGAGCCTGTTCGATTTTGCGCTCTATTTCTTTCATAACTACCAGGCGCTGCTGGCGAAAGGAAGTGGTCCCTACTTCTATCTGCCAAAAACACAGGCCTGGCAGGAGGCGGCATGGTGGAACGATGTCTTCAGTTTTACGGAAGATCGCTTTGACCTGCCGCGGGGCACCATCAAGGCCACGCTGCTGATTGAGACGCTGCCAGCGGTGTTCCAGATGGATGAGATCCTGCATGCGCTGCGCGACCATATTGTTGGCCTGAACTGCGGCCGCTGGGATTACATCTTCAGCTATATCAAGACGCTGAAAAACCATCCGGATCGCGTACTGCCGGACCGGCAGGTGGTGACGATGGATAAACCCTTCCTCAGCGCCTACTCACGCTTGTTGATTAAGACCTGCCATAAACGCGGCGCGTTTGCGATGGGCGGTATGGCGGCGTTTATCCCGAGCAAAGATACCGAACGTAACCGCCAGGTGCTGAGTAAAGTCACCGCCGATAAAGAGCTGGAGGCCAACAACGGTCACGATGGGACCTGGATCGCCCACCCGGGCCTGGCGGATACCGCCATGGCGGTGTTTGACCGCGTGCTGGGCGATAAGCCGAATCAGCTCTCGGTCACCCGGAGCGAGGATGCGCCAATTACCGCTGAACAACTGCTGGCTCCCTGCGAGGGCGAACGCACGGAAGCCGGAATGCGCGCCAACATTCGCGTGGCGGTGCAGTACATCGAAGCGTGGATCTCCGGCAACGGCTGCGTACCGATTTATGGCCTGATGGAAGACGCCGCAACGGCCGAGATCTCGCGCACCTCTATCTGGCAGTGGATCCATCATCAGAAAACCCTGAACGACGGCACCCCAGTCACTAAGGCGCTGTTTCGCCAGTGGCTGGCGGAAGAGCTGATGGTGATTCAGGAGGAGCTGGGAGAGCACCGCTTCAGCCACGGCCGCTTTGACGATGCGGCGCGACTGATGGAGCAGATCACCACCTCCGACGAGCTAATTGATTTTCTGACATTGCCGGGCTACCGCCTGCTGGCCTAATCGCCAGATGGTGTGGTTCGCCATTTAGTCCTTCACCTATGAGCCTGGGGAGCCAGGAAATTATATGGAGCATCTGCACATGAAAACCCGTACCCAACAAATCGAAGAATTAAACAAAGAATGGACGAACCCGCGCTGGGAAGGCATTACCCGTCCCTACAGCGCGGAAGAGGTGGTGAAGTTACGCGGCTCGGTGAATCCGGAATGCACGCTGGCGCAGCTTGGCGCGGCGAAACTGTGGCGTCTGCTGCACGGGGAGGCGAAAAAAGGGTACGTCAACAGTCTCGGCGCGCTGACCGGCGGCCAGGCCTTGCAGCAGGCGAAGGCGGGTATCGAAGCCATTTATCTCTCCGGCTGGCAGGTGGCGGCGGATGCTAACCTGGCGTCCAGCATGTATCCGGATCAATCGCTGTATCCGGCCAACTCGGTACCGGCGGTGGTGGATCGGATCAACAACACCTTCCGCCGCGCCGATCAGATCCAGTGGTCAGCGGGAATTGAACCGAACGATCCGCGCTTTATCGACTACTTCCTGCCGATCGTGGCGGATGCGGAGGCCGGTTTTGGCGGCGTCCTGAACGCCTTTGAGCTGATGAAATCGATGATTGAAGCCGGTGCAGCGGCTGTTCACTTCGAAGATCAGCTGGCATCGGTGAAGAAGTGCGGCCATATGGGCGGTAAAGTGCTGGTTCCGACTCAGGAGGCGATTCAGAAGCTGGTGGCGGCGCGTCTGGCGGCCGACGTGATGGGGGTCCCGACGCTGGTCATCGCCCGCACCGATGCCGACGCCGCGGATTTAATTACCTCAGACTGCGATCCGTACGATCGTGAGTTTATTACCGGGGATCGCACCAGCGAAGGGTTCTTCCGCACCCACGCCGGGATCGAGCAGGCGATCAGCCGCGGGCTGGCCTACGCGCCGTATGCGGATCTGGTGTGGTGTGAAACGTCGAAACCGGATCTCGAGCAGGCGCGCCGCTTTGCCGAGGCTATCCATGCGCGTTTCCCGGGCAAACTGCTGGCCTATAACTGCTCGCCGTCGTTTAACTGGAAGAAAAATCTCGATGATAAAACCATCGCCAGCTTCCAGCAGCAGCTGTCGGACATGGGATACAAATACCAGTTTATTACCCTCGCGGGGATCCACAGCATGTGGTTCAACATGTTCGACCTCGCCCATGCCTACGCTCAGGGTGAGGGGATGCGCCACTATGTTGAGAAAGTGCAGCAGCCGGAATTCGCCGCCGGGCCGGAAGGCTACACCTTCGTCTCGCATCAGCAGGAGGTGGGCACCGGCTACTTCGACAAGGTCACCACCATTATCCAGGGTGGCACCTCGTCGGTAACGGCGCTGACCGGCTCGACCGAAGAAGATCAGTTTTAAGCCATGCCCGGTGGCGCGACGCTGACCGGGCCTGCAAGAGGACGCAGGCCGGATAAGCGAGCGCGCCATCCGGCATGACGTGGCGCCGGATGGGGGAAAGCGATGACGCGTGGTCTGGAATTACTGATTGCCCAAACGATATTGCAGGGATTTGACGCGCAGTATGGGCGTTTTCTTGAAGTCACTTCCGGCGCGCAGCAGCGCTTTGAACAGGCTGACTGGCACGCCGTGCAGCAGGCGATGAAGCAGCGGATCCATCTCTACGATCACCACGTGGGCCTGGTAGTAGAGCAGCTGCGCTGCATCACCGAAGGGAAAAGCACCGACGTCGATTTTCTTCTGCGGGTGAAACAGCAGTACACCCAACTTTTACCGGATTACCCTCGCTTTGAAATTGCTGAGAGCTTTTTCAATTCGGTCTACTGCCGCCTGTTTGACCACCGCTCGCTGACCCCCGAGCGGCTCTTTATTTTCAGCTCGCAGCCCGAGCGACCCTTTCGTACCCTCCCGCGACCGCTGGCGAAAGATTTCTTTCCGGAACGCGGTTGGTCGCACCTGCTGGGTAAAGTACTGTCCGATCTGCCGCTGCGGCTACCGTGGCAAAACAAAGCGCGGGATATCGGCTATATCATTGCCAGTCTGCAGGAGGCGCTGGGGGAGGAACTGCTCGCCACCTGTCATCTGCAGGTCGCCAATGAGCTGTTCTACCGCAATAAAGCCGCCTGGCTGGTGGGCAAACTGGTCATGCCGATGGCGACGCTGCCTTTTTTGCTGCCGATCCACCGCAGCGAAGAGGGTGAGCTGTTTGTTGACACCTGCCTCACAACCCATGCCGAAGCGAGTATCGTTTTTGGCTTCGCGCGTTCCTATTTTATGGTTTATGCGCCGTTGCCCGGCGCGCTGGTGGAATGGCTGCGCGAGATCTTGCCGGGTAAAACGACGGCCGAGCTGTACATGGCGATTGGCTGTCAGAAGCACGCCAAAACCGAAAGCTATCGCGAATATCTACACTACATTACTCGCTGCGATGAGCAGTTTATTGAAGCGCCGGGTATTCGCGGGATGGTGATGCTGGTGTTTACCCTGCCGGGCTTTGACCGGGTGTTTAAGGTGATCAAGGACCGCTTCGCGCCGCAGAAAGAGATGACCGCCGCCCATGTGCGGGCTTGCTATCAGCTGGTAAAGGAGCATGACCGCGTCGGGCGGATGGCGGACACCCAGGAGTTTGAAAATTTCGTGCTGGATAAACGGCAAATCGCGCCGGCGCTGCTGGCGCTGCTGCAGGCGGAAGCGGGGAACAAACTCACCGATCTCGGCGACCGCATCGTCATCAGCCATCTCTATATTGAACGGCGAATGGTGCCGCTCAACCTGTGGCTGGAGCAGGTTAACGGCCAGGCATTGCGTGATGCGGTAGAAGAGTATGGCAATGCTATCCGCCAGCTGGCCGCCGCCAACATCTTTCCCGGCGATATGTTATTTAA
Source organism: Klebsiella sp. HMSC16A12 (assembly GCF_001808265.1). NCBI lineage: Bacteria > Pseudomonadati > Pseudomonadota > Gammaproteobacteria > Enterobacterales > Enterobacteriaceae > Klebsiella > Klebsiella sp. HMSC16A12. The sequence goes on from NZ_KV792620.1 coordinate 6,594, forward strand.
AAACTTCGGCGTCACCCGCCATGGCCGGGTGGTGTTCTACGACTATGATGAAATCTGCTATATGACGGAAGTGAATTTTCGCGAGATCCCGCCGCCGCGCTATCCGGAGGATGAGCTGGCCAGCGAGCCGTGGTACAGCGTTTCGCCTGGCGATGTGTTTCCGGAGGAGTTCCGCCACTGGCTGTGCGCCGACCCGCGCATTGGGCCACTGTTTGAAGAGATGCATGCCGACCTGCTGCGCGCCGACTACTGGAGCGCACTGCAGATGCGGATTAAAAACGGCCATGTGGAAGATGTCTACGCCTACCGGCGCAAGCAGCGTTTTAGCGTGCGCTATGGCGCCGACAGTAGACCGGATAAGGTGTTTACGCCGCCATCCGGCAAGGTGCGCCGATCTGCCTGATGGCGCTACGCTTATCAGGCCTACTTAAAATGCCCTTCTGGGGCATTTTTTTATTTAACCCCGCCATACGCCAGCGTCACTTCCTTCGCCGCCTTGATCACCAGCGCGCCCAGCTCAGTCACCCGATCATCGGTCATACGCGAGATGGGGCCTGAGATGGAGATTGCCGCGAACGGTTCGCGATGTTCATCGTAAATGCAGGCGGCGACGCAGCGCAGGCCGAGCGCGTGCTCCTCATCATCGAAAGAGTAGCCCCGCTTGCGGGTCTGGGCTAAATCTTCCTTCAGATGCAGCGGGGAGACCAGCGTGGCATGCGTATAGGCATGCAGCCCTTTACGGTGCAGCAGACTGGTGACCTGCTCTTCGCTCAATTGCGAGAGAAACGCCTTCCCGGCGCCGGAAGCGTGCATCGGCAGTTTACCGCCGATTGGCGCCGACATCCGCATCAGCTGGGTGCACTGCACCTGATCGATAATGATCGCCTGGTGGTCGCTCTGGTCGAGCACCGCCAGATTCACCGTTTCACCGGAATCTTCCATCAGCTGGCGCAGGATCGGGTGGACAATGGCCAGCAGATTGCGGCTTTGTAGAAAGCTGCTGCCGACCACGAAAGCATGCGCCCCGACGGCCCAGTGACCCAGCTCGCCAACCTGGCGGACGAAGCCCAGCTGTTGCATGGTGGTCAGCAGACGGTGAGTCGTGGAGTTGGGCAGACCCGCCTGCTGCGCCAGTTCGGTCAGCGCGACGCTGCTGTGGGACTCGGCAATCCATTCGAGTAATTTCAGGCCGCGGGTCAGCGACTGAACCTGACCGCCAGCCTGCTGGGCAGTGGCAGCCGCGGGTTTTCTGCCGCGTTTCGCGGGAATGGGGGTAGTGGCCATCGCGAACTCCTTTTTCTGTATCGTGGAAATAATTTTCGTTTTATTTGGCAATAATGCAATCACAACCGGACTCATCGGAGGAGTGAAGCTGAACATGTCTCATATTGCCCGTTGTTGTCTTTTCCGCTCCGGTGGTTTATGCCAGTATGGTTTGTTGGCTATTTGGCCTGAGTCGAGCGTTGTCGGGAGCAAGTGTGAGCAGCAAAGTTGAGCAACTGCATCAGCAGTTAAAAGAACGTATTCTGGTTCTGGATGGGGGCATGGGCACCATGATCCAGGGCTATCGTCTGAGTGAGCAGGACTTTCGCGGTGAGCGCTTTGCTGACTGGCCGTGCGACCTGAAAGGCAACAACGACCTGCTGGTGCTCAGCAAACCCGAAGTGATCCGCGAGATCCACGACGCCTATTTCGAGGCCGGCGCGGATATCATTGAGACCAACACCTTTAACTCGACGACCATCGCGATGGCGGATTACCAGATGGAATCCCTGTCGGCCGAGATCAACTTTGCCGCGGCGAAGCTGGCCCGCGCCAGCGCCGACGCCTGGACGGCCCGCACGCCGGAAAAGCCGCGCTATGTCGCGGGCGTGCTTGGCCCGACCAACCGCACCGCTTCTATTTCGCCTGATGTGAACGATCCGGCGTTCCGTAATATTACCTTTGACCAGCTGGTGGCCGCCTATCGCGAATCCACCCGGGCGCTGGTGGAAGGTGGCGTGGATCTGATCCTGATTGAAACGGTATTTGACACCCTGAACGCTAAAGCGGCTATCTATGCGGTGAAAGAGGAGCTGGAGGCGTTAGGCGTTGACCTGCCGCTGATGATCTCCGGGACCATTACCGATGCCTCTGGCCGCACGCTTTCCGGACAGACCACCGAAGCCTTTTATAACTCGCTGCGTCACGCCGAAGCCTTATCGTTTGGTCTGAACTGCGCCCTCGGGCCGGACGAGCTGCGGCAGTACGTCCAGGAGCTGTCGCGCATTGCCGAATGCTACGTCACTGCGCACCCGAACGCCGGCCTGCCCAACGCCTTCGGCGAATACGATCTGGACGCCGACACCATGGCGACGCAAATTCGCGAATGGGCGGAAGCCGGTTTCCTCAATATCGTTGGCGGCTGCTGCGGTACCACCCCGGAGCATATCGCCGCCATGAGCCGGGCGGTAGCGGGCCTGCCGCCGCGTCAGTTGCCGGAAATTGCGGTGGCCTGCCGCCTCGCCGGCCTGGAGCCGTTGAATATCGGCGACGATAGCCTGTTCGTTAACGTCGGTGAACGAACTAACGTCACCGGCTCGGCGAAATTTAAGCGGCTGATTAAAGAAGAGAAGTACAGCGAAGCGCTGGACGTTGCGCGTCAGCAGGTGGAAAGCGGCGCGCAGATTATCGATATCAACATGGACGAGGGGATGCTCGACGCGGAAGCGGCGATGGTGCGTTTCCTTAACCTGATTGCCGGCGAGCCGGACATTGCCCGCGTGCCGATCATGATTGACTCCTCCAAGTGGGAAGTCATTGAAAAGGGCCTGAAATGTATTCAGGGCAAAGGCATCGTTAACTCGATTTCGATGAAAGAGGGCGTCGAATCCTTTATCCACCATGCGAAACTGGTTCGCCGCTACGGCGCCGCGGTGGTGGTGATGGCTTTCGACGAGGTTGGTCAGGCCGACACTCGCGAACGTAAAATAGAGATTTGCCGTCGCGCCTACAAAATCCTCACCGAAGAGGTCGGCTTCCCGCCGGAAGATATTATCTTCGACCCCAATATCTTTGCCGTCGCCACCGGTATCGAAGAGCATAACAACTACGCACAGGACTTTATCGGCGCCTGCGAAGACATCAAACGCGAGCTGCCGCATGCGTTAATCTCCGGCGGGGTCTCCAACGTCTCCTTCTCCTTCCGCGGTAATGACCCGGTACGTGAGGCGATCCACGCCGTATTCCTCTACTACGCGATCCGCAACGGCATGGACATGGGGATCGTCAACGCCGGTCAGCTGGCCATCTATGATGACCTCCCGGGCGAGCTGCGCGACGCGGTCGAAGACGTGATCCTCAACCGCCGCGATGACAGTACCGAACGGTTACTTGAGCTGGCGGAAAAATATCGCGGCAGCAAAGCGGACGACGGCGCGAATGCCCAGCAGGCGGAGTGGCGCACCTGGGAAGTGAAAAAACGCCTCGAATATTCGCTGGTTAAGGGCATTACCGAATTTATCGAACAGGACACCGAAGAAGCGCGTCAGCAGGCCGCCCGCCCGATTGAGGTCATTGAAGGGCCGCTGATGGACGGCATGAACGTGGTCGGCGATCTGTTCGGCGAAGGCAAAATGTTCCTGCCGCAGGTGGTGAAATCCGCCCGTGTAATGAAACAGGCGGTGGCCTACCTTGAGCCGTTTATTGAAGCCAGTAAAGAGCAGGGCTCCAGTAACGGCAAAATGGTGATTGCCACGGTAAAAGGCGACGTTCATGACATTGGCAAAAACATCGTCGGCGTGGTGCTGCAGTGCAATAACTACGAAATCATCGATCTTGGCGTGATGGTCCCGGCGGATAAAATTCTCAAAACGGCCAAAGAGGTAAACGCGGATCTAATTGGTCTTTCCGGGCTGATTACCCCATCGCTGGACGAGATGGTTAATGTGGCGAAAGAGATGGAGCGCCAGGGCTTTACCATCCCGCTGCTGATAGGCGGCGCGACCACCTCGAAAGCGCATACGGCGGTGAAAATCGAGCAGAACTACAGCGGCCCGACCGTTTACGTACAGAACGCCTCGCGCACCGTCGGCGTGGTGTCTGCGCTGCTCTCGGACACGCAGCGCGACGAGTTTGTCGCCCGCACGCGCAAAGAGTATGAAACGGTGCGTATCCAGCATGGGCGTAAAAAACCGCGTACGCCGCCGGTGACCCTTGCCGCCGCGCGGGAAAACGATCTGGCCTTTGACTGGGAGAGCTACACGCCGCCGGTGGCTCATCGTCTGGGAGTACAGACGGTGGAAGCCAGTATCGAGACTCTGCGCAACTACATCGACTGGACGCCGTTCTTCATGACCTGGTCGCTGGCGGGTAAATATCCGCGCATTCTGGAAGATGAAGTGGTAGGGGAAGAGGCGCAGCGCCTGTTCAAAGATGCTAACGAGCTGCTGGATAAGCTGAGCGCAGAGAAAACCCTGAACCCGCGCGGCGTGGTGGGTCTGTTCCCGGCCAACCGCGTGGGCGACGATATTGAAATCTATCGCGATGAAACCCGCACCCACGTGCTGACGGTGAGCCATCATCTGCGCCAGCAGACGGAGAAGGTCGGCTTCGCCAACTACTGCCTCGCCGATTTTGTCGCGCCGAAGCTGAGCGGCAAGGCGGACTACATCGGCGCCTTCGCCGTGACCGGCGGCCTGGAAGAGGACGCGCTGGCGGACGCCTATGAAGCGCAGCATGATGACTATAACAAGATCATGATCAAGGCCATCGCCGATCGCCTGGCGGAGGCCTTTGCCGAGTATCTGCATGAGAAAGTGCGCAAGGTTTACTGGGGATATGCGGCTAATGAGAACCTCAGCAATGAGGAGCTTATTCGCGAGAACTACCAGGGGATCCGACCGGCGCCGGGATATCCGGCCTGTCCGGAGCACACCGAAAAGGGGACCATCTGGCAGCTACTGGACGTCGAAGCCCATACCGGCATGAAGCTCACCGAATCGTTCGCCATGTGGCCGGGCGCATCGGTTTCCGGCTGGTACTTCAGCCATCCGGATAGCAAGTACTTCGCCGTGGCGCAGATCCAGCGCGATCAGGTCGAAGATTACGCGCTGCGCAAAGGAATGACGCCGGCGGAGGTCGAGCGCTGGTTAGCGCCTAATCTGGGCTATGATGCGGACTAGTCGTCATCTTTCCTTACAACAAACAAGGCGCTCTGTGAGCGCCTTGTCTCTTTATTGAGGTTAACCCCTTATACTGAGATAGGTTCCTGAACTTCGGAAAACCTATAACGATAAGGAGAAGCTGATTCCGTGTTAACTCTGCTACACCTGTTGTCCGCGGTTGCTCTGCTGGTGTGGGGCACGCATATCGTGCGTACCGGGGTGATGCGCGTCTATGGCGCTCGCCTGCGTACCGTTCTCAGTAGCAGCGTAGAGAAAAAGCCGCTCGCCTTCTGCGCGGGTCTTGGCGTGACTGCGCTGGTGCAAAGCAGTAACGCCACCACCATGCTGGTGACCTCATTTGTCGCCCAGGATTTAGTGGGTCTGATGCCAGCGCTGGTGATGGTGCTGGGGGCCGACGTCGGGACGGCGCTGATGGCGAGGGTGTTGACCTTCGACCTGTCGTGGCTGTCGCCGTTGTTGATATTTATCGGGGTGATTTTCTTCCTCGGCCGCAAGCAGACCCGCGCTGGGCAGCTTGGACGGGTGGGGATTGGTCTGGGGCTGATCCTGTTGGCCCTCGAGCTGATTGTCCAGGCCGTACACCCCATAACCCAGGCGAACGGCGTGCAGGTGATTTTCGCCTCGCTGACCGGGGATATCATGCTGGATGCTTTGATTGGCGCCGTATTTGCAATCATTAGCTACTCCAGCCTGGCGGCGGTGCTGTTAACGGCGACGCTGACCGCGGCGGGAGCGATCTCTTTCCCGGTGGCGCTGTGTCTGGTGATTGGCGCCAACCTGGGATCGGGGCTGCTGGCGATGCTTAACAACAGCGCGGCGAACGCGGCGGCGCGCCGGGTGGCGCTGGGCAGCCTGCTGTTTAAGCTAGTGGGGAGCCTGATTATTCTGCCGTTCGTCCATCCGCTGGCCGCGGCGATGCACAAGCTGCCGTTGGCCGAGTCCGAGCTGGTTATCTACTTCCACGTCTTTTACAACCTGCTGCGCTGCATCGCGATGGTGCCCTTTGCCGGACCGATGGCGAAGCTGTGCCAGCGTCTGATCCGCGATGAGCCCGAGCTGGATAACCATCTAAAACCCAAGCATCTCGACCCGTCGGCGCTGGACACCCCGGCGCTGGCGCTGGCCAATGCCGCGCGTGAGACGCTGCGCATTGGTGACGCGATGGAGCAGATGCTGGAGAGCCTGCACAAGGTGATGCATGGCGAACCGCGTCAGGAGAAAGAGCTGCGCCGTATGGCGGATGATATCAACGTACTTTACACCGCTATTAAGCTCTATCTGGCGCGAATGCCAAAGGATGAGCTGGCGGAAGAGGAATCCCGGCGCTGGGCGGAAATTATTGAGATGTCGTTAAACCTCGAACAGGCGTCCGATATCGTCGAGCGAATGGGCAGCGAGATCGCCGATAAATCGCTGGCTGCGCGGCGCGCCTTCTCGGTAGAAGGGTTAAAGGAGCTGGACGCCCTGTACGATCTGCTGCTCAGCAACCTGCAGCTGGCGATGTCGGTCTTCTTCTCCAGCGATGTGCCCAGCGCCCGCCGCCTGCGGCGCAGCAAACACCGGTTCCGCATTCTTAACCGCCGCTACTCGCATGCGCACGTTGATCGTCTGCATCAGCAGAACGTGCAGAGCATCGAAACCAGTACGTTGCACCTGGCGCTGCTGGGGGATATGAAGCGTCTGAACAGCCTGTTCTGCTCGGTGGCTTACAGCGTGATGGAGCAGCCGGATGAAGACGACGAACGAGATGACTACTGAGACGGATTATTTTTCCGTTTATGTCGCTTCTTTTCTGGCGAGGTAGCCCTCCCGGGACGTGGCTGACGCCTTCCCGGGAGGGACATCCTAGCTTCTGGCAAACGCCGAGGCCTCTGCTACCAGCGCGCTATCCGGCCGTACGCCGGTATAAAGGGCAAACTGCTCGACGGCTTGCAGGGCAATAACTTCCGCACCGCTGATGGTTTGCTTACCCCATTGTTGCGCCAGGCGAATCAGCGGAGTTTCCGCCGGCAACGCGACCACGTCAAACACGACGCTGGCCTGGGCCACCATGGCCTCGCTGAACGCCAGCGTGTTGCTTTCCGCTCCCCCCGCCATGCCCAGCGGTGTAACATTGACCAGAATCTCGGCTGCGATCCCTTCCGGCAGGGGCTGCCACTGAAAGCCATACTGTTTTGCCAGCGCCAGGCCGCGCTGGCGATTGCGGGCCGCAATGATCACATCGCGAAAACCGGCATCACGGAAGGCGGCAATGACAGCTTTCCCCATGCCGCCGCTACCCTGAATCATCACTCTGGCGTTGGTATCGAGCCGATGGCTGGCGATCAGACTTTTAACCGCGATGTAATCGGTGTTTAGCCCGGTTAACTTCCCGTCGTCGTTGACGATGGTGTTGACGGAGTCGATGACTTTTGCTGACGGATCGATCGCGTCAAGAAACGGTATGCAGCTCTCTTTAAACGGCATGGAGACCGCACAGCCGCGGATACCCAATGCGCGAACCCCTTTTACCGCCGCCTCAATATCCTTAGTCGTAAAGGCTTTGTAGAGGTAGTTCAATCCCAGCTTGTCATACAGATAGTTATGAAAGCGGGTGCCGAAGTTGCCGGGGCGACCCGCCAGGGAGATGCACAGCAGCGTATCGCGGTTAATCATGCGTAATATCCTCCGCGTGGGCCAGCAGATACGCTTCAGCCTCCTGGGACCAGATCCCATGGTGACGCGCCACAATCGCTGCCAGTTCGGGATCGGCGATCTCGCCCAGCGGCGTGAGCGGGAAGGCTTTTCCGGTATACACCAGCTTTTTTCCCCCGCCGACGGCAGGCAGATCGAGGGTGGTTTCGCCCGCGGCGTTCAGGCCGAGAATATGGGTGACCACTTTCGCCGTCTGGACCTTTTTCGCCTGCATCAGCGCCACCGCGGCGCGCATATCGTCAGTATTACCGCCGGAGGTGCCGACGTAGTGGGTAAAGGCGTAGTGCACGTCGTAGAAGTTGATCGGGGCGCTGAATTGCTTATCCTGGGGGCCAGCAAAGAAATTCAGGCAGCCGTCCGGAGCCAGCAACGAGGAGGCCAGGGTGATCAGCTGTTCGTTTGGCACAAACACGAAGATATCGTCGAAGCCATGGCCGCCGCTGAGCGCCAGCAGCGTATCGCGACTGGCCTCATGGCCGTCGAGGTAGTGGATCAGCGTCTGCGGCTCAGAGGGGTAATGACGGCGGGCGTAGCTGAGCTTCGGCTTATTGGTATCGGTCACTACCAGTAGTGAAGGATTGATGGGGCCGTGCAGCGCATAGTCGATAGCCAGCAGCCCCATCGGCCCCGTCCCGCCCAGGATCAGAGTGTGTCCCTGAGGACGGATCCCCATCACGTGGTTGTAACTCCCCTCCTGCAGATGATAATTGGCGTTGAAAGCGCCAATGACGCAGGAGAGCGGCTCCACCAGCGATCCTTCAAACCAGGTATCCCCCTCCCAGGTGAGCAGGCAATCCTGCGCCATCACCTCATTGGGGATCACCACATGGGTGGCTTCGCCACCGATCCATGGGAATGAGTAGCCGGGGCAGTCGGGTCGGTCGGGCAACTGCAGGTTGGCCTGGATCACGTAGCGCTGCCCTGGCTGAAACTTATGCTGCCACTTTTTACCGACGGCAAGGATTTCGCCGCAGAATTCATGACCGATAATAATGGGCCTGGTGGCCACATCATCTGGCACCTTTTTATGATCGGCACCCTGATTGGCCTCTTTCCATGAGGAAAGACACAGGCTGTCCGTGACCACCCGGGCGAGGATCTCATCGTCCTGCATCGCCGGGAGGGTAAAGGTTTCCAGGCGCAGGTCTCGTTTGCCATACAGGCGCAGGGCCGTTGTTGTTTGCATAAACCACCTCATCCCCTTCATCTTTCGGGGCTATGTTGTTGACGTCACCCCGGCATCGCCGGGGCGGAATAATCAGGACAGAAAGCCGAGGGCGTTGCCGATAATGCCTAAGCCGAAAAGGGCGAAAATCAGCCAGACCGGATTCACTTTCTTGTTCAGCAGACGCACCATCAGTAGCGTCAGGCCCAGCGCCAGCAGGCCGGGGCAGAGCTGATCGAGGATGTTCTGGACGGTCATCGTGACGGTGGCGCCGTCTGCACCGGGCGTTTGGGAAACCACCAGCGGCACATTGATGGTGGTCCATTTGGTCACCAGCACCCCCATGACAAACAGGCCGAGAATGGAGGCGCCTTCGGTCAGCTTCTGCAGCAGGTTACCGCCCATATCGCTGACGATATTGACCCCTTTACGGAAGCCCAGCTGCAGGCCGTACCACTTCATTGCCAGCCGCACTGCATTGAAAATAAAGAAAAATAACAAAGGCCCCAGAATATTGCCGGAGAGGGCCAGCGAGGCGCCAAGGGCCGCGGTAATCGGCCGCAGCGTGCCCCAGACCAGCGGGTCGCCGACGCCGGCCAGCGGGCCCATCAGACCCACTTTGATGCCGTTGATAGCGCCATCGTCAATGGCCGCGCCGTTAGCCCGGGCCTCCTCCATGGCGGCGGTGACGCCGATCACCGGGCCACACACCGCCGGCGTGGTATTAAAGAACACCAGATGACGCTTCAGCGCCGCGACCTGATCGGCTTTGAGCGGATACAGGCGTTTGATCGCCGGGATCATGTCGTAGCAAAACCCCAGGCCATGAATACGTTCGAAGTTAAAGGAGGCCTGCTGGAGGTTGGAGCGGAGAAACATGCTCACCAGGTCGCCTTGCGTGATTTTTTTCTGTTCCATTTTCGGCTCCATTAGTCGTCAAGCTGGTCAAGGGCGGGGGCAGAGGGGGCAGTGGAGGCGGCGGGTTCAGCCTTACGCCACTGTGGATTGAGCTGGATGTAGATCAGCGCGATGATGACGCCCACGCCGCCGAAGGCCAGCAGGCTGAAGTCGAGATAACCCCCGGCGAGAAAACCGAGGAAAAAGAAGGGCATCAGGTACTTCACGCCCATCATTCGCAGCACCATCGCGTAGCCCACGACGACAATAAAACCGCCGGCAATCTGCAGACCGCGAGTGACGAATTCCGGGATCGCGCTGAGCATACTGCTGACCATATCCGCGCTAACGAACAGCGAGACCACCAGCGCCGGGATTGCCACGCGCAGTGCCTGCACCCCCAGTGCGGAGACATGCAGCAGGTCGATGGTGCGAAAGCGCGCCTCCTCGGCCGCTTTGTCCGCGGCGTGCTGGAACACCACGGTAATGGTACGGGCGAAAACGGTCAGCACCTGCCCGGCGGCGGCCACCGGCAGAGCAATGGCGATACCGGTGGCAATGCTCTGGTGGCCCACAATCACCAGAATGGCGGAGATAATGCTGGCCAGCGCCGAATCTGGCGACTGCGCTGCCCCCACGTTCATCCAGCCGAGGGCGATCAGCTCCAGCGTACCGCCGAGCATAACCCCGGTTTTTAAATCGCCCAGGATGAGGCCAATCACGGTACAGGCGATAAGGGGCCGATGGGTCTGAAATTCATCCAGCACGCTGCCCATTCCGGCAATACAGGAAAAAATAAATATGGCTATTATCTGTAGGGTACTAATTTCCATAATTTATGACCTTTAAGGTGTGCGTCATCCTGCCTGCTACGGCATATCACAACAGGCGCTATTTTTTATTCGCAGAAAGCTGTTTCGTTAATTTTGTCGAGAATATTGACTGACGGATCTGATGCGACCACGCGTAAATCGAGTTTTACGCCCAGTTTATCGAGTTCACGGAATGCCTGAATATCCTGCGGATCCAAAGAAACGGCTTTGGTTAGCTGTTTTTTACCGGGTCGCCAGGCCATGCCACCAATATTTAACGTGGCGATCTGCACGCCCTGGCGCACCATCGTTAAAACATCGTGTGGATTGGTAAATAAATAAAAGACGGTCTCGTCCTGATATTGCGGGTTATGATAGACCGCAACCGCTTTTTCCAGACTGACAACGTTTACCTTCATGCCTGGCGGAGCCGCCTGGCGCAACAGGGTCCGGCGAACCTCATCGTTAAATACATCGTCATTGCAGATAATTATCCGCTGGGCGTTGGCGACTTTTGACCACACGGTGGTGACCTGGCCATGAATCAGTCGGTCATCAATACGGGCGAGGGTAATTTGCATCAGAACTCCTCCTCAACGGTTTCTGGCTGCTGCCAGACCACACAGCACTGACTGGCGATGGCCTGCAGATGCTGGCATAAGTCATCGGCGCTCAGGGTATGCTGGTTATCCACCAGCTCGAGCGCCAGCGGCAGCGACAGGCCGCTAATCACCCGGATCTGCGGGTGACGCATTGCCAGCCCGGCTGCGGCATTCCATGGGCTTCCGCACTGCAAATCTACCGCGATTACCCACTCCTCATCGGTGTGGGCGCTTACTAACTTTTCCAGGTTAATGGCGATATCCGCCGCGTTTTCGCCGGGGACAAACGCGACGGCGCTGACGTTAACCTCGCCGTAGACCATGCATACCGATTCAAGCATGGCCCCGGCCAGCTGGCCGTGGGCGCAGAAGATAGCGTGAACCATACTGCCTCCTTAACCGCGCGTTTTTCCGCCGGCAATGTTAGTGGTGACTCCGGTGATGTAGCTGGCGCGCGCTGACAAGAGATAGCAAACAAAATCAGCCACTTCCGAGAGCTTTCCTGCCCGCCCGATGGGAATGGCGTTTTTGGTATATCCCTCGCGAAGTTGCTCGACGGTGATATTGCGCGTCCAGGCCAGCGCCTCTTCATATTCCGGTGTCCGCAGACCGGTTTTTTCGAGGATCCCCGGCGCAACGCCGACCACGCGGATCCCATATTTACCCAATTCTTTGGACCAGGAGCGGGTAAAGCTGTTGAGCGCGGCCTTGGTCGCGGCGTAGCAGCTTTGACCTTCAGAGCCTTCCAGGCCGCTCTCCGAAGAGACATTGACAATCACACCGGCGCGCTGTTTGACCATTTGACGCGCCACCGCCTGCGACATGAAAAACACCCCTTTCTGGTTGATATTGACCATTTTTTCAAAAGCGGCTTCGTTTAATTCATAGCGGCCGGCCGGTGCTTTTTCGTCGACTAATAAACGCGGGAAATTCACGCCAGCGTTATTGACCAAACCATCAATACGCGACCAGCGCTGAATAATGGCATCGATAGTCTGTTGCACCTCTGTCGCGCTGGAAATATCCGTCGGCCAGAAGTGATAATTATCGCCATTGTGATGACGATCGCCGCCATGAATATCAATCATCTGGACATGAGCACCTTGTGATAATAATTCATCGACAATGGCCAGCCCAATTCCCGAGGCACCGCCGGTCACGATAATGACGTTATCTTTTAAATTTAACCAGGTATTCATTATTCACTCCCATTTCTTTAGATAAAGGGATCCCCCGCAGCGGGTGCTGCGTGAAATCATATCCTGTGTGTTATTTCAGTAATAACTCAGCCGTTTCTCTGTTTGTCACCAGACAATTAATATAGCGTCCGTGCAATGCGCCAAGAATGCCAGAGTATTTCTCTTCCCCCATGGCGATGCCGATGGAATAGCGAGCCTGGCGCAGCTTCGCCATTTCGATCGACAGGGTTTTTTCGCTCATATTGGTATCGACTAACCCGCCGTTAATATCGTAGAAACGCGAACAGATATCCCCGGCGACGTGGCGGGCGTTGAGATCGTCGCTCTCTTCGCTGCCGTAGAAGGCGTGCCAGTTTGCGCCGTCGCGAATGGCCGGTGAACCAATACCCACCAGCGCCACATCCAGGCTGTCCCAGTAGGATGAGATGGTTTTAAAGTGCTGGGACTGCATGATGCCGTTGCGGATCAGCGGGTTATCCAGCAGGGCTGGAAAATCGGCAAGGTGGGATTCCGCTTTCAGCCTGGCTGCCGCACCGTAGGTTAACGTGTTCACATGGTAGCGGCTCTCCAGTTTACCGGAAGGCCCGCCGATGATGGGGACGCAGATCACCTGGCGTGAGTGGCTGGCCTGCGGCAGGTTCTCCACCAGCGAACGCACGGCGCGGCCCCATGAAAAACCGATAATATCGCCTGGCTCCAGCAACCGATCGACAAGCAGGGCGCCATGCTGGCCCATCGCGCTCAGCTGTTCTTCTTCCAGCAGCCCATCGCTACTGGCAACCACCGCCTCTTTCAGACCAAATTTTTGCTTGAGCTGTTGCTCGAGCCACAGGTTTTCATTGTAGTCATAGTTGATGGCGATGGTGACAATGCCCTGCTCGCGGCCGCGCTTCAGCAGGCGACTGATGGTGGTGCGATAGATCCCCAGCTCGCGAGCGATTTGCGCCTGGGTCATATCCTGCTCGTAATAGAGCTGGGCGATTTTGACAATCAACCGGATATCATCGCTGTTTTCCATAGTCATCTGCTGGCTCCTGCACATTTGTGCAAATCGCGGGTTTGTGCTGTTGATCTGATATAACCCTATTAGAGCCGCCGTTTGAAGCGATTTTCTTTTATTTCATCACCCTAATCTGGCGAATAATCTTGCACATTTGCGTTATCAATAGCGGGTTGTTGGCACCTTTGTGCATTGCACGCTAAATCGCTGATTCTGTGATATTTCATCATGCAAAGTTGCCAGGCGTTGAGCGGGACACTTTTGTGAAAAAAGGCGTAGTCGATCACACCTTGCGCCGGAGGGCGCAAAGGCACATCTTTTTTCTCGCCCACAAGGTAGGGTATATTTCGCTTTTACAGGAGAATCTATGCTGCCCGACTCATCAACCCGATTAAATAAATACATCAGCGAAAGCGGCATCTGCTCGCGTCGCGAAGCGGACCGCTTTATTGAACAAGGCAACGTCTTTATCAATGGCAAGCGCGCCACTATTGGCGATCAGGTGAAGCCTGGCGATTTAGTCAAAGTGAACGGACGGTTGATTGAGCCGCGCGAAGCGGATGATCTGGTACTGATTGCGCTGAATAAGCCGGTCGGCATTGTGAGCACCACCGAAGACGGCGAGCGCGACAACATTGTCGATTTCGTCAACCACAGCAAGCGTATCTTTCCTATCGGCCGTCTGGATAAAGACTCCCAGGGGCTGATCTTCCTCACCAACCATGGCGATCTGGTGAACAAGATCCTGCGCGCCGGCAACGACCATGAAAAAGAGTATCTGGTCACGGTCGATAAGCCGGTGACCGATGAGTTCATTCGCGGCATGGGCGCGGGGGTACCGATTCTCGGGACCGTGACCAAAAAATGTAAGGTAAAGAAAGAAGCGCCGTTCGTTTTCCGCATCACTCTGGTGCAGGGGCTGAATCGCCAGATCCGTCGTATGTGCGAGCACTTTGGCTATGAAGTGACGAAGCTTGAGCGTACGCGGATCATGAACGTGAGCCTGACGGGGATCCCCTTGGGTGAATGGCGTGATCTAACCGATGACGAGCTGATCGACCTGTTCAAGCTGATTGAAAACTCCTCTTCCGAAGCGAAGCCGAAAGCCAGGCCGAAGGCCAAAGCGGCGACTCCCGGCATCAAGCGCCCGGTGGTGAAGATGGAAAATAGCAACGATAAGGGCCGCCCGGCTGGCAACGGGAAACGTTTCACCCAGCCGGGACGTAAAAAGAAAGGGCGTTAACGCCTGCCGCGGGTCGGCGTATTCGCCGACCAGGAAAAGGTCGCTTCCTTATCCGTTTTATAAGCCTGCTGTTTTCTCACCTGGCGGGCTTTCTTCGCTTCCGCTTCACGCTGCGCCATCAGCTTATCGATATATTCCTTTTTCACGCTGTTCGTTTCCGCATTGCTCAGCGGGCGGCCATGCGCAATACGCGCGCGGTCAAGCAGCGTTTTCAATTCGCGCTGTTCGCGCTCGGTCATCTCTTTTTGTGTAATACGGGGGAGTGCCATGGTGGTGCCCTCAGTCAGACCAGAGCACCCAGTGTACGGCAATGAATATTTTACTGATAGCCTGTATGGCAACTAAAGCAGGCACACGCCCGGGCCTGCGCCCGGACGTATCAAACTCAGCGCTTGTCGGCTTTTTTGGCGATGGGCTTTCCTGACCAGTACCCGGCCAGCAGCGAACCGGACAGGTTATGCCAGACGGAGAACAGCGCGCCCGGCAGCGCCGCCAGCGGGCCGAAGTAAATTTTACCCAGCGCGGCCGCCAGGCCGGAGTTCTGCATCCCCACCTCGATCGCCAGCGTACGGCAGGTGGATTCATCAAAACCAAACAGACGTCCGCCCCAGTACCCGCCAAGCAGACCAATAGTGTTATGCAGGATCACCGCGATAATCACCACCAGGCCGACGGAGGCGATATGGGCGGCGGAACCCGCCACCACCGCGCTGATGATCGCCAGAATGCACACCATCGAGAAGGCGGGCAGGAACGGCTCTACCGCTTTCACCACCTTCGGCAGCAGATGATGGACAATCAGTCCCAGCGCGATGGGAATGACCACAATCTGCAGAATGCTGAGCAACATGCCCATGACGTCGACCTGAATATGCGCGTCGACGTACAGACGGGTGAGCAGCGGTGTCGCCACGACGCCGACGAGGGTGGAGACCGAGGAGATGGTCACCGACAGCGCCACATCCCCTTTGGCAAGAAAGATCATCACGTTGGAGGCGGTCCCGCTGGCGACGCTGCCGACCAGCACCATCCCGGCGGAAAGCTCCGGCGGCATATGAAACAGCAGCGCCAGCAGCCAGGCGGCGAGCGGCATCACCAGATAATGGAGAAAGATCCCCGCAGCGACCGGCGCCGGGCGCGACAGGACGCGTTTGAAATCCTCCAGCTTCAGATGCACGCCCATACCGAACATGATCAGCATCAGCAGGGTGGTGACCCATGGGCCAATTGGGGTGAAGGTGGTGGGAGTGTAATAGGCCAGAACGGAGAGCAGCAGTGCCCATAACGGGAACAGCCGCGTCAGAGTTGCGAGCATGTTGTGTTCCTTGCGATACGCGAACCGGGCCGCGCCATCCCGATGGGCGGCGAGCAGGTCAGCTGGTTGTGTTGATATTGTTATAAAAAAGCCGGGTTCGAGCCCGGCTATAGGTATTGTTTATCGTGCTAAGGAATTTTATTCAAACAAATTATGATGCAGCTTCTGCACAACCTTCTCCGCATCGTCGCCCGGCACCAGGAAGCACAGGTTGTGGCTGGAGGCGCCATAGCAGATCATGCGGATGTTAAACGGCTCGAGGACGCCAAAGACCTCTTTGCCGACGCCGCAGGCTTTCGACAGCTCATTGCCAATCAGGGCGACCAGCGCCAGATTTTCTTCCACTTCCACGCGGCACAGCGAAGAGAGCTCGGTCAGCAGCGCCTGGGTCAGCAGGGTATCGCCCGCAGAGGTCGAGCCGGTGGTGTCCATGGTCAGGGCCACGCTCACTTCGGAGGTGGTGATCAAATCAACTGAGATGTTATGGCGCGCCAGAATACCGAACACTTCGGCGAGGAAGCCGCGGGAGTGCAGCATATTCAGGCTGTGCAGCGTCAGCAGCGTTTGCCGGCGACGCAGCGCCAGCGCGCGGAACAGCGGCGGGTTCTCGGTGGTTTTACACACCAGCGTACCGCCCGCTTTAGGCTCTTTACTGGAGCCGACAAACACCGGGATATCGCTGCGCACGGCAGGCAGCAGGGTCGCCGGATGCAGCACTTTGGCGCCAAAGGTGGCCATTTCCGCTGCCTCTTCAAAGGCGATGACGTCGATGCGTTTCGCCGCCGGCGCGACGCGCGGGTCGGTAGTATAGATCCCCGGGACATCGGTCCAGATATCGACGCGGGTGGCATTCAGCGCTTCGCCGAGCAGAGCGGCGGTATAATCGCTGCCGCCGCGGCCGAGGGTGGTGGTGCGGCCTTTCGCTTCGCTGCCGATAAAGCCCTGGGTCACCACCAGGCCTTCCGCCAGGCGCGGCGCCAGCTGCTGCTGGGTCAGTTCGGCGACGGCGGCGATGTCCGGTTCGGCGCGGCCAAAGCGATCGTTAGTGCGCAGCACTTTACGGGCGTCAAACCACTGCGCCTGAATACCGCGTTCACGCAGAATTTCCACAAACAGCAGGGTGGACATCAGTTCGCCATGGCTGACCAGTTCGTCGGTCAGGGCGGTTGAGGAGGCGAGCGCGGCGGCTTCCGCCAGCGTCGTGATATTTTCCAGCAAGCGCTCAATCTCTTCGCGGATCACGTTGGGATAACGCAAACGCTCCAGAATATTGAACTGGATCTGACGCAGAGCGTCCAGCTGGGAAAAACGTTCGGTGGGTTCCAGCCCTCCCGCTAAGGCCACCAGAATGTTGGTCACGCCGGCAGAGGCGGAGAGCACAACAATACGGGTATTGGCATCGAGCAGCGCCACATCGATGCTGCGGTTCATTGCGTCAAAATCAGCAACGCTGGTGCCGCCAAATTTGGCGACGACTAGATCTGTCATAACAACCTCGTGTCAGGGGGCCTGACTTATTAAAACGATTCCTGAGCACCGATCCTGGCAGGGGCTGGACGCCGCCGGATCGCAACAAAATGTCTTAATAAGCCAGGCCAAATTATTCAGCCATGGCACAAGGGAAGAGCGATAAACAGGGTGGCGCAGAGTGATAAACAACTACGATGTCACCCAGAAGTGCTCCACCTTGTAGACCCGACTCACCGCTTTGGGCGCTGAGGTGTTCGGGTATGAAACGCCCGACTGCGAACGTTTCTGGTGACAACCCAGGGGATTCAGCCCCTGTGGCCGGCGAGGAGCGTGACCAGACGCTCTTTCACCTCGGCGTTGCTCCCCCTCACGTATCTTCCCCGGACTGGTTCCTCCAATACGGTTACCTGGGCAACGCACCTCTTCTGGCAATTACTGACGTCTTTCACCTGGCCGGGGGAACAGGGACATTATATCCCCCGCGAATACCCTTTCGCTGTAGCGTGAAATGCGCGAGCAATAGATACCTACCAATACGTAAGCACTGCGGATATATAAAGGCTTAACGCCAGCTATGTCAACGCTGCGGTTATGCGGATTTTTCATGCCTCTGCTGCTAACAGAAAAAAGCCTTATGATAGCTATACTAATGGGGCTTTTTACTCCGTTTTGACCCGATTCCTGACCGGCGTCAGGGTCAAGTCACAAAAATCATCACAATTTTCTGTCACCGGCGCTACAATCGACCGAAGTCACAATCTCAAATCAGAAGAGTATTGCTAATGAAAAACATCAACCCAACGCAGACCTCTGCCTGGCAGGCATTACAGAAACACTTCGACGAAATGAAAGATATCACTATCAGCGAGCTTTTCGCCAAAGATAGCGACCGCTTTTCTAAATTTTCCGCGACGTTCGACGATCTGATGCTGGTGGACTTCTCCAAAAACCGCATCACTGAAGAGACGCTGGCTAAACTGCAGGATCTGGCGAAAGAGACTGACCTGGCGGGCGCTATCAAGTCGATGTTCTCAGGTGAGAAGATCAACCGCACCGAAGACCGCGCGGTACTGCACGTCGCGCTGCGTAACCGCAGCAATACGCCGATTGTGGTTGATGGCAAAGATGTGATGCCGGAAGTGAACGCTGTGCTGGAGAAGATGAAAACCTTCTCCGAAGCGATTATCTCCGGTAGCTGGAAAGGCTACACCGGCAAACCGATCACCGACGTGGTTAACATCGGTATCGGCGGCTCCGACCTCGGTCCTTTCATGGTGACCGAGGCGCTGCGTCCGTATAAAAACCACCTCAACATGCACTTTGTCTCTAACGTCGATGGCACCCATATCGCCGAAGTGCTGAAGAACGTGAATCCGGAAACGACTCTGTTCCTGGTGGCGTCCAAGACTTTCACTACCCAGGAAACCATGACTAACGCCCACAGCGCGCGCGACTGGTTCCTGGCAACCGCGGGCGACGACAAGCACGTGGCGAAACACTTCGCCGCGCTTTCCACCAACGCGAAAGCGGTTGGCGAGTTCGGCATCGACACCGCCAACATGTTCGAATTCTGGGACTGGGTTGGCGGCCGTTACTCCCTGTGGTCGGCGATTGGTCTGTCCATCATTCTCTCCGTGGGCTTCGACAACTTCGTTGAGCTGCTGTCCGGCGCGCATGCGATGGATAAGCACTTCTCCACCACTCCGGCGGAGAAAAACCTGCCGGTGCTGCTGGCGCTGATCGGCATCTGGTACAACAACTTCTTCGGTGCGGAAACCGAAGCGATTCTGCCGTACGACCAGTACATGCACCGCTTTGCCGCTTACTTCCAGCAGGGCAACATGGAGTCCAACGGTAAGTATGTTGACCGTAACGGCCACGCGGTAGACTACCAGACTGGCCCAATCATCTGGGGTGAGCCGGGCACCAACGGTCAGCACGCGTTCTACCAGCTGATCCACCAGGGCACCAAAATGGTACCGTGCGATTTCATCGCTCCGGCTATCACCCACAACCCGCTGTCTGACCACCATCAGAAACTGCTGTCTAACTTCTTCGCCCAGACCGAGGCCCTGGCCTTTGGTAAATCCCGCGAAGTGGTTGAGCAGGAATATCGCGATCAGGGTAAAGACCCGGCGACCCTGGAGCACGTGGTGCCGTTCAAAGTGTTCGAAGGTAACCGCCCGACTAACTCCATCCTGCTGCGTGAGATCACCCCGTTCAGCCTCGGGGCGCTGATTGCCCTGTACGAGCACAAAATCTTCACCCAGGGCGCGATCCTCAACATCTTCACCTTTGACCAGTGGGGCGTTGAGCTGGGCAAACAGCTGGCTAACCGCATCCTGCCGGAGCTGAAAGACGGCAGCGAAGTTAGCAGCCACGACAGCTCTACTAACGGCCTGATTAACCGTTATAAAGCCTGGCGCGCATAACGCTTGCGCAGCTAAGACGGAATGCCGACCCTTTGGTCGGCATTTTTATTTATAGCCGCCGCAGCAGCCTCGCCGGATTCCCCGCCCACACGCCTTTCTCGGTAATGGACTTCGTTACCACGCTGCCCGCGCCTATCACCACCCCATCGCAGATGCTGACGGCCAGAATCGTGGCGCCGCTGCCGATCGACACGTCATCGCCAATCTCGATCCGCCCCCAGCTGGCGCGGTCGGCGTTTGGTTTACCCTCGCGAAACAGGTCGTTGGCAAACATCACGCCGTGACCGATAAAGCAGCGCTGGCCGATGGTGACGTACTCGCAGATAAAGGTATGGGACTGAATTTTACTGTTCGCGCCGATGCGGGTATTCCCCTGGATCTCAACGAACGGCCCGACGAAGACGTTATCGCCGAGCTGGCAATCATAGAGGTTGGCGGGCTGGTAAATAACGACATTTTCCCCACAAACGACGTTACGTACGCCGGTATCACGAAGCTCAGGCATAGTTCCTCTCAAATCGGTTTGGCCAGAATATGTAAGGTGCTTTGCTGGCTGGCGGAGTGGAAAATCGTGTCTCTGATGTGCTGCATCCCCTGGCGTTCGTAAAAACGGCGCGCGGCGGGATTCGCGGCGAGTACTTCCAGCCACAGCCAACTTTCACCGGCCGTTTTTGCTCGCGTCTCGACGGCGTGAAAAATATGCTCGCCGTAGCGGTGGCCAGTCTTCCCCGGCATCAGGTAGAGCTTATGCAGCAGCGTACCAATCTTGCCGTCGTCAGCCATTCGCTGCTGATAGCTATATTTAGCGAAACCAACAGGAGAGGGGGCTTCGGCGATGAGCCAGTGTTGGGTCGCATCCGCAAGACTCCGACGTAGCGCATCTTCGGCATATTCTTGCTTAAGAAATAACGCCAGTTCATCGGCATCGCGCCAGAGATGAGCAAAGTGGTGATGATAGCTGGCATAGCCCATCGCGCTAAGCTGGGGCGCGTCCTCGGGACATGCCTGTCGAATAGTTAACATGCTGCGTTCCTCGCGTCGTTCTGCGGCTATATTGCCTGTAAAGTGAACAATGTGGAACGACAAAAATCGGTGGGAGAAGGCTGGAGGCGCTCCCTCCAGCCTGGGGGTTAGCGGGCGAAAGCGATCGCTTCGATTTCGACGCCGGCATCTTTCGGTAACCTTGCCACCTCCACACAGGAGCGCGCCGGAAAGGCCGCCTGGTGTTCGATAAAGAAGGCCTCGTAGGCGGCATTGATGGCGGCAAAATCCGCCAGGTCTTTGACAAACACCGTAGTTTTAACGATCTGCCCGACCGTGAGTCCGGCGGCTTCGACGATGGCTTTCACGTTCTCCAGTGATTGCCGCGCCTGTTCGGCGATATCGCCTGGCATGGTGCCGTCCAGCGGATTAATCGGCAGCTGACCGGAGGTGATGGTCATCGCGCCGAGATTGACGCCCTGCACGTACGGGCCGATAGCGGCAGGCGCGTCAGCGGTGGTAATAATCATACGGTTTATCCTTCAAACGGTTACATAAAATAATTTAACAACACCAGCGAGCCGACGCCGCTCACTACCACCCACACCAGACCTAAACGGAAGCTGGCGAGCGTGCAGATGATGGCGGCGATCACCTTCGGATTTTTTAAGTCGAACTCCATGCTGGAATTCACGCTCAGGATCTGAATGGTGATGATGGCCGGCAGAACAGTGACCGGCACGAAGCGTAGCGTTTTGGTCACCCGCTCGGACATCTGGATCTTGCCGGCCAGGCCGATAAACGAGAAACGGATGAGAAAAGTCACCGCGGCCATGCCCAGCGTCAGGGCGATAAAATAGCTATTACTCATTTTCCATCGCCTCCACTAACGGCATATCGGATTCGGTTTTTGCCATCTGCTTGCGCTCTTCCGCCAGGTCGACGCACAGGCCGGCGAGGACGCCAAGCACTGAGGCGACGACGATACCCAGCGAATAGGGTAGGACCACTAACAGCACGCCGGAAACGGCGGCTACAACCGCGGCGACGGTGCAGGCCTGGCTTTTAATTTGCGGCACCACGATGGCGATAAAGGCGGCGACCATGGCGAAATCGAGACCGTATTTCTCAATGTGGGGAAACGAGGCGCCGACCAGCGCGCCAAGAAAATCAGCCAGCACCCAAATCGCCCAGAAGGTAATCATCGCCGAACCATAAAACAGATATTTTTCCTTTTTATTTCCTTCCATCTCTTTGACGGTGGTGGCATACACCTCGTCGGTGAGCGCATAGGACATAAAGCATTTTTTAAAGAATGAAGCTTCACGCACGCTGCCGAAAATAGAGGCGCTATACAGCACGTGGCGAAGATTGATAATTAATGTGGTGAAAATAATCACGCCGAGCGTGCCGCCGGTTTTTAACATATTCAGTGCCAGCATTTGCGCCGAGCCGGCAATGACGATCGCCGACCACGCCGTACTCTGCCAGACGCTCATGCCCGCGCTAACGCTTAATGCGCCGACAATAAATGAAAATGGAAAGTCGCCGATGCATAGGGGCATAATAGCGCTGGCGCCGCGGAAGATGACTTTTTTATTCATCTGCTATACCTGCTAATTTATAAATAATAGTGTGGGTAGAGTACGTTAATCGGGACCTGCTCTTTCAGGCCCGTGAAATGGTATTATTTAGCGACCATAATGCTGATAATTTCTTTATCGGTGAGAGTCATTGGTTTAATCACCAGACGGCACAGGTTATTAATAGTCTGCTCGACATCGGCGCAGACAATACCGTCATTGGCGCCAGCGCAGCTATTTTGCATGGCCATTAGTACCGCCTTAAAGGCGCTGGATACCACTGACGAGACTTTCATCGCGCAGCTGTTGGAAGCGCCATCACAAATCATGCCGGTAATATCGCTGACCATATTAATAATTGCGGTATTAATGGTGTTGATATCGCGGGTAAACAGCCAGGCCATACCGGCGGCGGCGCCCATAGCGGCGGTTGAGGCTGCGCATAGCGCAGATAAGCGCGTATAACGAGAATGAATTGAGATGGCAGTGAGATGAGAGAGAGACAAAGCGCGAGCCAGGGTCTCTTCATCGACGCCAAGATGCTCTGCAACCACCACTACCGGCATGGTTGCTGTAATGCCCTGATTGCCTGAGCCGAAGTTTGACATCGCTACCACCGGCGCGCCGCCCATGCGGGCATCTGAAGCGGCGACGGTGTTGATGATCACCTTGCTTAACAGATCGTTGCTCATCAGGCCGTTTTTCACTGCGTCAGAAAAGGTACCGTTAATGTTCAGGCCATATTTTTTTGTTTTGCCTTCTGCCGCCAGCGCGGAGTTTAAGCGCGCGGCGTCGAGAATAAAGCGAATATCATTAAAGTCGACGCGATTAATAAATTCGTAAGCCTGTTGTAGCGAGAAAGTGGGCAGCGTTTCGCGCTGGGTGTGCGTATTCTGTTTTTCGCTTAATGGCTGCGGCTGGCCATTAATATAAAGTTCGACCACGTTGGTGTGGGTTCCTTTGACCACGACACGACAGCAATTCTCGCCAGCAGAGAGGGTTAAATCGAGATGGATAAAATCCGGGGTCTCTTCGACGGCAATATCAACGGCGTTATTGGCGATCAGCTTCTGCGCCATTTCAACGTGTCGCGGAGTGATATCTTCCAGCGTTTTTAATCCCTTTTGCGGGTCGCCGCCAAATGCGCCAATTGCGGCTGCCAGCGGTACACCGCAAACGGTGGTGCCGGGTATGGTGACGCCCATCGCGTTTTTATAAAGATTGGCGGAAATAAAACCGCTAATTTTAGTGCAAGGCTGATCCAGATATTGTGCGGCGTAGGCGGCCGCGAAGGAAATAGCGACGGGTTCAGTACAACCTAAAGCCGGGGCGACCTCTTGTTTGAGCCATTTTACGTACAGGGAAGCGTTATCGGTGTTCATAATGATTTAATGTCCAAAATTAAATTTTATTCAGCTGCGATAATGCTAAGACAAAAGATAAGAAAAAACTTACCCTAATAACCATAAAAAGACTGTGGTTTGGAGAAAAATTTTATCTTACGGGAGGTTTTAAGATACACCTGTTTCAAAAAGTAAACTTTTTATATTTCAGTTAGTTGGGTTGATTCGTTCTAAGCGTAATGGATGATTTTGTTAATCTGCTCACAGCGTTGCTGGAAGGACAATTTTCTCTTGTTCGTACTTTTCGAATCAATAGCCCGGAGATAGCGTAAGACGAAGGAATCATAGGTAGATCTGGATCACACTTTTGCGCTATACAGATCGACAACGTTCATGCATTTGAGGTGTCACTATGCCGTCGGTATATCGTCCGCTGGTTAATTTCGTTGCGAAGGCCATGCAGGCCGTGCTGAATCTGGCACTGCTGTGCCTGGGAATTATTCTGGTGGTGTTCCTGGGAAAGGAGACCCTGCATCTGGCGCACGTACTGTTTACGCCGGAGCCGGTGAGTAAGTACAAGCTGGTCGAAGGGCTGGTGGTCTATTTTCTCTACTTTGAGTTTATCGCGCTGATTGTTAAATATTTTGAATCCGGTTTTCACTTTCCACTGCGCTATTTCGTCTATATCGGTATTACCGCAATTGTGCGGCTTATTATCGTCGATCATGAGTCGCCGCTGGCGGTGCTCATTTACTCCGCGGCGATCCTGATCCTGGTGATTACGCTCTGGCTGTGTAACTCCAATCGCCTGAAACGCGAATAAAAAAAAGCGGCCTCCAGGGCCGCTGACCAACAGTCACAAATAGAATTTATGTAGGGTCCAGTTGAGGATAGCAGTGGCATTGACCTTACTTTTTCAGCTGAGGGCGACGGCGACAATACCCGGTTGGGGTCGTGTATTGCGGCTAGACCGTCGGCCCTCCTCTGAAATTTGGGGCCGGAGTTACAAAAAAAATTAACCTTTCACTCCACCCGCCGTCAGGCCATTAACCAGCCAGCGCTGCGCCAGCAGGAAGACAACCGTGATCGGAATGGCGGAGAGCACCGCCGCGGCGGCAAAGTCGCCCCACAGATAGTTCTGCGGGTTGAGATACTGTTGCATACCTACCGCCAGGGTATAGCTGTTCACATCGCGCAGCAGCAGCGAGGCGACCGGCACTTCGGTGATGGCCGCGATGAACGACAGAATAAACACGACTGCCAGAATCGGCACCGACAGCGGCAGCAGCACCAGACGGAAAGCCTGCCATGGGGTCGCGCCATCCAGCGCCGCCGCTTCTTCCAGCGAGCCATCGATGGTTTCGAAGTAGCCTTTAATCGTCCAGACGTGCAGCGCGATACCGCCCATGTAGGCAAAGATGACGCCGCCGTGGGTGTTGAGGCCGACGAACGGGATGTACTGGCCCAGGCGGTCAAACAACGCGTACAGGGCAACCAGCGACAGCACCGCCGGGAACATCTGGAAAATCAGCATCCCTTTCAGCAGGGTCGCTTTCCCCGGGAAGCGCATACGGGCGAAAGCGTAGGCGCAGGTGGTGGAGAGAGCGACGATACCGATCGCGGTGATCCCGGCGACCTTAATCGAGTTCCACAGCCACAGCAGGACCGGGAACGGCGGCGGCGTGACGCGGCCATCGGCGTGTTCGACGCTGAAGCCTAACGCCAGACGCCAGTGCTCCCAGGAGATGGTATCCGGGATCAGGCTGCCGGTGGCGAAGTTGCCTTCGCGCAGCGAGATGGCGATAACCATCAGCAGCGGAAACATAATCGCGGCGATAAAAATCAGTAGCAGGAGATGCGTGGTAAATAAACGTAGCTTCTGCGATTTGGGTTGGACCATAGCCATTATCGTTATCTCCCTTAATCAAACTTCATGCGCGTGGCTTTCAGATTCACAATCGCTAACGCGCCAACCAGCAGGAAGATTAGCGTTGCGATAGCCGCCGCCAGGCCGAAGTCCTGACCGCCGCCGCCTTCAAAGGCGATGCGATAGGTGTAGCTCACCAGCAGGTCGGTATAACCGGCCGGGGTGGTGGTGCCGAGACGGTCCGGACCGCCGTTGGTCAACAATTGAATCAGGACGAAGTTGTTAAAGTTAAAGGCGAAGCTGGCGATCATCAGCGGCGTTAGCGGCTTAATCAGCAGCGGGAAGGTAATTTTAAAGAAGTTCTGGAACGGGCCGGCGCCATCCATTGCCGACGCTTCGTACAGATCGTCCGGAATCGCCTTCAGCAGCCCCATGCACAGGATCATCATGTACGGGTAGCCCAGCCAGGTGTTGACGATGATGATCATGGTGCGCGCGGTGGTCGGGTCGCTAAACCAGGCCGGCTTAATGCCGAACAGCGTGCTGAGCATCATGTTGATTTCACCAAAGCTCTGGTTGAACAGCCCTTTGAAAATCAGAATCGAAATAAACGACGGTACGGCGTACGGCAGAATCAGCAGGACGCGATAAATCGCTTTGCCTTTCAGCGCTTCCCACTGCACCAGGCAGGCGAGGATCATCCCCACCGCGACGGTCAGCACCACGGTCAGCACCGAGAACACCACCGTCCAGACGAAGATCGCGAAGAACGGTTTCTGAATGCCTTCATCGTGGAAGACGCGGGTAAAGTTGTCCCAGCCGATAGTCACAGTGTAGCCCGGGCTCAGCTTCTCATTGCCCCAGCTGCCGTCGGCGTTAATTGACTGGTAGAAGCCGACGTCGTTGTTCGGGCGGTATTTAACGTGGGTCTGATTGTTGGTCAGTACCCCGTCTTCGCCGAGGGTATACAGAGGCTGGGTACCGGAGAACTGGCGCAGGGAGCTCATGATGACTTTGCTGTCATCCGGCAGCACAGCGGTCAGCTGGTTCAGCGCGGTACGATTCTGGGTAATCACGCGCAGGTTGGCGCGCTCGCCTTCCGGCAGGGCGTCGGTTTCTTTTAACGCCAGCTTCTGCTCGCCGCCAAATTTAAAGGCGTCAGAAAGGTAGTTTTTACCGCTTTCGCCGTCGGTCAGCGCCAGCTTCCACTCGTCACCCGCCGGGATCAACGTGAAATTGTAGGCTTTGCCGGCCTGGAAGGAACGATCCATCAGCACCTGCTGCGCACGCTCAAAGGTCAGCTGGTTGGTGCTGCTGTAGTTGGTAAACGCGATAGCGATAGTGCAGATCAGTGGAAACAGGACAAACAGGCCCATGCCGGCGAGGCCGGGATAAACATAGCGCCAGGCATAAGCCTTGCGATTAGCGAAAATATACAGGCCAACTGAGCTTAAAATCAGCGTCATGATGGCGAACAGGTACTCCCCCTGGGCGTACATCAAAACAACAAGGTAACCCACCAGCAGGCACAGTAAGCCAATCACAGACCATGTGAGTTGCGGGCTTTGCCACCAGTGTCTCTTTTTAACGGCATCCATGGGGATCATCCTCTACAGCGGTGAAAACTTATTTGTCAGGTGGCGCTTCGCTTACCTGACCTACGGTCCGAGCCGTAGTGGTAGGG
>NZ_KV792620.1:34065-100172 GCF_001808265.1 Klebsiella sp. HMSC16A12
GGTAGGGCGGGTAGGCGCACGCGCCACCCGCCGTTTTCTTACTTAGTGATACGGCTCTGTGCATCTTTCAGCGCAGCATCGACAGTCTGGCGACCGCTGGCGGCGTTGATAACCGCGGTACGAACGGCATACCAGAAGGCAGACATCTGCGGGATGTTAGGCATGATTTCGCCTTTCTGGGCGTTCGCCATGGTGGCAGCGATGCGCGGATCTTTTTCCAGTTTTTCCTGGAAGGATTTCAGCGCCACGGCACCCAGCGGTTTGTCGTTGTTAACGGCTTCCAGACCCTGATCGGTCATCAGGTAGTTTTCGAGGAACTCTTTGGCCAGCTCTTTGTTCGGGCTGGCGGCGTTGATCCCCGCGCTCAGCACGCCAACGAACGGTTTCGATGGTTTGCCTTTAAAGGTTGGCAGCAGGGTCACGCCGTAGTTAACCTTGCTCTTATCGATGTTAGACCACGCCCACGGACCGTTGATGGTCATCGCGGTTTCGCCTTTGTTGAAGGCCGCTTCCGCGATGGAGTAGTCGGTGTCGGCATTCATGTGCTTGTTCTTGATCAGGTCAACCAGGAAGGTCAGGCCCGCTTTCGCGCCTGCGCTGTCCACGCCGACGTCTTTCACATCGTACTTGCCGTTTTCAAACTTGAACGCGTATCCGCCGTCGGCAGCGATCAGCGGCCAGGTGAAGTACGGTTCCTGCAGGTTGAACATCAGCGCGCTCTTACCTTTCGCTTTCAGTTCTTTATCCAGCGCCGGGATCTCTTCCCAGGTCTTCGGCGGGTTCGGCACCAGGTCTTTGTTGTAAATCAGGGACAGGGCTTCGACTGCGATCGGGTAGGCGATCAGTTTGCCGTTATAGCGAACCGCATCCCAGGTGAACGGATAGAGTTTGTCCTGGAACGCTTTGTCCGGGGTGATTTCCGCCAGCAGGCCCGACTGCGCGTAGCCGCCGAAACGGTCATGCGCCCAGAAGATGATGTCCGGGCCGTCGCCGGTCGCCGCAACCTGCGGGAATTTCTCTTCCAGCTTGTCCGGGTGTTCTACGGAAACTTTAATGCCGGTGTCTTTTTCAAACTTTTTACCCACTTCAGCGAGGCCGTTGTAGCCTTTGTCGCCGTTAATCCAGATAACCAGCTTACCTTCTTCAATTTTTGCGAGGGCAGAGGCGGAAAACATCATCGTGGTCAGTGCCGACAGCGCGAGGATGCGAGCGCCAGTTTTGATTTTCATATACCCGTCCTTTTTGGTGTTGTACTCGTGGATACACTTCGGTGGCTTAACGATGATGAGTTTCCTTTTTTAACAACCCCTTTCCATCCTCCCCAGGTCTACGCCCCACCCGCTGGTTGTGTGATCTCCATTGCAAAAACGGCCGTATTGCGTCCTGGAGCACAGAAAAAAGCGCCCAATTTTGTCGCCTCCATCACGAAATCACGCTCCGGCCGCCATCCCCCGCGGCGAGAGCCAATCTCTCATCCTCCCATCTCCTCCCCCATAAAAAAGCCGGGGGGTGGAGGATTTGCCTGCGTAATGAATGCCGCATAGTCGACCCATCTTGAATGTGACTGTTAGTGACAGGTTGTAACGAAGGGAGAAGGGCATGGCGAGCGTACAGCTGCGAAATGTAACGAAAGCCTGGGGTGACGTGGTGGTATCGAAAGATATCAATCTCGATATCCACGAAGGGGAATTCGTCGTGTTTGTCGGGCCATCGGGCTGCGGCAAATCTACCCTGCTGCGTATGATTGCCGGGTTAGAAACTATTACCAGCGGGGACCTGTTTATCGGTGACACCCGCATGAACGAGATCCCACCGGCAGAACGCGGCGTTGGGATGGTATTCCAGTCTTATGCACTCTATCCCCACCTTTCCGTTGCGGAAAATATGTCGTTTGGCCTGAAGCTGGCCGGCGCGAAAAAAGATCTGATTAACCAGCGGGTGACTCAGGTTGCGGAAGTGCTGCAGCTGGCCCATCTGCTGGAGCGTAAACCGAAAGCCCTCTCCGGCGGTCAGCGCCAGCGCGTGGCGATTGGTCGTACGCTGGTGGCAGAGCCAAGCGTTTTCCTGCTGGATGAGCCGCTTTCCAACCTCGATGCCGCCCTGCGCGTCCAGATGCGTATCGAAATCTCCCGTCTGCATAAGCGACTGGGCCGCACCATGATCTATGTCACCCACGATCAGGTGGAAGCGATGACCCTCGCCGACAAGATCGTGGTCCTCGACGCCGGCCGTGTGGCGCAGGTTGGGAAACCGCTGGAGCTCTATCACTATCCGGCTGACCGCTTCGTTGCCGGCTTCATTGGTTCACCGAAGATGAACTTCCTGCCGGTCAAAGTCACCGCGACGGCTATCGATCAGGTGCAGGTTGAACTGCCGAACCGTCAGCAAATCTGGCTACCGGTGGACAGCGCCAACGTGCAGGCGGGCGCCAATATGTCCTTAGGTATTCGACCGGAGCATTTATTGCCCAGCGATATCGCCGATGTAACCCTTGAAGGCGAGGTCCAGGTCGTCGAACAGCTCGGTCACGAAACGCAAATTCATATCCAGATCCCCGCCATCCGTCAGAACCTGGTTTACCGCCAGAACGACGTGGTGTTGGTAGAAGAGGGAGCCACATTCGCTATCGGTTTGCCGCCAGAACGTTGCCATTTATTCCGTGAGGATGGCACCGCTTGTCGTCGGCTGCATAAAGAGCCGGGCGTGTAAGGCTTCCCATTAAAAAAGCGCGAACCCGGCTGGCGATATACCGGCGAAGCGTGCAAAGAAAAGCAATGATCTCAGGAGATAGAATGATGATTACTCTGCGCAAACTTCCTCTGGCGGTCGCCGTCGCAGCAGGCGTGATGTCTGCTCAGGCGCTGGCTGTCGATTTCCATGGCTACGCGCGTTCCGGCATTGGCTGGACCGGCAGCGGCGGCGAGCAACAGTGCTTCAAAGCGACCGGCGCTCAAAGTAAATACCGTCTTGGTAACGAATGTGAAACCTATGCGGAACTGAAGCTGGGCCAGGAGCTGTGGAAGGAAGGGGATAAGAGTTTTTATTTCGATACTAACGTTGCCTATTCCGTGAATCAGGAAGATGACTGGGAAAGCACCTCTCCGGCGTTCCGTGAAGCCAACATCCAGGGTAAAAACCTGATTGACTGGCTGCCGGGCTCCACGCTGTGGGCGGGTAAACGCTTCTATCAGCGTCATGACGTTCACATGATCGACTTCTACTACTGGGATATCTCCGGCCCGGGTGCAGGTCTGGAAAACGTTGACCTTGGCTTCGGTAAGCTCTCTCTGGCCGCTACCCGTAACTCAGAAAGCGGCGGCTCTTATACTTTCTCCAGCGATGACACCAAAAAATATGCTGCGAAAACTGCCAACGACGTCTTTGATATCCGTCTGGCGGGTCTGGAAACCAACCCGGGCGGCGTGCTGGAGTTAGGGGTCGATTACGGCCGTGCTAACCCGCAGGATGACTATCGCCTGGAAGACGGCGCGTCGAAAGACGGCTGGATGTGGACCGGTGAACATACTCAGTCTATCTGGGGCGGCTTCAACAAGTTTGTGGTTCAGTACGCCACTGACGCAATGACCTCCTGGAACAGCGGCCACTCTCAGGGGACCAGCATCGATAACAACGGCAGCATGATCCGCGTTCTGGATCACGGCGCGATGGACTTCAACGATGACTGGGGCCTGATGTACGTGGCAATGTACCAGGACGTGGATCTGGACAGCAAGAACGGTTCTACCTGGTACACCGTGGGTGTCCGTCCGATGTACAAATGGACGCCGATCATGAGCACCCAGCTGGAAATCGGTTACGACAACGTGAAATCCCAGCGTACCAGCGAAAACAACAACCAGTACAAAATTACTCTGGCTCAACAATGGCAGGCAGGCAACAGCGTCTGGTCTCGTCCGGCTATCCGTATCTTCGCAACCTACGCGAAGTGGGATGAAAACTGGGGCTACAGCAACACCTCCGGTCTGCAGACGAAAGACAGCAGCGGAAGCGGCGCTTTCACCTCCAGCCGCGGTGACGACAGCGAAGTTACCTTCGGTGCCCAGATGGAAGTGTGGTGGTAATACCGTCCGCAGGACGGGTGTAACCTGGGAGGGGCGTCAGCCCCTCCTGATTATTCAGGGTTAGCGCGCTATTGCCTGGCTACCGCTAAACCGATGCTATCCAAGGTGAGAAGAATGAAAATGAAGAAAACTCTCGTCGCTCTGTGTTTATCCGCAGGGATGTTGGCATGCGTGCCGGGGATGAGCCTTGCCGATGTTAACTTTGTACCGCAGAACACCAGCGCCGCGCCGGCTATTCCAGCCAGCGCGCTGCAGCAGCTGATCTGGACGCCTGCCGATCAATCAAAGACGCAGAGCGTTGATTTAACTACCGGCGGTCAACGCCTGGATGTCCCGGGGATCGTCGGACCGGTCGCCGCCTGGAGCGTGCCGGCCAATATCGGTGAGCTGACCCTGACGCTCGACAGCGAACTGAACAAACATAAGCAGATTTTTGCGCCGAACGTGCTGATTCTCGACCAGAACATGACGCCCGCGGCGTTCTTCCCCAGCAATTACTTTACCTATCAGCAGCCGGGCGTGATGACCGCTGACCGCCTGGGCGGCGTGATGCGCCTGACCCCGGCGCTGGGCCAGCAAAAGCTCTATGTGCTGGTGTTTACCACTGAAAAAGATCTCCAGCAGACCACGACCCTGCTGGATCCGGCGAAAGCCTATGCCAAAGGCGCCGGCAATGCGGCCCCGGATATCCCGGATCCGATCGCTAAACATACCACCGATGGCGTGCTGAAGCTGAAAGTGAAAACTAATAGCACTTCCAGCGTGCTGGTGGGGCCGCTGTTCGGCTCCTCCGGCCCGGGTCCGGTAACCGTCGGCAACACCGCGGCGCCGGTAGCCGCGCCAGCCGCCGCCGCGGCGCCGGCCGCCAAAAGCGAACCGATGCTCAGCGATACCGAAACCTACTTCAACAATGGTATTAAGCAGGCGGTGAAACAAGGTGACATCGACAAAGCCCTGAAATTGATGAACGAAGCTGAGCGCCTCGGCTCGAAATCCGCTCGTTCCACCTTTATCAGCAGTGTAAAAGGCAAGGGGTAATCGTCTCCCCACAATGCTGATGTTTAGGCACAGCCTTTCGGTGCATCCTCCGGGATGCACCTTTTTTTGCACGCGCGGCAGCCTGTTGCATGGCTGTTGCGTGAATGATCGTATATTGACGTTTGCCCGCCACCAACCGCCTATTCTGCGATACAATGCTTTCACGTTATGTACCGGAGAATCAGGCATGTCCCATCCTGCGCTTACGCGACTGCGTGCGCTGCGCTATTTTGCCGTTATGCCATCCCTGCCGCCGCCGCTAAGTGACTGGCTGCTGCTGGAGGACTCAATGACCCAGCGCTTTGAACAACAAGGAAAGCAGGTCACCGTGACCCTGGTTAACGAAGGGTATATCGGCCGTGACGCGCTGACTGACGAAGCGGCGCTGCTGCCCGACGAGCCGCGCTACTGGCTGCGGGAGATTATACTCAATGCCGATGGCGAGCCCTGGCTGGCCGGGCGCACGGTGGCGCCGGAGTCGACGCTGTGTGGTCCGGAGCTGGCGCTACAGCAGCTCGGGCAAACTCCGCTGGGCCGATACCTGTTTACGTCGTCGACATTAACCCGCGATTTTATTGAAATTGGTCGCGATGCAGCGCTGTGGGGGCGTCGTTCCCGCCTGCGGCTGAGCGGCAAACCCCTGCTGCTGACCGAGCTTTTTTTGCCTGCGTCGCCGTTGTACTAAGAGGAAGAAAAAATGGAGTGGAGTCTGTCGCAGAATAAGCTGTTGGCGTTTCATCGCCTGATGCGCACTGACAAACCAATCGGCGCTTTGCTGCTGCTGTGGCCGACGCTGTGGGCGCTATGGGTGGCCTCGCCGGGCGTCCCGCCGCTGTGGATCCTGGCGGTATTCGTCGCCGGCGTCTGGCTGATGCGCGCCGCCGGCTGCGTGGTGAATGACTATGCCGACCGAAAATTTGATGGTCACGTAAAGCGTACCGCCCGCCGTCCGCTGCCGAGCGGCGATGTTACCGAGAAAGAGGCGCGAACGCTGTTTATCGTGCTGGTGCTGCTCTCTTTCCTGTTGGTGCTCACCCTCAACACCATGACCATTCTGCTGTCGGTGGCGGCGCTGGCGCTGTCGTGGGTCTATCCGTTTATGAAGCGCTACACTCATCTGCCGCAGGTGGTGCTGGGCGCGGCCTTTGGCTGGTCGATCCCGATGGCCTTCTCGGCCGTCAGCGAATCGCTGCCGCTGAGCTGCTGGCTGATGTTCCTCGCCAATATTCTGTGGGCGGTGGCCTACGATACCCAGTATGCGATGGTGGATCGCGATGACGACGTTAAGATCGGCATCAAGTCGACGGCGATCCTGTTTGGCGAAAACGATCGTCTGATTATCGGTATCCTGCAGGTGGCCGTACTGGCGCTGATGGGCGCGGTGGGTTGGCTGAATGGGCTGGGCTGGGAATATTACTGGTCGCTGTTCGTGGCGGCGGGTCTGTTTGGCTGGCAGCAGAAGCTTATCTTCAATCGCGACCGCGATAACTGCTTCAAAGCGTTTATGAACAATAACTACGTCGGGCTGGTGCTGTTCCTCGGCCTGGCGATGAGCTATCTGTAACCTCCTGTCCGCTGCCCCCCGGCATTCCGGGGGGCAGCAAACGCCGCGTTACGCGTCGTCCTGCGTGACGCTCTCAATGGTCAGTCGGACATCCGACGTAATCAAATCCGCCAGCATCCGATAAACCTTCAGGGTCTCTTCCGGCTCGGCGTCGCCGGTGTCGCTGATATAGCCTTCATCGCGCAGGGTCAACACCAGGGTGCTGAACACCGCTTTGTCGAAGAACTCCGGCGCATTGATGCCGTGTAGCACCGACAGACGCTGGGCCACGGTGCGACTCTCTTTTTCCAGCGAGCTGCGGTTGATCGCCGGGTTAGCGCTCAGCAGCCAGAAGGTGATGGCATAGCGCTGCAGCGTCTCGCGGGCGCCAGCGGCCAGCAGCTGCAGGGAGCGAGAGTGCGACGGGTTGAGGCTCATGACATCGCCATCGACGACGATCAGCTCCTGACGCAGCATCTCGGCAATCAGCGCATCCACCACTCCGGCCAGCTCCGCTTTTTCCCAGCGCAGGAACAGCTCGGCCTTGAGGAACGGATAGAGTGTTTCCACATGACGCAGCACTTCGGCGCGGCTGAGATGACGATGCTGAGTCACCAGAGCGGCTAACAGCGACGGCATCACCAGCATATGGGCGATATTGTTGCGATAGTAGGTCATCAGCACCGCCTGCTCGCGCGGCAGGATGATGATGTCGCCAATGGTGTCCTTCTCCACTTCGAACTTGTTCATCTGCAGTGCATGATCGATGAGCTCGCTGGCCGAAGCGGATGGGGCGGTCGCATCCGGAGAATAGGGCACATTGCGCAGCAGCGCGAGGTAGCACTCTAACTGCTGGGTGAGCTGCTCACGAGTCAGCGAACGCTGGC
The DNA here is from genome assembly GCF_001808265.1 of Klebsiella sp. HMSC16A12. Lineage (NCBI taxonomy): Bacteria > Pseudomonadati > Pseudomonadota > Gammaproteobacteria > Enterobacterales > Enterobacteriaceae > Klebsiella > Klebsiella sp. HMSC16A12. Next base: position 41,616 of record NZ_KV792620.1, read on the forward strand.
GGGAGGCCAGTAGCGCCGTACAGCACAGGTTCATGGCGTTGGCCGCGCCGGCGTTATTGATGCGCACCATCAGGTCAGCGGCGATGCTATTCACCGTCGGCGTCAGCCAGGAGGGGCGAACCGCTTCGATCGGGTCGATCGCTTCCCGCCAATCCGGCACATGCTGGTTAAGATAGGTCATCAGCGGCAGCGGTTCGCCGAAGTTAACGTAACCCTGGCCCAGGTTGCGCAGCTTGCTTAAACCGCGCACCATCTGCGGCAGACTCTCTTTCTCTTTAGTGGCGCCGCGCAGCTCTTTGGCGTAGGTTCCTACCTCCATCACGTGCTCATAGCCGATGTAAATCGGCACCAGGGTGATCGGTCGGGTTCCGCCGCGCAGCATCGCCTGGATGGTCATCGACAGCGTACCGGTCTTCGGATCGAGCAGACGGCCGGTACGGGAGCGGCCGCCTTCGACGAAATACTCCACGGAATAGCCGCGGCTGAACAGTTCGCCAAGGTATTCGCGGAACACGGTGGAATAGAGCTTGTTGCCCTTAAAGGTGCGGCGAATAAAGAAGGCGCCGAGGCGGCGGAAGATCGGCCCGGCCGGCCAGAAGTTGAGGTTGATGCCCGCCGCGATATGCGGAGGGACCAGCCCCTGATGGTACAGGACGTAGGAGAGCAGCAGATAGTCCATGTGGCTGCGGTGGCAGGGGACATAGACAATTTCATGGCCGTCGTGCGCCAGCTGGCGTACGCGCTCGGCGTTATGCACGTTGATGCCCTGGTACAGGCGGTTCCAGGTGAAGCCGAGAATGCGGTCGGTCAGGCGGATCATCTCGTATGAGAAGTTCGCCGCAATCTCTTCCATCAGCGCGATAGCGTTCTGCTGTGCCTTCTCGTGCGAAATTTTCTTGCTGCGCGCTTCGTCTTCCACCGCGCGGGCAATCGCTTTCGAGGCCAGCAGTTTATTAAACAGATCCTGGCGGGCCGGCAGACGCGGGCCGACGGCGGCCAGCCGCTGGCGGGCAAAATGCATGCGAGCGACGCGAGCCAGCTTCTGGGCGATGATCTTATCGGTACCGTGCTCATCCGCCATGCGGCGCAGCGAAACGGACGGCGAGAAGCGCACGAAGCTGTCGCGGCCGAGCCAGGAGACGGCGAAAAATTTCTGAATGCCGTTCAGCATCCGCAGCGGCGGATTGACTTCTCCTTTCTCGCGACCCGGCGAACGGCCGAACATGACCGAAACCGGCACCATTTGCACATCGAGGTCCGGATGGTTGCGGTGCAGATCGAGGTAATCGTGGAACAGCTTGATGGACTCTTCTTTTGGCGTGTAATAAGTAAATACGCGCGGCCCACCGTGGATGAATACGTAACGCGGCAGCAGGGCGCCGTCGATTTCCAGCGGTTCAAGCGGGTCAGGTAAATCATGCGCCAGGCATTGGGCGCGCAGCGTCAGCAGGTCCGCCTTCGAATTATAGGGCAGGACGTACATGACCGGACGCGAGGTATCGAGTCCTAATTCCTGGGCAGGCTCTGCCGGAATAGACTTGCTTTTTACCAGCACCTGTAATGGTAAATTCAGTAATTTATAGTAAATTCGTTGCCAGCCGGACATAAACGATGTGAAGCCTCTGGTTAATCATGCAAATGCGCGGCAAGAATAACAGAAAGTGGGCAAAATTTCCGTTACCACGCGGCAAACGCGCACACTCATCGACGTCATTTACGTAAAAAGGTTTTGTGATGGCCAATAATACCACCGGGTTAACCCGGATCATTAAGGCGGCAGGTTACTCCTGGAAAGGATTTCGCGCGGCGTGGATCAACGAGGCTGCGTTTCGTCAGGAAGGCGTCGCCGCTATCGTGGCCGTCGCGGTAGCCTGCTGGCTGGACGTCGACGCCATCACCCGCGTATTGCTGATTGGCTCGGTCCTGCTAGTGATGATAGTCGAAATTCTCAACAGCGCGATTGAAGCGGTTGTGGACCGTATCGGCTCGGATTTTCACGAGCTTTCAGGGCGCGCCAAAGATATGGGGTCGGCGGCGGTTCTGCTGGCGATTATCATCGCGCTGATCACCTGGGGAACGCTGCTGTGGAGCCATTATCACTAACGTTCTTCGCTAACCCTCGCAAAATATGAACAATCCGCCGATTTTTGTGTGCCATGTGGTTCCAAAATCACCGTTAGCTGTATATACTCACAGCATAACTGTATATACACCCAGGGGGCGGAATGAAAGCGTTAACGACCAGGCAGCAAGAGGTGTTTGATCTCATTAGGGATCATATCAGCCAGACGGGCATGCCGCCGACGCGTGCGGAAATTGCTCAGCGCTTGGGGTTCCGTTCCCCAAACGCGGCGGAAGAACACCTGAAAGCGCTGGCGCGTAAAGGCGCGATCGAGATCGTCTCCGGCGCTTCTCGCGGTATTCGCCTGCTGACGGAAGAAGAGCAAGGCCTGCCGCTGATCGGCCGCGTCGCCGCCGGTGAGCCGCTGCTGGCGCAGCAGCATATTGAAGGCCACTATCAGGTCGACCCGTCGATGTTTAAGCCCAACGCCGATTTCCTGCTGCGCGTCAGTGGGATGTCGATGAAAGACATCGGTATTCTGGATGGCGATTTGCTGGCGGTCCACAAAACCCAGGATGTGCGTAACGGCCAGGTGGTTGTCGCGCGTATCGATGAAGAAGTTACGGTGAAGCGTCTGAAAAAGCAGGGCAATGTCGTTGAACTGTTGCCGGAAAACAGCGAGTTTTCCCCGATCGTCGTCGATCTGCGCCAGCAGAGTTTTACCATTGAGGGTCTGGCCGTTGGCGTGATCCGTAATGGAGAATGGCTGTAGCGCCTGCCTCTGCGCAGCGTCATCTGTTGCGTGACGCTGCGACGTTTTTCCTCAATCAGGTCCTCAAACATGCTGCTCAACGCTGCCGATAAAGCGCTGTGGCGTCTTGCCCTCCCTATGATTTTCTCCAACATCACCGTCCCGCTGCTGGGGCTGGTGGATACGGCGGTGATCGGCCACCTGGACAGCCCGGTATACCTCGGCGGCGTAGCGGTCGGGGCGACGGCCACCAGTTTCCTCTTCATGCTGCTGCTGTTCCTGCGCATGAGCACCACCGGGCTCACCGCTCAGGCCTGGGGCGCCAAAGATCCGCAGCGCCTGGCGCGGGCGCTGGTGCAGCCGCTGGCCCTGGCGCTGGGCGCCGGGGTGCTGATTATCCTGCTTCGCCTGCCGCTAATTGACCTCGCTCTGCATATTGTCGGCGGCAGCGAGGCGGTGCTTGAGCAGGCGAGACGGTTTCTCGAAATTCGCTGGCTCAGCGCCCCCGCCTCGCTGGCCAACCTGGTGCTGCTCGGCTGGCTGCTGGGCGTCCAGTACGCCCGGGCGCCGGTTATTCTGCTGGTGGTGGGTAATCTGTTGAATATTGTGCTCGATCTGTGGCTGGTGATGGGCCTGCGGATGAACGTCCAGGGAGCGGCGCTGGCCACGGTCACCGCGGAGTACGCCACCCTCATTATTGGCCTGCTGATGGCGAAGCGGGTGCTGACGCTGCGCGGCGTGTCGCTGGCGATGCTGAAAAATGCCTGGCGCGGGGATCTGCGCCGTTTATTGGCGTTGAATCGGGACATCATGCTGCGCTCTCTGCTGCTGCAGCTGTGCTTTGGCGCGCTGACCGTATTCGGCGCCCGTCTGGGCAGCGACATCGTGGCGGTTAACGCCGTACTGATGACCATGCTGACCTTTACCGCCTACGCGCTGGATGGCTTTGCCTATGCCGTGGAGGCTCACTCCGGCCAGGCTTACGGCGCGCGCGACGGTAGCCAGTTGCTGGAGGTGTGGCGGGCGGCCTGCCGGCAGTCCGGCATGGTGGCGCTGGCGTTTGCCCTGATTTACAGCCTGGCGGGGCAGTACATTATCGCGTTGTTAACCTCACTGCCTTCCCTGCAGCAACTGGCCGATCGCTATCTGATCTGGCAGACGATCCTGCCGGTGGTCGGCGTCTGGTGTTATCTGCTGGACGGCATGTTTATCGGCGCGACGCGCGGCGCTGAGATGAGGAACAGTATGGCGGTCGCCGCGGCGGGGTTTGCCGTGACGCTGCTTACGCTACCGGTGCTTGGCAACCATGGTCTGTGGCTGGCGCTGGCGGTGTTCCTCGCCCTGCGCGGCCTGTCGCTGGCGCTGATCTGGCGTCGTCACTGGCGACGCGGCACATGGTTTAGTTAGTCATCTCCCGTCATTGCCGCTAGCCGTGACCTTCCCCGGTCGCGCTACGCTTACAGGGCGATTCAATAGCCCGGCTCAGCGTGGCGCAAGCCGGGAACACCCTCTTCGCGTTATCCCGCGGTGCGATGGTTAAAAATTCCGAATAACGAATCGACGCCAGCATTCTCATCTATAGTTAATACCATGTCCGGCACAAAACGGGCTGTAAACCCACCGAATGATGAGGACGTTATTATGAATAAAGACGAAATCGGCGGTAACTGGAAACAGTTTAAAGGTAAAGCCAAGGAACAGTGGGGCAAACTTACCGATGATGATATGACCGTAATCGAAGGGAAGCGCGACCAGCTGGTCGGCAAAATTCAGGAGCGTTACGGTTATGAGAAAGATCAGGCTGAGAAAGAAGTCTCAGACTGGGAGCATAAGAACGACTATCGCTGGTAGCGTTCCTTGATCCGAAGAATGAAGCATTTGTGTTAGTGCCTGTCTGAATGGCGCAGGGACGCGCCGTTAACCCTTTTTCCCGCTGCGGCAGCCGCTCAGCGGGCTTTCTTTTTGAGCTGAATAGTATGATCGTGCTGGCAGTGTCCCGGGGTGCTGCAGGCTTCGACTTCCACGCAGCCCGCGCAAAGCCCGTGAGCTTCTATCACATTGTGGCGCAGGGCAAACCCCATTCGGGCCGCCAGCGTATGCATGATATCTTCCACCCCTTCCGCCGCCTCTTCTTTTACCACGCCGCAGCGGTCGCAGATAAACATGGCCGAGCTATGGGTCGGCTGGTCGAACAGATGGCACAGCACATAGCTATTGGTTGACTCTACCTTATGGACAAAACCCTGCTCGAGTAAAAACTCCAGCGCACGGTAAACCGTCGGCGGTTTCGCCTGCGGCTCTTTCTCACGTAGCAAGTCCAGCAGATCGTAGGCGCTGATTGCCCCTTGCTGCAGGCTCATCAGGCGCAACACTTCCAGACGCTGTGGAGTCAGGCGTACGCCGCGCTGTGCGCAAAGCTTTTCAGCATGCGCTAACATCTCTTGCGAAGGGGTCTTATCCATGAGCATCCTCGGGTTGCGTGAATTTGAATCTGTTACTTTATCACGTTCCTCAGAAAACACCGAGAGCCGGCAGGTGATACGGGTCATACTTCAGGTTGTCGGCACCGGCGCCCGTCCCGAGCGCTGGCCGCTTATTCTCGAGCAGACTACGCCTTAGCCGCTCGCTAAAACCACCATGTCCGATTTAATCACAACACGCCCGACCCTGGGTATGCTATATCTGAAGTGTCTCATTTTCGGGAGAAAACGATGAAACGACCTGATTGCATTCGCCACTGGCGCGAACTGGAAGGGCCCGACGATGCTACTTATCCCGACAGCCCGGAGCGTTTTTCAATCGGCGCGCCGCTGGGGCGAGGTTTACGTCTCAACCGGCTGGGGATCCACCACGAGCGGCTGCCGCCCGGGCGGCGCACCTCTTATCCACACGCGGAGAGCGATGAGGAAGAGTTCATCTACGTGCTGGAGGGCTATCCGGAAGTGTGGATAAACGGCTATCTCTGGAAGCTGGAGCCCGGCGACAGCGTGGGTTTTCCCGCTGGTACCGGCATCTGCCACACCTTTCTCAATAACACCGAGCAGGAAGTTCGTCTGCTGGTGGTGGGCGAGGCCAACAAGAAGTACAACCGCATTTATTACCCGCTCAATCCCGGCTATGCCGCGACGCGCCAGGATCGTTGGGTTGACCATCCGCCGCAGTTCTTCGGTCCACACGACGGTAAGCCGCGGAAAAAGTAATCATTTCAGGTGAGGGGCGAAGCGCGGCGCACTATGCGCCTGTGGTGTATCTTTATGCTATAGTAGCGCCCCTTTTTACCCGGATGCTTATTTATTCGCCATGATGCCTGAATCAACGTCACCTGTTTTCCCTGCTCACCGCTTCTCCATCGCGCCGATGCTCGACTGGACCGACCGACACTGCCGCTACTTCCTGCGGCTGCTGTCGCGGCATACGCTGCTGTATACCGAAATGGTGACCACCGGGGCGATTATTCACGGCAAAGGGGACTATCTGGCCTATAGCGAAGAAGAGCACCCGGTTGCTCTGCAGCTCGGCGGCAGCGATCCCCAGGCCCTGGCGCAGTGCGCGAAGCTGGCCGAGGCGCGCGGCTATGATGAGATCAACCTCAACGTCGGCTGCCCCTCCGACCGCGTGCAGAACGGGATGTTTGGCGCTTGCCTGATGGGCAATGCGCCACTGGTGGCCGACTGCATCAAGGCGATGCGCGATGTGGTGTCGATTCCGGTCACGGTGAAAACCCGTATCGGCATTGACGACCAGGATAGCTATGAGTTTCTGTGCGATTTCATTGAGACAGTCTCCGGCAAGGGCGAGTGTGAGATGTTTATTATTCACGCCCGCAAAGCCTGGCTCTCCGGCCTGAGTCCAAAAGAGAACCGCGAGATCCCGCCGCTGGATTACCCCCGCGTCTGGCAGCTGAAGCGCGATTTCCCCCACCTTACGATGGCGATCAACGGCGGCATCAAATCGCTGGACGAAGCCAGAGCACAGCTTGAGCATATGGATGGGGTGATGGTCGGGCGTGAGGCCTATCAGAACCCGGGCATTCTGGCCTCGGTCGACCGTGAAATTTTCGGCGTCGCCGGCGCGGATGCCGATCCGGTAGCGGTGGTGCGAGCCATGTACCCCTATATTGAGCGCGAGCTCAGCAAGGGCACCTATCTGGGCCATATTACCCGCCATATGCTGGGGCTGTTTCAGGGGATCCCCGGCGCTCGCCAGTGGCGTCGCTACCTGAGCGAAAATGCGCATAAAGCCGGCGCCGATATTGCGGTGCTGGAGCATGCCCTGAAGCTGGTGGCAGATAAACGTTAATTTCTGACCAAAACCTGGTGAAATTGACCACGCCTCGCGCACCGTCGCGGGGCGTTTTGTTTTAAAGTCAAAAGCTTATGGTTGGCATGCTTTTTGTAATACCTGCAGAGTGAAGTATTCATTCTTTGGGGAGAGAACCATGCTGGAACTGCTATTTGTCATTGGATTTTTTGTCATGCTGCTGGTCACCGGCGTATCGCTGCTGGGGATTATCGCGGCAATCGTGGTGGCGACGGCGCTGATGTTCGTCGGCGGGTTGTTCGCCTTGATGATCAAATTACTGCCGTGGCTGCTGCTGGCGGTGGCGGTGGTGTGGGTTATTCGGGCGCTGAAATCCCCGAACGGAAATGCTTTTCGCGACAATAACCGTTGGCGTTACTAAGGTATTGAGGGGTGCGTCACAACCTGAACAATTTTGCAGACAACCGCGTAGGCATTGCTGCGCAAATCTGTCACTATTAGCGCGTTAACGAATTCATCGCGCTGTACCCTACATACAGCCGAACTAAAAAAAAGTAAGGGCTTCCCAGGTGGAAGCCCTAAACTTTTGCCCCTTCTGCCAACTTATGGCAGCAGCAAACTCGAACCCTGCGTCACCCGGCTCTCCAGAACTTCATGCGCCCGCCGCGCTTCGCTCAGCGGATAGATCTGACTTTCAGCCACGTCCACTTTAATCACCCCGCTGGCGATCAGCGAAAACAATTCACTGCAGGCTTCCTCCAGTTCTTCCCGGTTGGTGATATAGCCCTGCAGCGATGGGCGAGTGACGTACAGGGAGCCTTTTTGATTCAGGATCCCCAGATTAACGCCGGTCACCGGACCGGAGGAGTTACCAAAGCTGACCATCAGGCCGCGGCGCTGCAGGCAGTCCAGAGAGGCCTCCCAGGTATCTTTCCCCACCGAGTCGTAGACGACGGCCACTTTCTTACCGTCGGTGAGCGCCTTGAGCCGCTCCACGATAGACTCCTCGCGATAGTTAATCACCTGCCAGGCGCCCGCCTCTTTGGCGCGCTGCGCTTTCTGCGCGCTGCCGACGGTACCGATAAGTTTCGCCCCCAGCGCTTTCGCCCACTGACAGGCTATCAGCCCCACGCCGCCAGCGGCCGCGTGAAACAGGAACATCTCATCAGGCTTAATTTCATAGGTTTTGCGCAGCAGATACCAGACCGTTAATCCTTTGAGGAACGACGCAGCGGCCTGTTCGAAAGAGATAGCGTCCGGCAGGACCGCCGCTTTGTCGGCCAGCACATTGTGTACCGTGCTGTAGGCGCCGAGCGCCGACTGGGCGTACACCACCCGATCGCCTACCTTAATATGCGTGACCCCATGGCCAACTTTACTGACGATGCCGGCCGCCTCGGTGCCCAGGCCGCTCGGCAGCGACGGCGGCGGATAGAGGCCGCTGCGAACATAGGTGTCGATATAGTTGATGCCGATGGCTTTGTTTTCGACCTGAATCTCATGTTCTGCGGGATCGCGTGGCGTGAACTCAACCGCCTGAAGCACCTCCGGTCCCCCGTGTTTCGAAAATTCGATGCGTGTTGCCATGTTCGCTCCTGTGTTGTTCCGAGATTATTCAGTAAGCTTAACAGCCTGCGCCGGCGGCGACGGATTTTCTTACCCGCCTCAGGCCTGCCACGCTTAATGGGTTCTTTAGCGGCAATGGCTTTCTCGCTATACTGTCACGCTCTTTTCCGGATCGGTGAAATGTTAGGCTATGGCAGGAAATAAACCCTTCAACAAACCACAGACAGAAACCCGCGAACGCGATCCGCAGCTCGCCGGGCTGAAAGTCCCGCCGCACTCGATTGAAGCGGAGCAGTCGGTGTTGGGCGGTTTAATGCTGGATAACGAGCGCTGGGACGACGTCGCCGAACGCGTCGTTGCCGACGACTTTTATACCCGTCCGCACCGTCATATTTTTACCGAGATGGCGCGCCTGCAGGAGTCCGGCAGCCCGATTGACCTGATTACGCTCGCCGAGTCGCTGGAGCGTCAGGGGCAGCTGGACAGCGTGGGCGGCTTCGCCTATCTGGCCGAACTGTCCAAAAACACGCCCAGCGCGGCTAACATCAGCGCCTATGCCGACATCGTGCGCGAACGCGCGGTGGTGCGCGAAATGATTTCGGTGGCCAACGAGATCGCCGAAGCCGGCTTCGACCCGCAGGGGCGAACCAGCGAAGATCTGCTCGACCTCGCCGAATCCCGGGTTTTCAAAATCGCCGAAAGTCGGGCCAACAAAGACGAAGGGCCGAAGAACATCGCCGATGTCCTCGATGCCACTGTCGCCCGTATCGAACAGCTGTTCCAGCAGCCCCATGACGGCGTCACCGGGGTCAATACCGGCTACGACGACCTCAACAAAAAGACCGCCGGCCTGCAGCCGTCGGATCTGATTATCGTCGCCGCCCGTCCATCGATGGGTAAAACGACCTTCGCGATGAACCTCGTGGAAAACGCGGCGATGCTGCAGGACAAACCGGTATTAATCTTCAGTCTCGAGATGCCCTCGGAACAGATCATGATGCGTTCTCTGGCCTCGCTGTCGCGCGTCGATCAGACCCGCATTCGTACCGGTCAACTGGACGACGAAGACTGGGCGCGGATCTCCGGCACCATGGGCATCCTGCTGGAAAAGCGCAATATCTATATCGATGACTCCTCCGGCCTGACGCCGACGGAGGTGCGCTCCCGCGCGCGGCGTATCGCCCGCGAGCACGGCGGCATCGGACTGATTATGATCGACTACCTGCAGCTGATGCGCGTGCCGTCGCTCTCCGACAACCGTACCCTTGAGATTGCCGAAATCTCCCGCTCGCTGAAGGCGCTGGCGAAAGAGCTGCAGGTGCCGGTGGTGGCGCTGTCGCAGCTTAACCGCTCGCTGGAGCAGCGCGCCGATAAGCGCCCGGTCAACTCCGACCTGCGTGAGTCCGGCTCTATCGAACAGGATGCCGACTTAATCATGTTCATTTACCGTGATGAGGTCTATCACGAGAACAGCGATCTTAAAGGCATCGCGGAAATTATCATTGGTAAACAACGTAACGGCCCGATCGGCACCGTGCGACTGACCTTTAACGGCCAGTGGTCGCGTTTCGATAATTATGCCGGTCCTCAGTATGATGATGAGTAATCCTTCCGCCTTCTTTTATTAAGGAATTCAAATGCAAGCGGCAACTGTAGTTATCAACCGCCGCGCTCTGCGACACAACCTGCAACGTCTGCGTGAACTGGCGCCCGCCAGCAAACTGGTTGCGGTAGTGAAAGCGAACGCCTACGGACACGGTCTTCTCGAGACCGCGCGAACGCTGACCGACGCCGACGCCTTTGGCGTCGCCCGCCTGGAAGAGGCGCTGCGCCTGCGAGCGGGGGGCATCGCCCAGCCGATCCTCCTGCTGGAAGGCTTTTTTGCTGCGGAAGACCTGGCGGTGATCGCCGCCCAGCGCCTGCATACGGCGGTGCATAGCCCCGAACAGCTGGCGGCGCTGGAGCAAGCCGATCTCCCCGAGCCGGTGACCGTGTGGATGAAGCTGGATACCGGCATGCATCGCTTAGGAGTGCGCCCGGAGGAAGCCGAGGCGTTTTATCAGCGTCTGAGCCAGTGTAAAAACGTCCGCCAGCCGGTGAACGTGGTGAGCCACTTCGCGCGCGCCGATGAGCCGACCTGCGGCGCCACCGAACGCCAGCTGGATATCTTCACCACCTTTACCGAAGGCAAGCCGGGCTTGCGCTCTATCGCCGCCTCGGGCGGCATTCTGCTGTGGCCGCAATCGCATTACGACTGGGTGCGCCCCGGAATTATCCTGTATGGCGTGTCGCCGCTGGACGATCGCTCCACCGGGAAAGATTTCGGCTGCCAGCCGGTGATGACCCTGACGTCCAGCCTGATTGCGGTGCGCGAGCATAAAGCAGGGGAGCCCGTCGGCTACGGCGGCACCTGGATCAGCGAACGCGATACCCGTCTCGGCGTGGTGGCGATGGGCTATGGCGACGGTTATCCGCGCGCGGCACCGTCGGGCACGCCGGTGCTGGTCAATGGCCGGGAAGTGCCGATTGTCGGCCGGGTGGCGATGGATATGATCTGCGTTGACCTCGGACCGCAGGCCCAGGATAAAGCCGGCGACGCGGTAGTGCTGTGGGGAGAGGGGCTCCCGGTAGAGCGCATCGCCGAGATAACGAAAGTGAGTGCTTACGAACTTATTACGCGACTGACCTCCCGCGTCGCCATGAAATACTTCGACTAAGCCTCTGGCGTACCGGATAGCACAGAGGCTGATCCGGTACGCACCAGGCCTGCGGCGCTCAAAAAAGCGGTTTATACCGCTGCGCGGTCACTTTCCCCTCAACATCCTCTCGACCTGCCGTCATATCCGGTTTATTGTGTAAGAACCTGCCCCATGTAAACCTGGAGATACATCGCGTGTTTCAAAAAGTTGACGCCTACGCCGGCGACCCTATTCTTTCTCTGATGGAACGCTTCAAAGAAGACCCGCGAAGCGACAAAGTCAACCTGAGTATCGGGCTGTACTACAACGATGACGGCATTATCCCGCAGCTGCAGGCGGTGGCGGAAGCGGAAGCACGCCTGAACGCCGAGCCGCATGGCGCCTCGCTGTATCTGCCAATGGAAGGGTTGAGCGGCTACCGTCAGGCGATTGCGCCGCTGCTGTTTGGCGCAGAGCATACCGCGCTTAAGCAAAATCGCATTGCCTCTATTCAGACGGTCGGCGGTTCGGGCGCGCTGAAGGTCGGGGCCGACTTCCTCAAACGTTACTTTCCTGAGTCTCATGTCTGGGTCAGCGATCCGACCTGGGAAAACCACATCGCCATTTTTGAAGGGGCTGGCTTCGAAGTAAGTACTTACCCCTGGTTTGATAAAGCCACCAACGGCGTGCGCTTTGAGGACCTGCTGGCGACGCTGCAAACGCTGCCGGCCCGCGATATTGTGCTGCTGCACCCTTGCTGCCACAACCCGACCGGCGCCGACCTGACGCCAGCCCAGTGGGACCGCGTGGTTGAGGTATTGAAAGCGCGTCAGCTGATCCCCTTCCTCGACATCGCCTACCAGGGCTTTGGCGGGGGGCTGGAAGAGGATGCCTACGCTATTCGCGCCATCGCCAGCGCCGGGATGCCGATGCTGGTCAGCAACTCGTTCTCCAAAATTTTCTCGCTGTACGGGGAGCGCGTCGGCGGTCTGTCCGTGGTCTGTGAAGACAGCGAAACCGCGGGCCGCGTGCTGGGTCAGCTGAAGGCCACCGTGCGCCGCAACTACTCCAGCCCGCCAAGCTTTGGCGCGCAGGTGGTGGCGACGGTGCTGAACGATGCAGCTCTGAAAGCCACCTGGCAGGCGGAAGTGGACGCCATGCGCGCGCACATCCTGACCATGCGCCAGGCGCTGGTCGACGCGCTGCAGCAGGTTGCCCCGGGTAGCAAAGTGGATTACCTGCTCAAGCAGCGCGGGATGTTCAGCTATACCGGATTTAGCGCGGTGCAGGTGGATCGTCTGCGCGACGAGTTTGGCGTCTACCTGATTGCCAGCGGACGCATGTGCGTGGCGGGGTTAAACTCACGTAATGTTCAGCAGGTAGCGAAAGCTTTTGCCGCGGTAATGTAAGCCGCTCTCCAGCAGGTTGTCTCTGCCGGTCAACGGGCAGGGGCAACCCCCTCGGATGTGATCATCCTCTTTTTCTATGACATCTGCGCGAAAAAGGCTTTTCATCCATGCCGCCGGCGGGTAAGGTCGGGACGTTGATAAGCATGCACATTATTGAAAACAATAATGATTGATAGATTTAGGGATAAATATGCGCAAACTTACTCTCGCCCTTGCGGCGGCTTCTCTCCTGTTCACGCTGAACAGCGCCGTTGTGGCGCGCGCCTCCACGCCGCAGCCGCTGTGGGTCGGCACCAACGTGGCCCAGCTGGCCGAGCAGGCGCCGATCCACTGGGTTTCGGTGGCGCAAATTGAGAACAGCCTGCTGGGGCGGCCGCCGATGGCCGTCGGCTTTGATATCGATGACACCGTCCTCTTCTCCAGTCCGGGTTTCTGGCGCGGGCAAAAAACCTTCTCTCCCGGCAGCGAGGATTACCTGAAAAACCCGCAGTTCTGGGAAAAAATGAACAATGGCTGGGATGAATTCAGCATGCCGAAAGAGGTGGCGCGCCAGCTGATTGCGATGCATGTGAAGCGCGGGGACAGCATCTGGTTCGTCACCGGCCGCAGCCAGACCAAAACCGAAACCGTTTCTAAAACCCTGCAGGATGATTTTCTCATCCCGGCCGCCAATATGAATCCGGTGATTTTCGCTGGCGATAAGCCTGGCCAGAACACCAAGACCCAGTGGCTGCAGGCGAAGCAGATAAAGGTTTTCTACGGCGATTCGGATAACGATATCACCGCCGCCCGCGAAGCGGGCGCCCGTGGCATCCGCGTGCTGCGGGCCGCCAACTCCTCCTATAAGCCGTTGCCGATGGCTGGCGCGCTGGGCGAGGAAGTAATCGTCAATTCCGAATACTGATGACCGCCTGAACGCGATAAACGGCAGCGACGGCGCTGCCGTTTTTTTATGCAAAATCAGGGGTGGAAGGTTTTACCTTTTCACGTATTGCTGCACACTTAGAAGGATTCATTCGCAAAAGGAGTCAATGATGTGGTATCAGCAAACCCTGACGCTTGGGCCAAAATCCCGCGGTTTTCATCTGGTCACCGACGAAATCCTTGGCCAGATCCGCGGGCTGTCCGGGGTGAAGGTTGGCCTGCTGCACCTCCTGCTCCAGCATACTTCTGCTTCCCTGACGCTCAACGAAAACTGCGATCCCACCGTCCGCTATGACATGGAGCAGTATTTTCTCAACGCCGTACCGGACAATGCGCCGTATGAACATGACTATGAAGGCCCTGACGATATGCCGTCGCACATCAAATCATCGATGCTTGGCGTGTCGCTAATGCTGCCGGTCGAGGACGGGCGCGTCAGGCTGGGAACCTGGCAGGGCATCTGGCTGGGGGAGCATCGGATACACGGCGGTTCGCGGCGCATCGTTGCGACGCTCATGGGGGAATAAAAGATGACAATTTCGGAGTTATTACAGTACTGCATGGCGAAACCGGGAGCAGAGCAGAGCGTCCACAGCGACTGGAAAGCCACGCAGATTAAGGTCTCAGATGTGCTGTTTGCCATGGTGAAGGAGGTTGAGGACCAGCGGCCGGCGGTTGCGCTGAAGGCGAGTCCGGAGCTGGCTGAGCTGCTGCGTCAGCAGCATCGCGATGTCCGGCCCAGCCAGCATCTCAATAAAGCGCACTGGAGCACCGTCTATCTGGATGGCTCGCTGCCGGATTCGCAAATCTACTACCTGGTCGATGCGTCTTATCAGCAGGCGGTGAAAATGCTGCCGGAGCCGGTCCGGCAGCAGCTTACCCGCTAATTATTTCAGCATGGGCTTGAGGAAGCGCGCGGTGTGCGAGGCTTCGCACTCGGCGACGGTTTCCGGCGTACCGGAGACCAGGATTTCGCCGCCGCCGCTGCCGCCTTCCGGGCCGAGATCGACAATCCAGTCGGCAGTTTTAATCACATCGAGGTTGTGTTCAATCACCACGATGGTATTGCCCTGATCGCGCAGCTGGTGCAGGACTTCCAGCAACTGCTGGATATCGGCGAAGTGCAGACCGGTGGTCGGCTCATCGAGGATATACAGCGTCTGGCCGGTACCGCGCTTGGACAACTCGCGCGCCAGCTTCACGCGCTGCGCCTCGCCGCCGGACAGGGTCGTCGCCGACTGGCCAAGGCGGATATAGGTCAGGCCGACGTCCATCAGGGTTTGCAGCTTACGCGCCAGCGCCGGTACGGCATCAAAGAATTCACGCGCCTCTTCAATGGTCATATCCAGCACTTCGTGGATGGTCTTACCCTTGTACTTAATCTCCAGCGTTTCGCGGTTATAGCGTTTGCCTTTGCACTGGTCGCACGGCACGTAGATATCCGGCAGGAAGTGCATCTCAACCTTAATGACGCCGTCACCCTGGCAGGCTTCGCAGCGCCCACCGCGAACGTTAAAGCTAAAGCGCCCCGGCGTATAGCCGCGTGAGCGAGACTCCGGTACGCCGGCGAACAGCTCGCGCACCGGGGTAAACACCCCGGTATAGGTTGCCGGGTTGGAGCGCGGCGTCCGGCCGATCGGGCTCTGGTCGATATCGATCACTTTATCGAAATGTTCCAGCCCCTGGATATCGCGATACGGCGCTGGTTCGGCGATGGTCGCGCCGTTGAGCTGGCGCTGGGCAATCGGGAACAGGGTATCGTTGATCAGCGTGGATTTACCCGAGCCGGAGACGCCGGTGATGCAGGTAAACAGGCCCACTGGCAGGGTCAGCGTTACATCCTTCAGGTTGTTGCCGCGCGCGCCGGTCAGCTTGAGGACTTTTTCCGGGTTGGCGGGCACGCGCTGTTTCGGCACTTCAATTTTGCGTTTACCGCTCATGAACTGGCCGGTCAGGGATTCCGGTACCGCCATAATGGCCTCCAGCGGCCCTTCCGCTACTACCTGGCCGCCGTGAACGCCAGCGCCGGGACCGATATCGATCACATGGTCGGCGGCGCGAATGGCGTCTTCGTCGTGCTCAACGACGATCACCGTGTTGCCTAAATTACGCAGGTGGATCAGGGTGCCGAGCAGGCGTTCGTTATCGCGCTGGTGCAGGCCGATAGAGGGTTCATCCAGCACGTACATCACGCCAACCAGCCCGGCGCCAATCTGGCTTGCCAGACGGATACGCTGGGCTTCGCCGCCGGAGAGCGTTTCCGCCGAGCGGGAGAGCGTCAGGTAGTTGAGGCCGACGTTGACGAGGAATTTCAGACGATCGCCAATCTCTTTCAGCACTTTTTCGGCGATTTTCGCCCGCTGGCCGGAGAGCTTCAGATTGTTGAAGAAATCCATCGCATGGCCGATGCTCATATCGGAGATGGTCGGCAGCGGGGTGTTTTCCACAAACACGTGGCGCGCCTCGCGACGCAGACGCGTGCCGTCGCAGCTGGCGCACGGACGGTTGCTGATGAACTTCGCCAGCTCTTCGCGCACCGCGCTGGATTCCGTCTCTTTGTAACGGCGCTCCATGTTATGCAGCACGCCTTCGAACGGATGGCGGCGCACCGAGGTATCGCCGCGGTCGTTCATGTATTTGAATTCAATACTTTCTTTACCTGAACCGTACAGCACCACTTTCTGCACGTTGGCGCTGAGGGTGCCCCATGGCGCTTCGACGTCGAATTTATAGTGCTCCGCCAGCGACTTCAGCATCTGGAAGTAGTAGAAGTTACGCCGATCCCAGCCGCGGATGGCGCCGCCCGCCAGCGACAGCTCGGGATTTTGCACCACGCGATCGGGATCGAAATATTGCTGCACGCCGAGGCCGTCGCAGGTCGGGCAGGCGCCCGCCGGGTTGTTAAAGGAGAAGAGACGCGGCTCCAGCTCGCGCATGCTGTAGCCGCAGATCGGGCAGGCGAAGTTGGCGGAAAACAGCAGTTCTTCCGCTTTCTCATCATCCATATTAGCCACAATGGCGGTCCCGCCGGAGAGCTCCAGCGCGGTTTCAAACGACTCGGCCAGGCGCTGCGCCAGATCGTCGCGCACCTTGAAGCGGTCGATGACTACCTCAATGGTGTGCTTCTTCTGCAGTTCCAGCTTCGGCGGATCCGACAGATCGCAGACCTCGCCGTCGATCCGCGCGCGGATGTAGCCCTGACTGGCGAGGTTTTCCAGGGTTTTAGTGTGCTCGCCTTTGCGCTCTTTAATAATGGGCGCCAGCAGCATCAGGCGCAGGCCTTCCGGCTGGGCGAGGACATTATCGACCATCTGACTGACGGTTTGCGCCGCCAGCGGCACGTCGTGATCCGGACAGCGCGGTTCGCCGACGCGGGCGTACAGCAGACGCAGATAGTCGTGAATTTCGGTAATAGTACCCACCGTCGAGCGGGGGTTGTGAGAGGTTGATTTCTGTTCGATGGAAATCGCCGGCGACAGCCCTTCGATATGGTCGACGTCCGGCTTCTCCATCAGCGACAGGAACTGTCGCGCATAGGCGGAGAGCGATTCGACGTAGCGACGCTGGCCTTCGGCATACAGGGTGTCGAAAGCGAGTGAAGATTTGCCAGACCCGGAAAGCCCGGTGACGACAATGAGTTTGTCGCGCGGGATAACGAGGTTGATGTTTTTGAGATTATGGGTGCGGGCGCCCCGAACTTCGATCTTATCCATTCACCTTTCCCGGTAGGTAGATACACGGATTGCCTGGTTTGCTTGAAGGACAAACGGCAGAAACGGCTAATTATGACACAATTTAACCTGAATGAATATACAGTATCGGAATGCAAATTCGGGTCGAGTGTGCAACAATGTCGTAGCCGGGTACTATCTCTGGAATCAGCCTCGCAGCTATTAAAATGCTACGTGGAAATGGTACACTCGCGCGTTTACACTATTAAGAAACGTATTCAGGAGACACGAACATGGCCAGCAGAGGCGTAAACAAGGTGATTCTCGTCGGTAATCTGGGGCAGGACCCGGAAGTACGCTACATGCCAAGTGGCGGCGCTGTCGCCAACTTCACGCTGGCAACTTCCGAATCCTGGCGTGACAAGCAGACCGGCGAAATGAAAGAGCAGACCGAGTGGCACCGCGTTGTGCTGTTCGGCAAACTGGCGGAAGTCGCTGGTGAGTATCTGCGTAAAGGCTCACAGGTGTACATTGAAGGCCAGCTGCGTACCCGCAAGTGGACCGATCAATCCGGTCAGGACAAATACACCACCGAAGTGGTGGTGAACGTGGGCGGTACCATGCAGATGCTGGGCGGCCGTCAGGGCGGCGGCGCACCGGCAGGCGGCGGCCAGCAGCAGGGCGGTTGGGGTCAGCCGCAGCAGCCGCAGGGCGGCAACCAGTTCAGCGGCGGCGCGCAGTCCCGTCCGCAGCAGCAGGCCCCGGCAGCGCCTTCCAACGAACCGCCGATGGACTTCGACGACGACATCCCGTTCTAAGGCTTGCCTTAGGCGCACTGTCTGCGCAGTCGAAAACAGAAAGCCCCGGTTTCGCCGGGGCTTTTTCTTTGTTATTCCTGCACCGTCATTTCAGGATGGAATTTGACCTACGGTAACGAGCGATTCAGATGACGGGCACCTGAGCGGTGGCGGCTGTCGCCACGCTGGGCTGCGGTTTGGCTGGCTGCGCCACCGGCTCCTGCCGCGGTACGGCCGTCGCTTTCTGTTTGCGGGCCATGTCATCGACGATCAGCCGATAGGCGATGTAATACTTATAGATATTGCTGACGTAGGTTACCGTCTCGGCGCCAATTTTTTCTGCCGCCATATTTTCGACGTTACCGAACCAGACGTTCGGGTCAAATCCTCGCTGTTTAGTCATGGTGCGCAGGCGGGCGATACGCGCCGGACCCGCGTTATAGGAGGCAAAGGTAAACAGCGCTTTATCGAGCCGGGTCATGGGCTCATCGGCATAGTACCGATCCATCATCCAGCGCATGTATTTCACGCCGGCATGGATATTGGGATCCAGCTGTTTAATATCGCCCACCTTCAGCTCTTTTCCAGTGCTGGGCATCACCTGCATAACGCCGATGGCGCCGACGTGGCTCCGTACCGACTGATTCAGCCGCGACTCCTGGTATCCCTGGGCCGCCATCAGCAGCCAGTCGACGTCGTAACGATCGCCGTACTTGCGGAAGACATCTACCATCGCGAGGAATTTGCGTCGTTCCTTACTCGCCGCGGCATTTTTGACATATTTAGCATTTTTCAGGTAACGCAGCAGGAGAGTATTGCCCAGCGTGGTGCCCTGACGATTCTTTTTGACGAAGTTGTTCAGTACCGTCAGCAGCTGCGGGCTGTCTTTGCGTACCGCCCAGGCAATGTCGCCGCCGTCGCGCAGCACCACATTGTCATGGACCTGAATTTTTGGAAACACCTGTTTCCAGAACAACGCTTTATGCTGATCGACGACGATCAGCGGAATCAGCCCGGCGTTGAGCATTTCCAGCAGATCTTCATCCTCCAGCGCTTCCGGCGCCGCCTCCAGTATCACCGGTGGGCGCGACTCACCGGCAAATCGGGCGTTCAGCGCTTGCAGGCTGTCGTAATAGCTGGAGGAGCGGCGAACAAAGACGGTTTGACCAGAGAGTTGCTCCAGGCTGTCGACCTTCGGTGAAGCCGGGCCGGAGATCAGTAATTCTTTCACGTTGCTGTAGAGCGGCTGGGCGAAATCGACCTGGGCTTCCCGCGAGGGCGTGATAGTCAGATTGGCAGCCGCAATATCGCCTTTACCTTCATTAAGCGCGATAAAGAGATTGTCCCGACTGACCGGCACAAAAACGATATGCAGCTTCAGGTGGCGCTGTTTGAGCTTTTTATCCTTCGCTAGCTGTTTATTCAGCTCGTTTTCCAGCGCGATAAAAATGTCGTGCGTCGCCCCGCGCTGGGTGCCTTTATCAATAAAAAAGAAGGTCTTGCTGTAGGTGGTTAATACCCGAATGGTACGACGGTCGATCATGCCAGGCAAATCGCCTCTCCATGGCCGTAGCATATCGTCGATATGAATCGATAGCGTGTTGTCTTCGGCTGCTGCCGGCGGCGCTTTTTCCGCCTCTACTGCCGGCAGCAGAGGAGCGAATAACAGTGTCGCGAGGCAGGTGAGCCAGGCGATAAACAGACGTGATAGCGAGTAGGCGTTCATGGAGGAATACTCCGCAGGGGATGTGATTATTTTAGCAGAACGGCCGCCGTTAGCTGGGAACGACAAGGGCGTAAAAAACATAACAATGCCGACAAATAGTTTTCTCCCATTTTATCGCTTACTATTAATGTGTTTTTATCTTTAATTTGACTATGGAGATAATATGGCGAAAATGTGTGTTTTTAATGATAAATAGAAAATAATGATGATGTTTTTATTTTATTTCTCCCCATCTGTTTTGTTGTAACCTTTTGATTTTTAGTATTTATTTTATTTTTCTCCGATATTGATTATTATCATCTTGATAATGAATCTCATTTTTATTACCGTAACACGGCACATTACTCTAATGACACGCTGTCTGGATTACGCTATCAAAGAATAGCGCGCAGCGCTTTTTCTCTAATGATGAAACAGGGCACTTAATTTTATTATGCCTCACGCTTTTTTTTATTCCCATTAATGCCGGGAAGGCGCTGACCTGCGCCAAAATCTGGCGACGCGCTGAGGCAAGTATTTTATCCCATTGTTTTTTCAATTGGGGAAGGCGTTATGCCCGACAGCAACAGAAAACAGGGCATATTCTATGAAATACACGTCTCACTTCCCGCTGGGGATCGTCATTCCTCTGCTCGCCTGTAGCGTGCCGCTGCAGGCGGCAGAGAACATGACCGAACAATCGACGCCTGACGAGAGCGCCGCCACTGCCGAAAATCACGAGGAGACGATGGTCATAACCGCCGCCAGGCAGAACCTGCAGGCGCCGGGCGTGTCGACCATCACCGCAGAAGAGATCCGCAAACATCCCCCCGCCCGCGATGTGTCGGAGTTAATTCGTACGCAGCCCGGGGTAAACCTGACCGGCAACTCTACCAGCGGGCAGCGCGGCAACAACCGGCAAATTGATATCCGTGGCATGGGGCCCGAAAATACGCTGGTGCTGGTCGATGGTAAACCGGTGACCAGCCGTAACTCGGTGCGGTATGGCTGGCGCGGCGATCGTGACTCCCGCGGCGATACCAGTTGGGTGCCAGCGGAGATGATCGATCATATCGATGTGATCCGCGGCCCGGCGGCGGCGCGCTATGGTAATGGCGCGATGGGCGGGGTCGTTAACATCGTGACCAAACCGACCACGCGAGAATGGCACGGTTCGTGGAATACCTATATGAATGCTCCGCAGCACCGTAAAGAAGGGGCGACGAAACGTACTAACTTTAGCCTCAATGGTCCGCTGTCGGACAGTGTCAGCTTCAATCTCTGGGGTAATCTGAGTAAAACCCAGGCCGATGCACAGGATATTAACGCCGGGCATGAAGCGGAACGTACCGGTTCCTACGCCGGTTCTTATCCCGCCGGACGTGAAGGGGTGGTGAACAAAGATATTCATAGTAAGCTGCGCTGGGAGTTTGCCCCGATGCAGGCCCTGGAGTTTGAGGCCGGTTACAGCCGCCAGGGTAATCTCTATGCCGGCGACACACAAAACACCAATACCAGTACGCTGGTGAAGAGTATGTACGGGAAAGAGACCAACCGTCTCTACCGGCAAACTTACGGCGTAACATGGACCGGCGGCTGGGATAATGGCGTGACCAGCAACAGCTATGCCCAGTACGAACACACCCGTAACTCGCGAATGGATGAAGGGCTGGCGGGCGGTACGGAAGGGATCTTCTCCAGTAGCGAGTTTTCAGATATCGATCTGGCCGATGTCCTGCTACATAGTGAAGTGAATATTCCGTTTACGCTGGGGGTCGATCAGAATCTGACGCTGGGGACAGAATGGAATCAGCAGCGGATGAAAGATGGCGTATCGACAACTCAGGCGCTCTCTTACGGCACTATCGATGGCGTATCGGCTACCGGTCGTAGCCCGTACTCCAGCGCCGAGATCTTCTCGCTGTTTACCGAAGATAATATGGCGCTAACGGACAGCACCATGCTGACACCCGCTCTGCGCTTCGATCACCACAGCATCGTCGGCAATAACTGGAGCCCCTCACTGAACCTGTCCCAAGAGCTGACAGACGACTGGACGCTGAAGCTGGGCATTGCCCGTGCTTACAAGGCGCCTAACCTCTACCAGTTGAATCCGAACTATATTCTCTACAGCAACGGTCAAGGCTGTTACGCCAGTAGTTCCGCCTGCTATCTGATGGGGAATAGCGATCTGAAAGCGGAGACCAGCGTTAATAAAGAGATTGGTCTTGAGTACAAGCATGATGGCTATCAGGCGGGGATCACCTGGTTCCGTAACGACTATCACAATAAGATTGAGTCAGGGTATGCGGCGGTGGGTACCGCCAGCAACGGCACCACCAATATCTATCAGTGGGAAAACGTACCAAAGGCGTTAGTGGAAGGCCTGGAAGGAACGCTGAATCTGCCGGTGGGGGAGGCGGTTAACTGGAGCAATAACCTGACCTGGATGCTGCAGAGCAAGAATAAGACGACCGGCGACCGGCTGTCAGTGATCCCGCAGTTTACCCTGAACTCGACTTTGAGCTGGCAGGTTCGTGAAGATCTCTCCCTGCAGAGCACCTTTACCTGGTATGGCCGACAGAAACCAAAACGCTTCAATTATAAGGGCGAGGCGGTCAGCGGCAGCGAACTAAACGAAGTCAGCCCATACAGCATTGTCGGCCTCAGTGCGACCTGGGATGTGAACAAAAATCTGAGCTTCACCAGCGGGATAGATAACCTGTTTGATATTCGCCACTACCGGGCAGGGAATGCGCAAACGACCGGCAACGCGACGACGGGAGCTTATCTGTATGGCGCGGGTGCCGAGACCTATAACGAATCGGGGCGGACCTTCTTTATGAGCGTTAATACTCATTTCTGATGATCCTGATGAGGAGTAAACCGGGTGCAATGCGACCCGGTTTTTTTATTTCAGATGAGAGCGGAGGAGGCGGTTATAAATCGTGACAAAATCTTCACGCCCTCTACATTATTAGCTCAACATATCCTTTTATACTGATTTTCGTCGCGCAAGGTCGTTGATCCCGACCGGGTTCGATAATAGCATCCTGCTATTTCCCTTCTGTAATATCCCCTGTCCCCCTTCCATTCCCAACCGCAGCGATGCGGAGGAGGGGGACTTCCTTATTTTTGCCGCGTGATCTGATAGCGATACTGAGTGGGCGTGAGCGCATGATATTTTTTGAAGGTACGATTAAACGCACTGAGATCGTCATAACCGACCATCATACAAATATCGACTATTCGGTAACCAGGCGTCGTCAGCAATAAACGGCGACACAGCGACATGCGCTGCTGGCGGATATATTCCATTGGCGAACGATCAAAATAATGACGGAAGAGCCGAAACAAATGCCAGGGGGAATAACCAGAGATATCGCTCAGATCGTCGACGGTCAGTTTCTTATCCAGATTATTATCGATCCACAAGAGCAGGTCGCTTAATACCGATTGCTGGAGCGTTTTGCTACGCATAATTGCGGCCAATCCCATAACGCAGGGCTCCTCAGTGAGGAGCCCTGGGGTTTATTGAACAGTGAGTGTGCCGTGGCGAACCTGATAATTTTTTTGATTATCAGGGCCAATATAGTCGCTGGCGGGTTTTGCCAGCTGCAGATGACCAAAGGCGGTAGTTTGCTCTGCATGATAATTTTCGCCGTCATTCACGTCGCCGCGCCCGTTATAACGGGCAATAGCCGGGAAGGGATACACCGGACGAGTCGCGATAACAGCTGGAGCAGCGTCAGCGTAAGGCTGACTGACTTTCTGCACGCCGTGAAACTGCGTTTGCGCATCTGGTTTTTCTGTCATCGGCGGCAGGTCGGCAGCGGCTGTTGCCCGTTTGCCGGCCATGATCTCCTGCGGCGCGATGCCTTCCTCGGTCCAGCGCATCAGCGGGGTAAGGAGATCAATTTGATCGTAACCTTCGCCATTACCGCAATGGGCTACCCCAGGCAGCAGGAATAACCGCAGGAAGGTATCCGTTGCGGCATGGCCCATCTCTGCTTCTACGCCGCGATAATAGGCGATAGAAAAGGCCGGACTGACGGAGTCATCGGCCAGACCGTGCCAGAGGATAAGCTTGCCGCCGCGCTGTTGATAGGCATGAAGATTGGTATTTGCCGCGTTATAGAGCGGCGCCAGTTGGGCGACGGCGTCAAAATTCTGCTGGTTAAGCGGGAAATCCCGCATCGATTGGATCTTCTGTTTTTCTCCTGGCAGGAGCACGGATTGCAGAGCCGGTAGTACCATCATTTCCGACATTGAGTGGCCGGTCGGCGTCTCGGGCACCGGCCAGCGTAGCTCGGAACCCAGCGGCAGACCGCCCGCGACGAACTGGGCGCCGTGGCTGTCGTAAGCCCCGCGGTAGAGCTTTTTCACCACCTCGATCTCTTCCTGCGTCAGGCAGGTAGAACGATCCCGAGCATCGGCAGGACAGCGGGGGAGCCATGACTCAGAGAACTGACAGGCATACGGATTTTGCAGGATACCATCCTGCACGCCGGAAAGCGTCGGGCAGTGAGCCAGCACGGCCTGGTGAATCAGAGGAAGGCGATTTTTCAGCAGGATAGCGGTACCGTCCGGGCGCTGATTGGCGGCCACATTCCAGCCGTGGAAGAAGGAGTTCTGAAACTGGAAAAAGGCCGCTGGCGCGCCAGCGCTGATACCGTCAAAATCCTGCGGAAAGCGCTGCGCTTCCATCAATGCTTCGCGACCGCCGTCTGAGCAGCCCATAAAGTAGGCATACTTTGGCGGCTGGCGGTAAAGCGTCTGCATCACCGCTTTGGCCAGCACGGCGGTCAGGTGGTTGGCGCGCCAGGCAAAATCGATGCGCTTTTGCGGATCTTCGGCCCATGACGCATCCATCATACTGCCATGGTGCCCCATATCGGTTGCTGCCACCACAAACTCGCCGTTCATTGCCGGCAGGCAGCTGCTGGCATTCGACAGACTCAGGTTAATACTCCCGCACAGTCCGCCACAGCCGACCTGCAAAAAACGTTGACTCCAGCGTTGAGTCGGCAGGGCAATCTGCACGCCAATCTCAGGGGCGATAGTGGCGCTCACCTTGCACCAGCTTCCCTGCGCGGAGGTCTGCATTTCAGTGTGATTGATAGTGACCTTTGCGCCAACGGCCGCGCTGAAGTCGGTAGCGCTTAGCGCATCGCATGTCAGCGCGGGAAGAACGATCGGCAGACTGGCGACAGCCTGCGTGGGTGAAGCGAACGATAACCCGAAGAGGGCGCAGAGGATGATGGGCAAGATTGTCTTGAGTAAGCGTGTCATACGCAGTTCCCTGTGGCTGATGATGGGAGGCGGCAGGATGGCGAAACCTATGCCTCACCTTCCCTGGCGAGGCGCCACTGCTTGGCTATTGTAGATAACGATAGACTTTCCTTGATGCCTTGATAAGGCGACCCTACTGTATTCTGCTATTTTGAGGAAAATATGGAGATGTTTGCCAACGGCGTCTGGCGGTGAATTCGGGGTAGAATGTTGTGATATCAGTTGCATAATTTATTCAATTTCTCTTCATTAAATCTGCTGGGTTGCAGGTTATTTTTCTCCCTGTTCCTGGTGATCCCAGAGAGCATCATTCCTAACGAGATCCTTCCCCCTTTCCATTAATAAGAAAGGGGGTTTTTTATTAATAAAACGTTCAGGTAAATCTAAATATAGTACTGGTGTTGGCCATTAGAACCATGCGCCTCAGAAAAAGTTCCATCATTAAATATATTTTTAAAGATGCTTTAACATCCATTTTTTCTCCATTTTGTCGCCATAATTGCATGTAATTCTGCGCCTCGCTCAGGTTATTTTCTGTCGCATATTTTAGAGATGCATCCTGAACAAATAAGCTCAACGCCAGCAGAACACTGCTATTGCTCATTATCTCGTAGACGACACATTCATGTTAAAAAAGACTCATATCATCAGCGGATTATTGATCGCCCCTTTAACGTTATATGCCGCAACATCATATCAAGTTGATGATATCCGTTTTGAAGGGCTACAGCGCGTGACCGTCGGGGCGGCGCTATTAAGTATGCCATTGCACGCGGGAGATGCGGTGACGCCAGAAGATGTCAGCGAGGCAGTGCGCGCGCTGTATGCGAGCGGCAATTTCGAAAATGTGCAGATCCTGCGCGATGGGAAAACGCTGGTGGTGCAGGTTAAGGAACGGCCCACTATTGCCAGCGTCAGTTTTTCCGGGAATAAGGCAGTGAAGGATGATGCGCTAAAGGAAAATCTCACCGCGTCCGGTATTTCTGCAGGTAGTGCACTGGATCGAAATTCGCTTAGCGAAATAGAAAAGGGGTTGCAGGATTTCTATTACAGCGCGGGGAAATACAGTGCGCAGGTTCACGCGGTGGTGACCCCGTTACCGCGTAATCGCGTTGACTTAACGTTCGTTTTTCAGGAAGGCATCTCGGCGAAAATCGCACAAATAAACATTATCGGTAATCAGGCGTTTCGGGAAGAGACGCTCCTGGACCAGCTTCAGCTACGTGATAATGTGCCGTGGTGGAACGTGGTAGCCGATAAAAAATACCAGAAGCAGAAGCTGGAAGCCGATCTGGAAACGCTGCGCAGTTTTTATCTCGATCGCGGCTATGCGCGCTTTGCTATCGAGTCCACGCAGGTCAGTATGACGCCAGATAAAAAATCCCTGTATATCACTATCGCCCTCAATGAAGGCGAACGTTATCGGGTCGACCGAACTCAGGTGACAGGCGATCTGGCTCAGCATGGGCCGGAGATCGAGGCGCTTGCCCAGCCGCTGGCGGGGGCATGGTATAGCGGGGCGCAAGTCACCACGGTTGAAAATGAGATCAAAAAGCACTTTGGTAAGTATGGTTATGCCTGGCCGCAGGTGACGTCCACGCCGGAAATCGATGATGCGCATCACCGCGTGGTGCTGCATATTCAGGTCAACGCGGGCCGCCGCTACTCGGTACGCCAGATCCGCTTTTCCGGTAACGACACCTCCCGGGACGCGGTGCTGCGTCGTGAAATGCGCCAAATGGAAGGGGCGTGGCTCAACAACGAAAAAGTCGATCAAGGGAAGGTACGTCTTGATCGAACGGGTTTTTTTGAGAACGTTGAACAGCAGATCGTTCCGGTCAATGGAACGGCGGATCAGGTCGATGTGGTCTACAAGGTGAAGGAGCGCAACACCGGCTCATTCAATGTGGGCCTGGGATTTGGTACGGACAGCGGCGTGAGCTATCAGCTTGGCGTGACGCAGGATAACTGGCTGGGAACGGGTAATAGCGTTAGCTTCAATGGGACGCGCAACAGCTACCAGTCTTATCTTGAACTGGGGGCGACGAACCCGTGGTTTACCGTAGATGGCATCAGCCTGGGCGGAAAGATTTTTTATAACAGCTATGATGCTTCTGATGCGGATGCCGGGAGCTATAACCAGCAGAGCTATGGTTTAGGTAGTACGCTAGGGTTTCCCATTAGCGAAAATAACTCCCTGAACCTGGGACTGGATTATGTCCATAATCGCCTGACCAATATGGATCCGGAGCTGACGACCTGGCGCTACCTCAGCTCTCGGGGAATCGAGCCCAGCGTGGTGACGAAAGATGGCGACAGCGGCGCAAAATATAGCGCCAACGATTATTTTGTGAGTCTTGGATGGGGCTACAACGATCTCGATCGCGGCTTCTTCCCGCGTGCGGGAAACAAGAGCAGCCTGAGCGGTAAAGTGACGCTCCCCGGTTCGGATAATAGCTACTACAAACTCTCTTTTGACACCGCCCAGTATCTGCCGCTGAGCGAGAACAAGCGCTGGGTCTGGATGGAACGCCTGCGCGCAGGCTATGCCGGCGGGTTAGACGGCAAAAGTGTGCCGTTCTACGATAACTTTTACGCTGGCGGTTCGTCGTCAGTGCGCGGATTTTCTTCTAACACCATTGGGCCTAAAGCGGCCTATTACCGCTGTAACGGTAGCGAAAGCAGCTATAGCGCCTGCCCGCTGGACGCCTCGTCTGATGCGGTCGGCGGGAATGCTATGGCGGTGCTGAACAGCGAATTTATCATTCCAACCCCCTTTGTGAATGATAAGTACGCCGATAGTCTGCGAACCTCGCTGTTTGTTGACGCGGGGACGGTCTGGAGTACATCCTGGCACAACACCGCGCAGACGCTGGCAGCAGGGATCCCTGACTACGGCGATCCGAGTCATATTCGTCTCTCCGCGGGGATTGCCGTGCAGTGGATGTCTCCCCTCGGTCCACTGGTCTTCTCCTGGGCAGAGCCGTTTAAAAAGTACGATGGTGATAAAGCAGAACAGTTTCAGTTTAATATCGGCAAAACCTGGTAGGGC
Organism: Klebsiella sp. HMSC16A12; assembly: GCF_001808265.1. Lineage (NCBI taxonomy): Bacteria > Pseudomonadati > Pseudomonadota > Gammaproteobacteria > Enterobacterales > Enterobacteriaceae > Klebsiella > Klebsiella sp. HMSC16A12. The sequence continues at coordinate 69,783 of NZ_KV792620.1, forward strand.
TCCAACGGGGCCTGATAGACCGGCGTGGCTATATTCTGTGGACTGTCCTCCGATATAGCGATTGAGCAGAATATACTCAACCGCTATGTCGATATTATCGCTAAGGAATACGATCTGGCGGGACACCCGCGACATTTACCCGAGCGCGGTCTGCGGGCCTCGCGGACCTGGTGACGTACGACGAGGTAACCACGCAATAAATAGCTGCCTGCTATGGTCCTCTCTTCTTGCCAAACCGCGGGTAATACTCAGTGCTGCATCATCTAATACCAATGGCTGAGGCCTCATCCAGAGGGACTAAGACGTATTGTCAATTAAGTTTATATTATCTTATTTTTTATTGTATTTTCTTTTTTAAGGTTAATTTGGCTGTTTTTCATTAGGCCTAACCATAAATTTAGAGAGGGAGATGAAACGTTACTAATAATGGAGTATGTTGTTAGGAATTGTCTTAAATCACATAATTGTCAGGGGTGCTTGCGATTTATAACAATGAATGCTATCACTATATATTGTAATAATTTGTAGCATCTTTATAAGGAAGGAATATGAAATGGACTATTCTTAATACCCTGATCTGCCCGCAATCTGGTATCGCCTTCTCGGCTATATCCAGTCTGCGTTTCTTGAAATTTATCATGTGGTACGAGGCTGATGTAATCCTGTTGCCCGGTGAGTCGATAAGACTCTATTCCTCGAGAGTTTTAATTAATGACCAGTATCATTCATTAAAAATCTATAATATTACGGTGTACGACGAGGCGCAGTGGGAAAAATTACGTGAGCGACCATCGTGCCATTACCATGCCGGTGGCGAGCGGTCTGACTCCTGTTTTTACCAGTCCTTTTGCACGATTAAGCGTTGCCCGAATAATATTCCCCGCAGTGAACCCTGGCGTTAGCCAGTCCACGCCGCCGGTCAGACACCGGCGGCGTGGCGTCATTTCGCCAGCAGGGCGGCCAGTCGAGGCTGGACGCTTGCGCAGCCGGCCAGCACGAGGTTGCCTCGCCGCAGGCCCGCATTGGCGAGAAACGCATTGCACGTTCCGCCCGCCTCCTCAATCAATAGCATGCCTGCCAGCGCATCCCAGCTGTTCATATGCGCTTCATAATAGGCGTGGAGCTGACCGGCGGCGACATGCGCCAGCATCAGGGCGCCCGCGCCAAAACGGCGATACTCCAGACCGGCGTCGAGCAGCGTGTCGATGGCCCGGGCGTAGTCGCTGGCCGGGGCCCGGCTGGAGCGCCCCATGCCGATCACCACCGCATCGGGCTCCGGCTCGCGTAGCGTCAGGCGCCGACCGTTGAGATACGCGCCTTCGCTGCGGGCGGCGAAGAAAAATTCATCGCGATCGGGGGCGTAAATGATGCCGAGCGACAGCTCGCCCTGGCACACTCGCGCCAGTGAGATGCACCAGTAATCCATGCCGAGGATAAAGTTGGTGGTGCCATCGACAGGATCCAGCACCCAGACGGTCTGGTCGTCGCCTTCAAAACCGCTCTCCTCGCCGAGGAAACCCTCCTCGGGAAAGTGGGCCTGCAGCCAGCCTTTAATCTCTTGTTCTACCGCGAGATCCGCCTGCGACACAAAGTCCTGGCGCGCTTTTTTATCGACCTGTAATCCCGCATCGCGCAGCGCCTGGGCGTGGGCGCCTGCCTGGCGAATCAAGGCGCATAATGACTCTCGTTGTGCTTCCGTCATAGTCCTGCTCTCAGATAACAAAGGGCGACGTGCGCCGGTGAATTAAGGTTACCTCCACCCAGGTGGTGCGTGAAGGTTGCGAAGGGTCGGCGGCGCGCTCCAGAAGCCGGGCGAGCGCCTGGCGGGCGATCGCCGCCACATCCTGATGTAGCGTGGTGAGCTGATAGCTATATTGCGCGGTCGTCGGCGTGTTATCAAAACCAATCAGCTGAAAATCCGCCGGAGCCTCTCTGCCGCGCTGGCGCATTCCATCGAGAAAGCCACAGGCAAGCTGGGCGTTGGCGCAGAAGATCCCCTCCAGCGCCTCGTCGGCGAGCGCCGCAGCCTGTAACCCGCCCGCGTAACCTTCTTGCTGACAGGCGAGGATCGCCAGGTGGCGTTCGACGTCCACTCCGCGCGTTTGCAGCGCCCGGCCGAACGCTTCCCCGCGCATGCGGCCGGCCCAGGTGGAAGGATGGTGGTTGAGCCAGCCAAAGCGCTGACAGCCGCTGCGCAGCAGCTGGTCGGCGGCCAGTTCGGCGCCGGCGGCGTTGTCAGAACAAACGTAATCCACGCCGGGGATCGTCGGCTGACGATTAATGCCCACGACCGGAATATGCTGCTGGACGCACTCGTTCACCAGCGCCTCCGGCGGCTGGCCGGAGGTGACGATAACGCCGGAGACGCGAAACTGAGCGAAACGGCGCAAGGTCTGCGCCAGATCCTGCTCGCTGTGGATCTCGCTCACCAGCGCCTGAAAGCCCTGGCGCTGGATCTCGTTAAGCAGCGCATCAAGCAGGGTACTGCGAAAAGGATCGCTGATGCGCGAGACGATCACGCCGATTAAGTGGCTGCGCTGGCGGTTCAGCCCCTGGGCGAGGAAGTTAACCTGATACCCCAGCTCTTCGGCGGCGCGCAGTACCCGCGCCCGGGCGTCGGGAGAGATGCTGCCGTTGTTGCTCAACGCCCGGGACACCACTGCCCGGGAGACGCCCGCTCGCCGGGCAACATCCTGGGCGGTGACGCTGGGTTTGCGTGGGTTCATAGGAGGTACGTCTCGTCAGTGGGCGTGGGACGCGGCAGCGTTAAGGTGAGTCCATCCCGGGAAACGAATAAGCCCGGCCACGGCTGACAGGCCTGCTTTAGCGCCGACAGAGAAGCATCCTCGCAGTGATAGAGCCCCATCGCCGGGAGCTGCAGCGTTCTGAACAGCATCAGGCAGGAGGGGAAATCGCCATGCGAGGCGTCATCGTCCAGGGCTGCTACCGAGGCGCACTCCTGAAACGCCAGCCCGGCGCCGGCCATCAGGGCTATCGAGTCGGCGGTCGGTCGGCCATCGCCGCTGTAAAACAGCGTCTGCCCGGCAATGGTGATGCGGATGGCGCGATTACTCAGCTCATGCTGGGTGGGGGCAGTGCGGATCTGCCAGTCCTGCCACGTCCAGGCTTCGCGGCATTCCTGCCAGTCGATGGTGAAACCAAGGTCCGCCTGCGGCCAGTTCGCCAGCGCGGCCAGCTGCATGAGCACCGGCTGCTGCGCCGGCTGGCAGTAGATAATGACTGGCTTCTGACGGGAATAACTTTTCCAGTGGTTCAGTAGCGCCGTCAGGCCGGTGCAGTGGTCCGGGTGAACGTGGGTGAAGTAGATCGCGTCGATATCGTTGACCTCGCCGCCGCGCTGCCAGAGCGCGCGGGGAACGGTGGGGCCGCAGTCGATTAACCACTGTTTGTTGTCCGCATCGATCACCCGCAGCGCGGAGGTATTTTGCGTGCAGGAAAAGGCGCTCCCGCAGCCAAGCACATCTATTTTCATTTACCCTCGCCAAAATTTTTTGCCGCTTAATTAAATTGTCATAAATACCCGACAAAGTAGGCTCACATCATGTCGAGTCAACGTTGCATTTTTTTTACAGCCAAATGAACACGTGTTCACCTTGCTAAAAAAAATGCCGCAGCAGCGCTTTCAGGTAGCGAATATGAGTTATTTACAGATCTCCGGCCTTAAAATTAGTTATGGCGATAAGGTGGTTTTACATAATATCGATCTGGCGGTAGAGCAGGGAGAGATGATTGCTCTACTGGGCCCGTCGGGATGCGGAAAAACCACGCTGCTGAACGCCCTCTGCGGCTTTATTCCGGTGCAAAGCGGCGAGGTGGCTATTGCCAGCCGAACGATCACTCATCTTGCGCCGGAGCAGCGCAATATCACCATGGTATTTCAAAGCTACGCCCTGTGGCCGCACCTGACGGTAGCGCGCAATATCGGCTATGGCCTGAAGCTGCGCAAATGGCGCGGGGCGGATATCGCGCGGCGGGTGGCGGAGCTGCTGCGAATAGTCAATCTCGAAGGGCTTGGCGAGGTGAAAGTGACCGAACTGTCGGGCGGCCAGCGGCAGCGGGTGGCGCTGGCGAGAGCCCTGGCCATAGAGCCCCAGGTGCTGGTGTTGGATGAGCCGTTATCTAATCTGGATGCCAAAGTGCGCCTGAATGTGCGCCATGAAATTAAATCTCTGCAAAAGAGACTGGGGTTCACGTCATTAATTGTCACCCACGATCAGCAGGAAGCCTTAGTGATGGCGGACCGCATTGCGGTATTAAATCAGGGGCGTATTGAACAAACCGGCACGCCGGAAGAAATATATCAACGCCCCGCGACGCCCTTCGTCGCTGATTTTATGGGGGCCGATAATAAAATAATTTCCGGTGAATTATCCGCTGCCGCAATATCCGGTTTATCTACCGCTCAGCAGGGTGACAACGTTATTTATTTTCGCAGCGCCGATGCCGCGCTCGCTGAATTAACGCAGCCTGCGCCGCAGGAGGGGCTGGCTCTGGAAGGCGTGGTGGAGCAAAGCGCGTTTCTGGGCAATCTGTATCGTCACAGCGTGCGCTGCCATGACCGCCTGCTGCTGGCGGATGCCGCGCAGTGCTGGCCGACAAAAAGCCGCGTTCGGCTCCATGTGCCAACGCCGGCCCTGCATATTTTTCCTTTACCACTATCACAGTGATATCAGCGAGTTCATTCTGGGGACAATCCATGTTGACTAAGACGAAAGCAGCGATCGTAACGACCCTCTTCCTGAGCCTTGGCGCACAGGCCGACACCATTCTCAACGTCGCCACCGCGGGCGATCAGAATATGGTGGATTATGTAAAAACCTGGCTGGGGCCAAAATTTGAAGCCGCTCATCCCGGCGTCAAGGTGCGGGTGATCGGTACCGGCCCCGGCGACGCCGGGTCGAATAAAATTAGCGAGAAGCTAACGGCCCAGCAGGAGAGCGGCGCGCAGCAGTGGGATATCGACGTCGCGGTAGTGCACCAGAAGGCGGGCGGTGAGCAGGTGGCAAAGGGATTGCTGCAAAAATACCGTCAGGATATTCAGACCGGCGGCATGGTGAGTTCGCCGAGCGCCACCCAGGCGCTGGGCGTTAACGTTGACGGATACGTGATGCCGATGTTCTTAAGCCAGACCGCTATCGCCTGGAACAGCGATCTGGTCACTACCCCGCCGGCGTCGTATGACGAGCTGGTGGCCTGGACGCAGAAACATCCGCAGGCTTTTGGCTATAACGGCATCAAGAATGGCATGTCCGGCGTCAGCTTTGTGGTGGGCTGGATCTACGCCTACGGGACCGACGCCCAGCGTCTCTCCGCCGGGCCCTATGATAAAAGCGTCGAAAAAGGCTGGCAGCAGGCCTATGAGAAGCTAAAGGCGTTCAATAAAAACGTAACTTTCACCCCGGGCAACGCCGGGACGCTCGATATGCTGAGCCGGGGGGAAATCGCCATGGGCCCGGTGTGGGTCGATATGTTCTATAGCTGGAAAGATCAGGGCAAGCTGCCGCCGTCGATCAAGCTTGCTTTACTGGCGCCGGGCATGCCGGGCCAGCCGATGTATTACGTCATCCCGGCGAAGGCGGCGAATCCGCAGCTGGCGCGCGACTTTATCGCGCTGGCCACCAGCCCGGAAGTGCAGGCGCAGGGGATCGTCAAGCAGTTCAACTGGTATCCGGGCATCGACGCCGGGCAGGTGAAGCCGAAGCTGGATGCGGCGACCTGGCAAAAGCTGTTTGCCGAAATCTCGCCGGAAGCGCTGGCGAAGTATGGCAAAAGCTTCCCAATCGCCCCCTACTTTGACGATATCAAAGAGGGTTACGAAAGCCAGGTGGCTAATTAAACCTTTTTCCAGCCCGGGCCGCCGTCCCGGGCGCTTGCTTGTGCTGACGCCAGGTTTATTATGTCCAGTTCATTAAAATATCTGCTGCTGGTTGCCCCGGCGGCGCTGATGATCGCGATCCTGTTTTTGTATCCGCTGGGGTTTTCGCTGGTCTCGGCGTTTACCGCGCCGGGACAGCCGTTCACCCTCGATCACTTCCGCAAGGTCTATGCGCTCTACGCCAGCGATGTGCTCTTTTCGCTGCTTATCGTGCTGATCTCGGTGGCGCTGTTAGCGCTGCTCGCCATTACCCTGTCGGCAGTGATTGCGCTGTCACCCTGCCGACCCGTTGTGCGTTTGTTGGGTTTTTTGTATCGCCTGCCGCTGTTTATTCCTTTTATCGTTGTTGCCCAGATGATGCGCACTTTTCTCGCCAAAAATGGCCTGATGAACAATGCGCTGGTGGCGGCCGACCTGGTCACGCCGCTGGAGACGCTCTCCTGGCTGGGATGGAAAGGGATAGTGATCACCTTTGTCTGGAAGCAACTGGCCTTTGCCACGCTGCTGATCTGCGGGGCGATGGCGGCGCTGGAGTCGTCGCAGATCCTTGCTGCACGTAATCTTGGCGCCTCCCGGCCGCGGATCCTGTTCGATATCATGCTGCCGCAGGTCCTGCCGACTATCGGCGTGGCGCTGGTGCTGTCGACGGTGACCATGATGTCGGTGCTGTCGGTACCGTTGATGATCGGCGTGGGAACCCCGACGATGCTAACCGTGGATATGGCGTTTCGCGTCAATTCCTATGGTGATTACGCGGTGGCGAATGCGCTTGGCGTGGTGTCGCTGGCGATCTGCGGCGCGCTGTCGTGGTTTTACCTGCGCCACAGCCTGCAGCAAAAAGGCGGTGAATCATGAAAGCGCTGGCCCTCGTATCAACCTCGGCATGGTGGGTGAAAGGGCGCCGTAAAGTGCGCGCCAGTCCGGTGCTGCAGACCCTGCTGCTGCTGTTTATGCTGCTGGCGATGTTTGGTCCGCTGCTGAACCTGTTGATCTGGACCGTAGCGGAAAGCTGGTATTTTCCCCATTCGCTGCCCAGCCGGTGGGGGCTGAAGTACTGGTATCAGGTTTTCAATCCATACAGCGATGTCTCCAGCTCGCTGTTAACCAGCGTGCTGATCGCTCTGTTATCGGTGGGGGTCTGTTTGCTGATTTCCGTACCCGCCGGCTATGCGCTTTCCCGGCGGAAAATGCCATTACGGATGCTGTTCATGCTGCTATTTCTTATCCCGCAGGCCTTTCCTAACCTGACGGTATACATGAATGTTGCCCGATTGTTTTATCAGTGGGGATTGAACGGCAGTATCGCAGGGGTGGTGCTGGTGCATAGCGTCCACGGCCTGATGTATTCGGTGTGGATCTGTGTAGCCGCGTTTTCAGCCATCGACCCGCTGCTGGCGCGGGCGTCGCGTAACCTTGGCGCCGGGCCAGTGTATACCTTCTGGCACATTGTGCTGCCGCAGGCGGCGCCGGGGATCGTTGCCGCCAGCATCTTTGTTTTTCTGGAGTCGCTGGATGAGTTTACCGGCACTTTCTTCGTCGGGGCGCCGGATATCACCACGCTGCCGCTGCTGCTCTATAACGCCAGCATGTCGGGTAACTATCAGGTCTCGTCGATTACCGCGCTGATTTTGCTGGCCCCATCGCTGCTCTTTATGGTGGTGATCCATAAATTTATGCGTCCGGAGATGATGGCGAAATTAGGGAAATAAGGGCTGCAGAAAACGAAAAAGCTTCCCGTCGGGAAGCTTTTTAACCTCAGGTCATCATCATTGGCCATTCTGGCGGTGTCTGACTCATGACTTCAATCATCACATCTTTGATATTGCCCCAGATTTTGGCAATATCGAGCAGGGTGATACCGAGCAAACCGGTGGCGAACCAGCAGGCGGCGGCCAGGCCGAGGCAGCTGCAGATCACCGCCAGACCGGCGTAATCGCTTTTGCGAAGCTGAATATTCAGTGAGCTGGCGAGAAACATCAGTACCGCGCTCACCAGGGGCCAGCGCAATAATACGACACTGGTAGTAATGGAAGCCATTAACCTATCCTCAAAGAAAGTCGGGAGCCATGGACGACCTGGCGCGACTGACGATGGCATAGCGCTCTGGTCTCAACTGGCGTACTAGAGAGTGATGAAACGCCATTTCTGTTTCATCAACTTGTGTGAACTATATCACACTTGGCGCTTTATTCACCAGTCAAAAAATGAGCTTTTGCTGCGTTTAATAACTATGAAGTTTGTGTGGGTATTGGTGAGCAATCCCGGGAAGCATATTTTCATTCACTGCCTAATGATTATTATTCTGCGGGTTTTATTACCTGTTCTTGTTTATTACACGGAGAAACCGAGTCAGATGCGCGTCTATTCTTAATCTTGCCGGAATATCTTCCGAATACCTGATAAATAAGTATTATTCATCACCATCAGAGGTAAAACTGACGCTCGTGAGGGCTGTCGGATGTCAGCTGATGTCTATCGCAATCGCGATTGCTAACGTGTTCGGGCTACCTTAATTAAGGCATATCGCATGGATGTAAGCGTAAATGGGTGACAGTGCGCCGCATAAGGCGCTAAGACTCATCGGAACAGGTTTGGTTATTTTATTGCCAGTGGTGCTGGCATTGTGGTTTGCCCAGCTGCGGGCTAAAGCCGAAACCATTGATCAATTACACTCATTTTCGCAGCTGGCGCTGCAAAAAACGGAAATGGTCATCCGGGAAGCGGATCAGGCTCGGGCTAAAGCCAGCCAGTATCGCGGTGAGTTGTGTTCAGCGGATCACCAGCGTTATTTACTGCATATTGTGCGCGGCCTGCTGTATGTGGAAGATCTGATCTACGCTAACGGCCAGCGCTTTATCTGTTCAACGTCCGTTCATCAGCAAACCGGCTGGCGGATGCCGGCGGCTAATTACACCAAAAAGCCGGATGTCGCGATTTACTATTACCGGGACACGCCGTTTTATCCGGGCTTTGCCATGAATTATATGCAGAAGGGGCCCTATGTTGTGGTGGTTAATCCCTTCTCGTACAGCTCGGTGATCGCCAGCGACCGCGATTTAGCCTATGGCGTTTTCGATACCAAAACCAACCTCTTTTTCTCGGTAAGTAACAATGTCGAGCCCGCGGAACTCCATGCGTTAATTCGCGAAGGCGATACCTTTTTTAATCAGAATGGCCGGGTGTATACGATCGCCCGCTCCGCTATTCGCCCCATCGCCGTCATTATGTCCACCTCGCGGGCCAGCTACTATCACAACTTTTGTGACCAGGCCAGTCTGACGCTGCCGCTGGGGATAATTTGCAGTATTTTACTGGTGCTGGTGTGGTCGCGCACCCGCCGACAGTATCACTCGCCGCGCAATATGCTGCAGCGGGCTCTGAGCTGCCGCCAGCTGCGCCTGCACTACCAGCCGATTATCGATATTAAAAATAACCGCTGCGTTGGGGCGGAAGCGCTGCTGCGCTGGCCTGGGTTTGACGGTCCGGTGATGAACCCGGCGGAGTTTATTCCGCTGGCGGAAAATGAAGGCATGATTGCCCAGGTCACGGACTACGTGGTGGATGAACTGTTTTATGAAATGGGTGAGTTTCTGGCCAGCCATCCACAGTTGTATATAGCCATCAATCTCTCTGCGTCGGATTTCCATTCGGCGCGGCTGATTTCACAGATCAGTGAGAAAGCGCACAGCTACGCGGTCTGTATCGGACAAATCAAAATCGAAGTGACCGAGCGCGGGTTTATCGACGTACCGAAGACCACGCCGGTGATCCAGGCGTTCCGCGAAGCAGGCTATGAAATTGCCATCGACGATTTCGGCACCGGCTACTCGAATCTGCATAATCTGCACGCGCTGAACGTCGATATCCTTAAAATCGATAAAACCTTCGTCGATACGCTCACCACCAACAACACCAGCCACCTGATTGCTGAGCATATCATCGAGATGGCGCGCGGGTTGCGGTTAAAGACGATTGCAGAAGGCGTGGAGACGCCGGAGCAGGTAAGCTGGCTCTACAAGCGCGGCGTACAGTATTGCCAGGGCTGGCTGTTTGCGAAAGCGATGCCGGCGCGGGAGTTTATGCAGTGGTTAGCCAATGCTCCCGCGCCCGCGAACGTGCCTCAGCCGCCGCGTCACGCGGAGATCTGATGGCGATAGTCGCTGGGAGTGCGGTCAAACTCGCGGCGGAACACCCGGGAGAAGGTTTGCTGCGAGACGTAGCCCAGATCCATGGCGATATCAAAGATCGGCCGCTGGGTGGTTCGCAACGCTTCCGCCGCCAGCAGCAGGCGGCGCTGGCGAATATAGTCCCCCAGCGTCTGATGCATCACGGTACGGAACATCCGCTGCAGGTACCACTTCGAGTATCCTGACTTTCTGGCGACTATATCAATGTTAAGTGGTTGATCGATATGTTCATCAATCCATTCAATCAAAGTTTGAATAATATCCTGATGGGACATAAAGCGGCCTCTCTCAATTCTCGATTCGTCGTTTTGTCTGCAGGCGAGTATAATTCCTCAAGTTAACTTGAGGTAAAGCGCTTTATGGAAAAGAAATCACCCCGCATCAAAATGCTGTTGACGCCTGGAGAAGTGGCAAAACGAACCGGCGTGGCGGTCTCGGCCCTCCATTTTTATGAGAGTAAAGGATTGATCCACAGTCAGCGGAATGCCGGCAATCAACGGCGCTACCGGCGTGACGTTCTGCGCGCGGTGGCGATTATCAAAATTGCGCAACGTATTGGCATCCCGCTGGCCACTATCGGCGACGCGTTTGGCGTGCTGCCGGAAGGGCACAATCTCAGCGCAAAAGAGTGGAAGATGCTGTCATCGCAGTGGCGTGAGGAGCTGGATCGGCGCATTCATACCCTGACGGCGCTACGCGACCAGCTCGACGGCTGTATCGGCTGCGGCTGTTTATCGCGACGCGACTGCCCGCTGCGCAACCCGGGCGATAAACTGGGGGAAGAGGGAACCGGCGCCCGGCTGCTGGAAGACGAGTGATAAAACTAAAGCGCCACAACTGGGCGCTTTAGTTGTTTTCCGGTCTTGGTCTTTCGCATTATCTCGCTGGTTCGCGAGAGGGTTTCCCCCGACGTCGACGTCCCTCAGTATTGCGCAATCTGTTGATGGAGGTTCCGGTTTGCGTCGACACTTTAACTATGGCATCTGCCGTCGCTTTTTCCTCACTATTTTGCTGAAATTTTCCCGGCAATGAGCGCCTGTTTCTATAGTTAATTTGAACAAACTACGGGAGAGGCTCATGCTGACGGTACATCATCTTAATCAATCACGATCGCAACGCGTACTGTGGGCACTGGAAGAGCTGCAGCTGCCTTATCAGATAGTCCGCTATCAGCGGGAGAAAACGATGCTGGCGCCGGCGGCGCTGAAAAAAATCCATCCGTTGGGCAAATCACCGGTACTGGAAGATAACGGCTATGTGCTGGCGGAGTCCGGGGCGATCCTCGAGTATTTGCAGGAAACCTGGGACAGCGGCGGGTTGTTGAAGCCGCAGGGAATTGACGACAAACTGCAGTACCGCTTCTGGCTGCACTATGCCGAAGGCTCGCTGATGCCGCTGCTGTTAATGAAGCTGGTGTTCGCCAGCCTTGGCAAACCCCCTGTGCCCTTTGGCGTTCGCTCGCTGGGTTCGCTGCTGGGCAAGGGGATACAGAAAACGTGGCTCGATCCGCAGCTGGCCACCCATGCGCGGTTCATTGACGACCATCTTGCCGCGCGGCCATGGTTCGCTGGCGAGCGGCTGAGCATGGCCGATATCCAGATGAGCTTCCCGGTGATGGCATTGTTGGCGCGCGGCGGCATGCATGACCTTGTCCATATCGAGGCCTGGCGTCAGCGAGTGGAACAGCGACCGGCCTGGCAACGCGCCATCGAGCGCGGCGGCCCCTTCACCTTACCCGGCGCCTGAGATATCAGCGGATCCGATGACGTCGATAAATGAAAGCAACTCACTAAAAAATTGTTAGCGGATTGCGCATAGACGATAACGTTTGCGCATCGGCTGGTCATTTTCTGTTCGTCATAAGCGAAATTTAGCGAAATACGATAAACATCGGTTGAAAAGGGTTATCTAAAGGCCGGATAATCGTTTGCCTTTCTGTTTCGCTCCCCCTTTTTTCTGCTGTCCGGGGGAGGCGATAAGGTTGACCACCGTAGTGTATGCGCGGAGTTAAACGTTTGCTTTTTTGCGGCCCCCCTGGCGCTGCGATTCGGTACATGGAGATCGCGTTTAACTGGCAGTGGACGGTCCACCACGCATATCAACGAACGATAAAAATTTTCAGGGGAAGTTTTCTATGTCTACGCCTTCAGCGCGTACCGGCGGTTCATTGGACGCCTGGTTTAAAATTTCGGCGCGCGGCAGCACCGTGCGTCAGGAGATTGTTGCAGGTCTTACTACCTTTCTGGCGATGGTGTACTCCGTCATCGTGGTGCCGGGCATGCTCGGTAAAGCGGGCTTCCCGCCGGCCGCGGTGTTTGTCTCGACCTGTCTGGTAGCGGGCGTTGGCTCGCTGGCGATGGGATTATGGGCGAATCTGCCGATGGCGATCGGTTGCGCTATCTCGTTGACCGCCTTCACCGCCTTCAGCCTGGTGCTGGGGCAGCAGATCAGTATTCCGGTAGCCCTCGGCGCAGTATTCCTGATGGGGGTCCTGTTTACGGTGATCTCGGCAACCGGCATCCGCAGCTGGATCTTGCGTAACCTGCCGCAGGGCGTGGCGCACGGTACCGGGATCGGCATTGGCCTGTTCCTGCTGCTGATCGCCGCCAACGGTGTTGGTCTGGTGATCAAAAACCCGCTGGACGGTTTGCCGGTGGCGTTGGGCAACTTTGACAGTTTCCCGGTGGTGATGTCGCTGATTGGCCTCGCGGTGATCATTGGTCTGGAAAAAATGAAGGTGCCGGGCGGCATTCTGCTGACCATTATCGGCGTGTCGATTGTCGGCCTGATTTTCGATCCCAACGTCCATTTCTCCGGCATTTTCGCTATGCCATCCCTGAGCGATGGCCAAGGTAATTCCCTGATCGGCAGCCTGGATATCGTCGGCGCGCTCAACCCGGTCGTGCTGCCAAGCGTGCTGGCGCTGGTGATGACGGCGGTCTTTGACGCCACCGGTACCATCCGTGCCGTGGCTGGCCAGGCGAACCTGCTGGATAAGGACGGACAGATCATCAACGGCGGTAAAGCGCTGACCACCGACTCCCTGAGCAGCGTCTTCTCCGGTTTAGTCGGGGCGGCGCCGGCGGCGGTTTATATCGAATCGGCGGCGGGTACCGCGGCCGGTGGTAAAACCGGTCTGACCGCGGTGACGGTCGGTGTCCTGTTCCTGCTGATCCTGTTCCTCTCCCCGCTCTCTTATCTGGTGCCGGCCTACGCGACCGCGCCGGCGCTGATGTACGTTGGCCTGCTGATGCTGAGCAACGTGGCGAAAATCGATTTCAATGACTTTGTTGACGCGATGGCTGGCCTGATCACCGCGGTGTTTATCGTGCTGACCTGTAACATCGTGACGGGCATCATGATCGGTTTCGCGACCCTGGTTATTGGCCGTCTGGTCTCCGGCGAGTGGCGCAAACTGAACCTCGGCACGGTGATTATCGCTGTGGCGCTGGTGGTGTTCTACGCCGGCGGCTGGGCGATTTAAACCCTTCGTGCTCCTCACGGGCGGCTCAGGCCGCCCGTTTTATTTTTAAGCCACATCCTGTTTCCATTTGCGTTAATCTGGGTAGCGTATGATTCACAGGCACGACGCCTTACAGGTATAAAAGAAAACGCAGCAAACAGGGAACACATGGAAATATTCTTTACCATCCTCATCATGACCCTTGTGGTCTCACTCTCCGGGGTAGTGACGCGCGTACTGCCCTTTCAGGTTCCACTTCCACTGATGCAAATCGCCATTGGCGCGCTTCTGGCGTGGCCGACCTTTGGTTTGCACGTTGAATTTGATCCAGAGCTGTTTCTGGTACTGTTTATCCCGCCGCTGCTATTCGCCGACGGCTGGAAAACGCCAACCCGCGAATTTATTGAACACGGGCGCGAGATCCTCGGCCTGGCGCTAGCGCTGGTGGTCGTGACGGTGGTCGGCATCGGCTTTCTGATCTACTGGATTGTGCCGGGCATTCCGCTGATCCCGGCGTTCGCGCTGGCGGCCGTGCTGTCGCCGACCGACGCCGTGGCGCTTTCGGGCATCGTTGGGGAAGGGCGGATACCGAAGAAAATCATGGGCATTCTGCAGGGGGAGGCGCTAATGAACGACGCCTCCGGCCTGGTCTCGCTCAAGTTTGCCGTCGCGGTGGCGATGGGCACCATGGTCTTTACCGTTGGCGGCGCCACCGTAGAATTTCTGAAGGTGGCGATTGGCGGCGTGCTGGCCGGGTTTGTGGTGAGCTGGTCGTATGGCCGCTCGATGCGCTTCCTCAGCCGCTGGGGCGGGGATGAACCCGCCACGCAGATTGTCCTGCTGTTCCTGCTTCCGTTTGCCTCCTATCTGATTGCCGAACATATCGGTGTCTCCGGCATCCTGGCGGCGGTGGCGGCGGGGATGACCATCACCCGTTCCGGCGTGATGCGCACCGCGCCCTTGGCCATGCGCCTGCGCGCCAACAGCACCTGGGCAATGTTGGAGTTTGTCTTCAACGGCATGGTCTTCCTGTTGTTGGGCCTGCAGCTGCCGGATATCCTCTCCAGTTCGCTGGTGGCGGCGGAGGCCGACCCCAACGTTGAGACCTGGATGCTGTTTACCGACATTATCCTGATCTATGCCGCGCTGATGCTGGTGCGTTTTGGCTGGCTGTGGTCGATGCGTAAGCTCAGTCAGCGCTTCCTGAAGAAGAAGCCGATGGAGTTTGGCTCCTGGACTACGCGCGAGCTGCTGATCTCCCCCGTTGCCGGGGTGCGCGGGGCGATTACCCTCGCCGGTGTGCTCTCCATTCCTCTGCTGCTGCCGGACGGGAATGTCTTTCCGGCGCGCTATGAGCTGATTTTCCTCGCCGCCGGGGTGATCCTGTTCTCGCTGTTCGTCGGGGTGATTGCGCTGCCGATCCTGCTACGTCACATTGAATCGAGCGATAATGTGCAGCAGCGGAAAGAGGAGCGTCTGGCGCGCGCGGCAACGGCTGACGTGGCGATTGTGGCGATCCAGAAGATGGAAGAGCGTCTGGCGGCGGATACCAAAGAGAATATCGATACCCAGCTGCTGACCGAAGTCAGTTCGCGGGTGATCGGTAACCTGCGCCGGCGCGCCGATGGGCGTAACGACGTGGAAACCTCTATGCTCGAAGAGAGTCTGGAACGCCGCTTCCGCCTGGCGGCGCTGCGCTCTGAGCGCGGCGAGCTGTATCATCTGCGCGCCACCCGGCAGATCAGTAACGAGACGCTGCAGAAGCTGCTCCACGATCTCGACCTGCTGGAAGCGCTGTTAATCGAAGATCAATAACCTGTAATCCGGATAGCGCGACGCTTATTCGGACTACTGGCGAGACTGCAGTAAATGTGTAGCCCCGATAAGCGTTAGCGCGACCGGGGGAAACCCGGGCAGCGGCGCAAGCGCCTGACCCGGGCTACCCCTTCCCTTGCGGAACGCGTTGTCACCAGGGAATTATTCCAGCCAGAACGCTTTGCTGCACGCCAGCCAGGCCTCAGCGCTACGCGACATATATACGCCTTCCCGCCAAATCATCCCCAGCTCCCAGCGCAGCTCGCTTTGCAACGGGATCCAGCAAAAATTCTGCCGGTCGAGACGCTGGCAAATCGGTTCCGGCAGGATCGCTACGCCAATGCCCGCCTGCACCATGGCGGCGAGAAAATCCCACTGGCCGCTGCGCACTGCGATACGTGGCTTCACGTCATGCTCGGCAAACAGCCGCATCAGCTGCTGGCTAAGGGCAAATTCCTCGTTGTAGATAACCAGCGGATGCGACGCCAGCTCGGCCGGCGAGAGCGAGGTTTTACCTTCCCACTCCGCGGTCCTTGGCGTCAGGACGCACAGCGGGTGATTGAACAACGGCAGAATGGTGAGGCTGCTATCCTCCTCGACAGGCAGGGCGGTCATCGCCATATCAAGTTCGCCATTGCTGACCGCCTGCTGGACCGTCAGGCCGCCAAACTCGGCGATCTTCAGCTCGACGCCCGGATAGCGCTGGCGGAAGCGACTGATCGGCTCGGCCATCAGCATCCCGACCATCGGCGGAATGCCAAGCCGCAGCACCCCTTTATGCAGGTGGTTGATATCGCTCAGCTCTGACTCCAGCTGGCTGAACTCGCCCAAGATCGCCTGGCCGCGTTCAAAAACGACGCGCCCGGTATCGGTGAGCAGTAGTTTGCGGCCGTCGCGGATCAACAGCGTGCAGTTCAGCTCATCTTCGAGATTCTTGAGCATCTTGCTGATGGTGGGCTGTGTGACAAACAGCTTTTCCGCCGCGCGAGTAAAACTCTGCTGACGAACCACTTCAACGAAATAGCGCAGCGTTCGGATATCCATAATTATTCCCTGAGACTATACCTGCGATGATTTTAATTCATTTCTGTCCGCTTCGGCGGCTCTCTATACTGCTCGCCTGACTTCTTTTTTTCAGGACTATCGCACATGGCCTTCGCGCCAGCTCGCGTTGCCCCCGCCGTGGCGCAACGACTTCAGATCCCGGTACAGGTACTTCTCTACGTCGGGTTATTCATCTTCGCACAATATCTGGTGAACAGGTGGCAGGTACCGCTGCCGGCTAACCTGGTCGGCATGGTGATGCTCCTGCTGCTGATCGTCTGCCGGGTGATACCGGTAAGCTGGGTGCGCGCCGGCGCCCGCTGGCTGCTGGCGGAGATGCTGCTGTTTTTCGTCCCGGCGGTGGTCGCGGTGGTGAACTACGCCCAGCTGTTGATGGTCGATGGTTGGCGGATATTTCTGGTGATTGCCTTAAGCACGCTGATGGTGCTCGGCGCCACCGCCTGGGTCGTTGACAAGGTCTATCGTTACGAAGTGGGCAGGTTAAAAAAATGAGCGATGCCGTGCTGAGTATCCTGTGCCTGGTGGCGACGCTGGTCCTCTATTACGCCAACAAAAAACTGTATCGACGTTTTCATAAACTCCCTCTGATGCCGCTGGTGTTCACGCCGATCCTGCTGGTGCTGATTCTGGTGGTAGGCCATATCTCTTATCAGAGCTATATGGGAGAGACCCACTGGCTGCTGTGGCTGCTGGGCCCGGCGACCATCGCCTTTGCCGTTCCGGTGTATGAAAATGTCGCGGTGATTAAACGCCACTGGATGTCGCTCAGCGCCGGGGTGGTGACGGCGGTAGTGGTGGCTGTCACCAGTTCCGTATGGCTGGCGCGCGGGTTTATGTTGTCTGATGAAATTCAGCGTAGCCTGGCGGTGCGCTCGGTGACCACGCCCTTTGCGCTGGCGGCGGCGAAACCGCTCGGCGGTCAACCCGATCTGGTGGCGCTGTTTGTGGTGATCACCGGCGTGTTTGGCATGGCGGTGGGAGATATGCTGTTTTTACGTCTTGCTATCCGGGAAGGGATGGCGAAAGGAGCCGGGTTCGGCGCGGCTTCCCATGGTGCGGGAACGGCGCGCTCGTATGAGCTGGGCCAGCAGGAGGGCGTGGTGGCCAGCCTGGTGATGATGCTGTCAGGCGTAGTGGTGGTGCTGGCTGCGCCGGTCGTCCGCTGGCTGCTGTTTTAACATTATCGCCAGAGTGAATGTTAATAAATATTGAGGAGAGGAATAGCTATCGGCTATTCCCTGTTTTTGTTATTGATGCATTTAACGGTTCATCATAAAAGATTAAGCCAATTCTTATATCAGCACTGACTTTGTAACTAAATGTTTCTCTGCATGCCCGTATTTAATTATGGGGCAAATATTATATAAATATCCAATTATCTTTGCGAATTTTATAACTTTATAACTCTTTGATTTTTATGGTTTTGAGTATGGCCACGCATGCGTTGCGATGTTATGTCGCAAAAAATCAATTTTTACATTAATAATTGAGTTCTTACCTCATGCTAGTTATTATTTTTACGCGAGCTTGTATTATTGAATGGATTCAAATGCTGGTCGTTTATTTATGAATAATATTAATTGTCATAAACCATATGTCATGTAAATACACGCATGACGCCGCGCTGCTTGAATTTCATTCTCTAATATCGCTGCATAAAGCAATTGACGGACTGATTGTCGTTTATAATGGATATGGGAATAAATATGAAGATGAGTAAAAAATTTCTGGCGGGTGCCCTGATTTTCTCTGCCTGCAGCGCGCTGTCTACCGTTGCGCAGGCTGATAACACCATTACCTTTAATGGTATTGTTTCCGATACCACCTGTACGGCGACCATTGATGGCGGTGTAACGGCTATTGATATGGGCACCACCTCAGTGGCGGATCTGAAAGCGTATACCTTCGGCGCTGCCAAGAACTTCTCCTTTAGCTTAGCTGATTGCCCGACCGCGGAAGAAGGTGGCAACAGTATCGCCCGCGTCACTTTTGGCGGTGTTTCCGATACCGCGAACAGCGATTATTTTAAAAACCAGGCAACTGATGAGCCGGCAACCGGCGTCGCTGTGGCCCTTTTCGACGAAGCGGGCAATGTGATGAAGAATAACGAAGAGGGTTCTGATGTTGATATCTCTTCGGGTGCAGCAACCATTCCGTTCACCGTTAAAATGGTGAAATCGGGTGATGCCGATCCGACGAAAGGTACCGTTCAGACAACCGTGACTTATAACGTGACCTATCATTAATTCGGCTTCTTGTTGAATGGAGAAAGGGGAATCGCCTGCTATTCCCCTTAAATTAAACATATGAGATATCCTTTTTTTGCGATCGGTTTATTGCTGTCTTCTTCCTTCGCGCAGGCCAGCGTGGTCGTTGGCGGTACGCGTCTGGTTTTTGATGGTACGAAAAATAACGCTGTAATAACGGTTGAGAATAAAGATCAGAACAGCAATATCGTTCAGTCCTGGCTCTCGGTGGTTGATGCAGCCTCACCCGCCAAAGACGCATTTATTATTACGCCGCCGCTGTTTCGTCTCAAAGCCGGGGAGAAAGGATTTGTCCGCGTAGTTCGATCAGGAAAGAAATTACCCGACGATCGCGAGTCGATGTTTTGGCTCAATATTAAAGGGATCCCGGCAACAGAATATGTACCTGATAAAAATGTCGTACAGTTTGCGATTAATTCGAAAATAAAATTGATTTATCGACCCGCTGCGTTAAAAGGTAATACACCGGAAGCGTACGCTGAAAAATTACAGTGGGGGAAAGAGGGGACGTCGGTGACGGTAAAAAATAACTCACCGCTGTATATGAATTTCTCACAGGTTAGCCTTAACGGTAAAAATATTTCTGGCGCATGGTTTGCTGCCCCGTTTTCCACCTTAAAAATACCCGTGCAGAGTAGCCTGTCGGCGACAGGAAAAAAAGAGATCACATGGAGCGTGATTAATGATTATGGTATGTCAGGGAAGAAATATACCGCTATCATTCAGTAGCGTTGAGCTGCTATTTTCAACTAAAAGTATCTGCGTCGCTATTATTCTGTGCCTAAGTACTCTGCCCTCTCGCGCGGAGGCCGGCGAATATTTCAACCCAAATTTACTCGAAGTCGCCGAGAGTCCTGCGGCTTCGGTTGATCTATCCTATTTTTCGCAAGATGGCATACCGCCGGGCACCTATCACCTGGATGTTTACATCAATGATAAGTACGTCAGTTCAGACTCGCTGACTTTTCAGGAAATTAGCCATGACGCAGGCGCGACTGCTTCTCCCTGCCTGTCCGCGGAGTATCTGAATTCATGGTTGATTAATACCACCGCCTATCCGCAGTTGTTCGAGGCAGGGGAAACCTGCGCCCGGCTGTCGGCGATCCCCGGGATGACGTTCTCGGTATCTCTTGCCCAGCAGCGGATTGATTTTACCGTGCCGCAGGCCGCCATGCTGAATCGCCCCAGAGACTATATTCCCGAGAGCCAGTGGCAACAGGGGATCAATGCCGGTCTTCTTAACTATAGCGTCACCGGGCAGCGTAATGCGCCGCGGCATAACGGCGCCACTATCGACAGTCAGTTCGTCAGCCTGCAGCCTGGGCTGAATCTGGGACCATGGCGCCTGCGCAACTACAGCACCTATAGCCACAGCGATAACAACAGCCGCTGGGAGTCGGTTTACTCCTATCTTGCCCGCGATATTCACACCCTACGCAGCCAGCTGGTGGTCGGTAATACGTATACCTCTTCCGGCATTTTCGACAGTTTGAGTTTTACCGGTCTGCAGCTCAGTTCGGACAAAGAGATGCTGCCGGATAGCCTGCATGGCTTTGCGCCGACGATTCGAGGGATCGCGCGCACCACCGCGGAGGTCTCGGTTTATCAGAATGGTTACAGCATTTATAAAACCACCGTCGCTCCCGGCGCCTTTGAAATTAACGATCTGTACGCCACCGGCAGCGCCGGCGACCTGTACGTCAACATTAAAGAGTCTGACGGCAGCGAGCAAAACTTTGTGGTGCCTTTCGCGTCGCTGGCGATCCTGCAACGTGAGGGCCAGCTGGACTATGCGCTGAGCAGCGGCAGGACGCGATCGGGTAGCTCCGACGATAAAGAATATAACTTTATTCAGTCTTCCCTGGCCTATGGCGCCACCAGCAACATCACTCTTTATACTGGTTTCCAGCAGGCGGAAGATAAATATACCAACCTGTTGTTAGGCGCTGGCTTTAACCTCGGTACTATCGGTGCGCTGTCGTTTGATGGCTCTCAGTCGTGGGCCGACGTGAAAACCAGCGATACGGCCTCGTCAACCAGTAAAGAGCAAGGGCAATCGTATCGCGTCCGCTTCAGTAAAAGCTTTCTGCAGACGGGCACCAGCTTTTCCGTGGCCGGTTATCGCTACTCCACCTCGGGATATTATTCGTTTCAGGACTTTGTCGATAACTCTTCCACACAGCGCGACTGCTGTACGCAGAGCGGCAGAACGAAAGGTCGGTTTGACGCATCGTTGTCGCAGACGCTGTTTGGCTATGGTTCGCTCTCGCTTTCGTTGGTCAATGAGACCTACTGGGACAGTTCGCGTATGGAATCGGTGGGCGTGGGCTATAGCGGGTCGATTGGCAAGGCCTCCTACTTTATTAACTATTCCTATAACCGCAATGTGCAACGTACCGATGACAGCAGCAATAACCGGCCATCCAGCGATACGGTCGTCTCCCTGACGTTAAGTATTCCGCTTGGCGAGACGCTTTCGGCAAATTACACCCTGAACCATGGTCGGCATAACGACACCACGCACAGCGTGGGGCTCAACGGCTCAGCGTTCGAGGATCGCTCCCTGAACTGGAGCTTGATGGAAGGGTACAACACGAAGGATAAAAGCACCTCCGGTAACCTCAGCGTCAACTACCAGGGTTCGAAAGGGGATGTGGCTGGCGGCTATGGTTACGACCGCTACAGCAATCACTACAACTATTCGCTGCGCGGGGGCATGGTCGCCCATGCGGGCGGACTCACGCTATCACGCTTTCTGGGCGAGAGTTCTGCGCTGGTCGAAACGCCTGGCGTCAGCGATGTGACAGTGCGCGGTCAGACAAACGTGACGACGGATGCCGCCGGATATGCGGTGGTGCCTTACGTCCGTCCGTACCATCGTAACAGCCTGGCGCTGGATGAACAGGAAATACCTGGCGCTGAAGTGGATAACGTCGCCAGAACGGTGGTTCCGACGCGCAATGCGATCGTCAAAGTGAAGTACGACACGCGAATTGGCTATAAGGCGATGCTCACCCTGCGTACCCGCAATGGCGTGGTGCCTTTCGGCGCGCTGGTGACCCTCGATAATGATCACGGTAGCGCGTCGCGCAGCAATATCGTTGGCGATGAGGGGCAGGTGTATCTAACGGGGCTGCAGAAAAAAGGCCAGCTGTTAGCGCGCTGGGGGGAGAAAAGCAGTGAGCAGTGCACCGTTCATTATGACTTCTCCGGCATGGCCCTTGGCGACGATATTCTGTTCTATCAGGCCGAATGTCGGTAATGGATGCAGGTTTTCAACATGGAAGAGGGGCTGATATGAATATGCGAGACGGCAGCACAAGGGGCCTCCTGGTGGCCATTTTGCTGCTCTCCCTTCCGGCGCTGGCTTATGAGGGCAGCAGCACGGTCAATTTTAACGTCACGGGCACCATCGAAGCGCCTTCCTGTGAGGTGGCCGTGGAGCCGTCGAACAGTATCGATTTAGGCACCGTCTCCTCGCAGACGTTCTCCGGACATGCCGGGGCGAGCGGCGCCAGCGTGCCGGTTAAGCTGGTCTTTTCCAGCTGTTCCGCCGATGCGTCGGCGGTGACCATCGCGTTTAGCGGCACCAGCTTCGATAGCACCCACGCTTCAATCTATAAAAACTTCCAGACTGGCAGCAACGGTGCCAGCGGCGTCGGTTTGCAGCTGCAGAGCATGACCGACCAGCAGCCCCTTGGCCCCGGCGACCAGTATCTCTATACCTTTGGGGACGATGCGGATATCCATACCTTTAATATGGTGGCACGTATGTTTTCGCCTTATGGCCAGGTAAGGTCCGGGATGGTCGGGTTTACCGCCACGTTCGATGTGGCCTACAAATAACGTTTCGACAGGGATGGGTATGAAAAAACTGATCTTATTGCTCATATTGGCACTGTGTCCCGTCTATAGCTGGGCGGCCTGCACGGGAACCAACTATGGCGATGTCTCGATGACCAACCTGCCGGAAAAGATCCTGGTCAATGCCGGGAGCTATACCGCAGGGACGGTACTGTATGACTCGGGGAAGATTACGCGCTCGCAAACGGAATTGCTTAACTGTGAGGGGAGCACCTACGCGGTTTTTGCCTGGTCCTCGAACAATGCCGGGGCACTGATAGGGGATAATATCTATGCCACCTCGGTGCAGGGGATCGGTATCCGCGTCAAGGTGTGGCTCAATATCAGCGGTGAATATGGCGATGACACCGATGATTTCAGCCCCGACTCGCAGGTGCATTATATTGGTGATGTGAATTATTACCTCGGAAAGCCGACAGGTCTTTTCGACTCTTTCGCGTCGACTCATTATACCCCAGCGTATCAGCTGCAGCTGGTGGCCACCGGCGGCGCCATCGCCAGCAAGAGTCAATTATCGTTCAGCGACCCGGTGGCCACGGTATCGGCCAAGGATAAAAGGGGGACCATCGCTATTTCACAACTGCACATCAGCGGCACCACCAGCATCCAGCTAATCCCGATGGGGTGTATTGTCGGTAGCAATAATCTCAGTTTTTCCATGGGCAGCATCAATGCCAGTGAGTTTAATACCGCGACGAAGGTGGGTAGCGCGCGGCAGTCTCTGAGCCTCTCCTGCGAGCCGGGAACTAACGTTTCGATGCGTGTGGCGGCTGCTTCTGCAAGCGGGGATAACCCTGACAATACGGTGATGGCCCTCACGGCGGAACAGAATGCCGCCACTGGCGTGGGAGTGCAGTTAAATTTGAATGGCAAAGCACTGCCGTTAAATACCGATATCAGCCTCTATACTTCGAGCCGCGCGACGGTGACCAACAGCGGCGCGGATGCCAGCTACAGCTATTTCACCAACCCCGACAGCCCCGGAGGCGCAGCGGCCATGCAGACGCTCGCCTTATCCACTAACTATTACAGGACGGGGAGCGCGGTGACCGCGGGGACAGCCAACGCCACCGGGGTGATCACCTTTACTTATAACTGAGGGGAGAATCCCTTCCCCGAACGATGCCGGGGAAGGGAGAGGACGATTAATGCGCCTGGCCGCGTTCGATACCGATCCCGGTTTGTGAACGGATAAACTGGGCGCGGAACTGCTCGCGCTCGCGCATCCCTTCCGGTGAGTTATCGGTGGCGGAGAAGACCCAGATGCCAATGAACGCGATGGCAATGGAGAACAGCGCCGGATATTCATACGGGAACAGCGCTTTCTCATGGCCGAGGATCTGCACCCAAATGGTGGGGCCGAGGATCATCAGAATGACCGCAGTCAGCAGGCCCAGCCAGCCGCCGACCATCGCGCCGCGGGTGGTCAGCTTCGACCAGTACATCGACAGCAGAATAATCGGGAAGTTACAGCTGGCGGCGATGGAGAAGGCCAGGCCGACCATGAAAGCAATATTCTGATTTTCAAACAGAATACCCAGCAGAATGGCCACCACCCCAAGGATCAGCACGGGGATCTTGGAGACCTTCAGCTCCTGACGCTCGGTCGCGCCCTTGCGGAAGACGTTGGCGTACAGGTCGTGCGACACCGCTGACGCGCCGGCGAGGGTCAGGCCCGCCACCACCGCCAGGATAGTGGCGAAGGCTACCGCAGAGATAAACCCGAGGAACAGGTTGCCGCCAACCGCATCCGCCAGGTGCACCGCCGCCATGTTATTGCCGCCGATAAGCTGTCCGGCCGCGTCTTTAAACGCCGGGTTCGCGCCGACCAGCATGATGGCGCCGAAGCCGATGATAAAGGTCAGGATATAGAAATAGCCCATAAAACCGGTGGCGTAGAAGACGCTTTTACGCGCTTCTTTGGCGTCGCTCACGGTAAAGAAGCGCATCAGAATATGCGGCAGGCCAGCGGTACCGAACATCAGACCCAGACCCAGAGAGAGCGCCGATATCGGATCTTTCACCAGTCCGCCGGGACTCATAATCGCCGCCCCTTTCGGGTGGACGGCCATCGCCTCGGTAAACAGGTTATTGAAGCTGAAGCCGACGTGCTTCATGACCATAAAGGCCATAAAGCTGGCGCCGCACAGCAACAGAACCGCTTTAATAATCTGCACCCAGGTAGTCGCCAGCATGCCGCCGAACAGGACATAGAGCACCATCAGCACGCCAACCAGCACTACGGCGACATGGTAATTAAGGCCGAACAGCAGCTGGATTAGCTTGCCGGCGCCCACCATCTGGGCAATCAGATACAGGGCCACCACCACCAGCGAACCGCAGGCGGAGAGGGTGCGGATCGGCCCCTGCTTCAGGCGGTAAGAGGCGACATCGGCAAAAGTATAGCGGCCAAGATTGCGCAGACGTTCAGCAATTAGAAACAGGATAATCGGCCAGCCGACGAGAAAGCCCAGCGAGTAGATCAGCCCATCGTAGCCGGAGGTATACACCAGCGCGGAGATACCGAGGAACGACGCCGCTGACATAAAGTCGCCGGCAATCGCCAGCCCGTTCTGGAAGCCGGTAATATTGCCGCCGGCGGTGTAGTAATCGCTGCGCGAACGCACCCGTTTTGAGGCCCAGTAGGTGATGTACAGCGTCAGGGCGACGAAAATCAGGAACATGACAATCGCCTGCCAGTTGGTCGGCTGGCGCTGTACCGCGCCGGTAATAGCGTCTGCGGCGTGGGCGCCGAGGGGCAGCAGCGTGGCGGCGAGCGCCGTCAGGACTCTCTTGATCATGCTTTTACCTCGTTGAGAACGCTTTTGGTCAAACGGTCGAATTCACCGTTAGCTCGCCAGACATAAATACCGGTCAGGATAAACGAAATGACGATCACGCCAATGCCGAGCGGGATCCCGCGGGTGACGCTGGTTCCGGCGTGCAGCGGGGTGCCGAGCCAGCCGGGTGCAAAGGCGATAAGCAAAATAAAGCCCACGTAGATCACTAACATAATCACTGACAGAATGGCGGCAAACCGTTGCCGTGATGCAACTAACTCCCTGAAATGCGCACTATTTTCTATCCGCTGACAAAGTTGTTCATTCATCTTAGCGTCTCCAGAGGTCTCCCTTTCGTCATCCACTCGGCGGACGCTGGCGACAGCAACCCCTCCGGCGACGGAGCCGGGACAGGTGTTGCTGACGGCGTTCCTGCGAGTGAAATCCTGGGGGAGGGACTTATTTTTATCCTCTCCCCGGAAGGGGAGAGGGTGTAGGGAATCGGTCCTTACTTACGATGGCATGGTAATGGCCTGCTTCTCTTCGAGCAGTTTTTCCACGACGCCAGGATCGGCGAGGGTCGAGGTATCGCCGAGGTTGCTGGTGTCGCCTGCGGCAATCTTACGCAGAATGCGGCGCATGATTTTGCCCGAGCGGGTTTTCGGCAGCGAATCGGTCCAGTGCAGCACATCCGGCGTCGCCAGCGGACCGATCTCTTTGCGTACCCAGTTACGCACTTCGGCATACAACTCCGGCGTCGGTTCTTCGCCGTGATTGAGCGTCACGTAGGCATAGATGGCCTGGCCTTTGATGTTATGCGGGATCCCCACCACCGCCGCTTCGGCGATTTTTGGGTGCGACACCAGCGCCGATTCGATCTCGGCGGTCCCCAGACGGTGTCCGGAGACGTTCAGGACGTCATCCACCCGGCCGGTGATCCAGTAATAGCCATCTTCATCACGACGCGCGCCGTCGCCGCTAAAGTACATATTTTTGAAAGTGGAGAAGTAGGTTTGCTCAAAGCGCTCATGGTCGCCGAACAGGGTACGCGCCTGGCCGGGCCAGGAGTCGGCGATGGCGAGGTTGCCTTCGGTGGCGCCATCCAGCGGCAGGCCTTCGTTATCCACCAGCACCGGCTGGACGCCGAAGAACGGACGCGTCGCGGAGCCGGCCTTCAGCTCAATCGCGCCCGGCAGCGGAGTGATCATAAAGCCGCCGGTTTCGGTCTGCCACCAGGTGTCCATCACCGGGCACTTCTCGTTACCGATCTTCTTCCAGTACCACTCCCAGGCTTCCGGGTTAATCGGTTCGCCGACCGAGCCAAGAATGCGCAGCGAGGAGCGGTCTGTGCCTTCGATAGCTTTGTCGCCTTCCGCCATCAGGGCGCGAATAGCCGTCGGGGCGGTATAGAGAATGCTGACCTTATGCTTATCGACGACCTGGCACATGCGCGCCGGCGTAGGCCAGTTCGGCACCCCTTCGAACATCAGGGTGGTGGCGCCGCAGGCCAGTGGGCCGTACAGTAGATAGCTATGGCCGGTGACCCAGCCCACGTCGGCGGTGCACCAATAAATATCGCCCGGATGGTAGTCGAAAACGTATTTAAAGGTGGTGGCCGCATAGACCAGATAGCCGCCGGTGGTGTGCAGCACCCCTTTCGGTTTACCGGTGGAGCCGGAGGTATAGAGGATGAACAGCGGATCTTCGGCGTTCATTTCGACGGGCCGGTGTTCGGCGCTGGCGTTCGCAATCAGGTCGCTCCACCACAGATCGCGGCCTTCCTGCCAGTCGATATTGCCGCCGGTGCGTTTCAGGACCACCACGTGCTCAATGCTTTTCACGTTCGGGTTTTTCAGCGCGTCATCGACGTTTTTCTTCAGCGGGATGGCGCGACCGGCGCGCAGCCCTTCGTCAGCGGTGATCACCAGGCGTGAGCTGGAGTCGATAATGCGTCCGGCCACCGCCTCCGGCGAGAAGCCGCCGAAAATGACCGAGTGGATTGCTCCGATGCGGGCGCAGGCCAGCATCGCCACCGCGGCTTCCGGCACCATCGGCATATAGATAGCAACCACGTCGCCTTTTTTAATCCCGAGGTCGAGCAACACATTGGCGAAACGGCACACGTCGGCATGCAGTTCACGGTAGGTGATGTGCTTGCTTTGGCTGGCGTCGTCGCCTTCCCAGATGATGGCGGTTTGATCGCCGCGTTCGGCGAGGTGGCGGTCGAGACAGTTAGCGGCGAGGTTCAGGGTGCCATCTTCATACCATTTGATGGAAATATTACCCGGTGCGAAGGAGGTGTTCTTTACACGGGTATAGGGCCGCATCCAGTCAAGGATCTTGCCCTGCTCGCCCCAAAATGTATCAGGGTCGGTTATGGATTGTTGGTACTGCGCCTTGTACTGATCCGGGTTAATCAGGCAACGTTCCGCAATATTAGCGGGAATAGGGTGTTTGTGAATTTGGCTCATGGCTTTTTTTCTCCTTTGAACTTGTTAAATATATGTCAAACAAACGTTAAGAGTAGGGGTTTTGACAGCTTTGTTTGTTAATTGGGGGGCAGATCACGCAATGATTAAACTGGGTGAAATTTCATCAAATGAAACTTTGAAGAGAAATAATTACGCCAATGAATTTATAGAAACGGAAGCTGTGAAAATTTTTTTATTACAAATACTTATGCAATGTAACTGGGGGAAATTCGCTGCTTTATGCATAAAAGCAGAGGAAAGCCCTGTTCTTAAAGGCTTGCGCAGCATGCCGTGCAAATGATACTGATATTGCGCGTTAAATAACCCCACAAAGCAACGCAACACAATTCATACCCCCTGCAGTGGGTACCATGACGAAAAGGAATGGTGCCTTTCATTGAGGAAGTCAGTAGTGAAGAAAACAAAAAAAGTCAGTCTGGCCTGGCAAATTTTGCTAGCCCTGGTGCTGGGTATCCTTCTGGGCAGTTATCTGCATTACCACGCTGAAAGTCGCGATTGGTTAATTAGCAATTTGCTGACGCCGGCGGGCGATATCTTTATCCATCTGATTAAAATGATCGTGGTCCCGATTGTCATTTCGACCCTGGTGGTCGGGATTGCCGGCGTGGGTGACGCCAAACAGTTAGGGCGGATCGGTGCCAAAACCATTATCTATTTCGAAGTGATCACCACGGTGGCGATTGTGCTGGGTATCACCCTGGCCAACGTCTTCCAGCCGGGGACGGGCATTGATATGTCGCAGCTGGCGGCAGTTGATATTTCGAAATATCAGAACACCACCGCCGAAGTGCAGAGCCATGCGCACGGCCTGATGGGCACCATCCTGTCGCTGGTGCCGACCAATATCGTGGCATCGATGGCGAAAGGCGATATGCTGCCGATTATCTTCTTCTCGGTGCTGTTTGGCCTGGGGCTCTCCTCGCTGCCGGCGACCCACCGTGAGCCGCTGGTGACGGTCTTCCGCTCTATCTCCGAGACCATGTTTAAAGTCACCCATATGGTGATGCGCTATGCGCCGGTCGGGGTATTCGCCCTGATTTCGGTAACCGTCGCCACCTTCGGTTTCGCCTCGCTGTGGCCGCTGGCCAAGCTAGTGTTGCTGGTTTACTTTGCGATCCTGTTCTTCGCGCTGGTGGTGCTGGGGATTGTCGCGCGCCTGTGTGGTCTGAGCATCTGGATCCTGATCCGCATCCTGAAAGATGAGCTGATTCTGGCTTATTCTACCGCCAGTTCGGAGAGCGTACTGCCGCGCATTATTGAGAAGATGGAAGCCTACGGCGCGCCGGCGTCGATCACCAGCTTTGTGGTGCCGACCGGTTACTCCTTCAACCTCGATGGTTCAACGCTGTATCAGAGCATCGCGGCGATCTTTATCGCCCAGCTGTACGGTATTGACCTCTCTATCTGGCAGGAGATTACCCTGGTGCTGACCCTGATGGTGACCTCGAAAGGGATCGCCGGCGTGCCGGGCGTCTCCTTCGTGGTGCTGCTGGCCACCCTGGGTAGCGTCGGGATCCCGCTGGAAGGGCTTGCCTTTATTGCCGGCGTCGACCGTATCCTCGATATGGCGCGTACCGCGCTGAACGTGGTGGGTAATGCGCTGGCGGTGCTGGTTATCGCCAAGTGGGAGCATAAGTTCGATCGCAAAAAAGCGCTGGCCTATGAACGCGAAGTGCTGGGCAAGTTTGATAAAACCGCCCAATAAAACACAAAGCCCGGCGCGATAGCGCCGGGCTTTTTCTTATCCTTTACTAATCCGGTCAAACTCTTCGCAGCCGGTATCAAACCCCTCCAGGCAACTGACGTTGAGCCAGTGCAGCGCCTTC
Organism: Klebsiella sp. HMSC16A12; assembly: GCF_001808265.1. Taxonomy (NCBI): domain Bacteria; kingdom Pseudomonadati; phylum Pseudomonadota; class Gammaproteobacteria; order Enterobacterales; family Enterobacteriaceae; genus Klebsiella; species Klebsiella sp. HMSC16A12. The sequence goes on from NZ_KV792620.1 coordinate 99,438, forward strand.
TGCTTATTCGGTTCGATAAAGCCTTTCTCTCCCTGCTGGAACATCATCCCGGCCCAGTATTCGGCATAGCCGGTGCGGGAAAGTGATGAACTGCCTTTAAAGTATTCACTTGCTTTCACATCATCCTCCGGGCCGTGTACGCCGCTGGCGTAGATCAGCCCCAGCAGCATCTGGGCATCTACCGCCGCATCGCTTTCGCTATCCCGGGCAGCATCCTGCAGCAGCGTGATGGCGTGCGCTACGTCGGTGGCGCCAGCCTGACGGTTGACCAGCACCCGCGCGAGGACGATCTCTCCGGATTTACTGCCGGCCTCGACGGCTTTTTCCGCCAGCTGGCGGGCCTGCGGATAGTCCGCCTGTTGGGGGTTACGGATTTTGAGCTGCGCCAGCAGCGCCAGCGCATCGCCATCGCCCTGGGCGGCCGCCTTCTGCGCCCAGTATTCGGCTTTTTGATAATCGCCGGAGCTGACCCAGGTATCGGCAAGGTAATATTGCGCGCGTCGATCGCCGGCTTCGGCCTGCTGTTGATACTGACTGCCAGGTTCGGTGGCCACCGCTGCGCCGCTGGTGAAAACCAGTAGAAATAAAAAGAGGTATTTCATTTGTATTTATTATCAGTAAGGAACATAGCGCGCAGTATAAAGGGAGGCGAAAAAGAAGAAAATGGCGGGTATCGGTAGGTAAGGTCGATTTGCGCTACCTGACCGTAGGCCCGCGCAAGCGCAGCGCCGCCGG
>NZ_KV792621.1:0-243223 GCF_001808265.1 Klebsiella sp. HMSC16A12
CCCTGTGCGCTCCCTGCGCCATAAGAGACATAGAGCAGAAGAAATATCGGGAGCGCAATCTGCCCGGACATAACACGGGAGTGGTAGCCCTGCTAAGCGCAGTGCGAGCAGGGAAAATCCCGGATGGCGGCGCGTGGTGCCTTATCCGGGCTATAAAAGCGTCAAAACCACGCCTTAACCTCCAACGCCGTGGCCCATTAACGCCAGCGCGTGGCTGACGATGGTCTGACGGTTGACCGCCTGTAAACGCGGATCGCTGTGGATGCGTGAAAATGGCACCAGCACCAGGCTAATTACCGTGGTAAACAGCAGCTCCGGCGCCAGCGCCGGATTGATCTTGCCTTCCTGCTGCCAGCGACGCACCGTCCCCAGCATCACCTGAAAACGCTCCTCGCCGAAGCGGGCATCCATATGCTGGCGCAGAATCGGCATTTCGCCGATGATCTCCTGCATCCACAGCGGCGCGAACCAGGCGTTTTTCTCCGCCATATGCGCCAGCGTCTCGACCATCATCGTCAGCGCCAGTACCGGGTCCTGTGGATGATCGACAAAGATGCGGCTGATGTGATTGCGCAGCGGCATAAAGCGCTCCTCAATCAGCTGAGTCACCAGCGCATCCCGCGAGCTGAAGTAGTAATGCAGCATCGCCGGCGTCACCCCGGCCTCTTTGGCGATGGCGTTCAACGATACGCGGCCCGCCCCGTCGCGGGCAAACAGCGTCAGGGCGATGTCCATCAACTGTTCGCGGTTGGCGGTACCCGGTTTTTTACCGCGCGGCCGACCCGGGCGGCGGGGAGCATCCTGATCCTTTTGTGCTGTCATGATATGGCGATCTCTTGACCCGACTCATTCTTTCACTAAATATTAATTATGCATTTAATTAATTTCAAGCGAGCGTTGTAATGACTACTCAAGTCGCAAACCCACCGGTGCAGTCGATACGCCTGCTGTTCAGCGCATTGCTGCTGGTGATGCTGCTTTCAGCGCTGGATCAGACCATTGTCTCCACCGCGCTGCCGACGATTGTCGGCGAACTGGGCGGGCTGGACAAGCTTTCCTGGGTGGTCACCGCCTATATCCTCAGCTCCACCATCGCGGTGCCGCTGTACGGTAAATTTGGCGATCTGTTCGGCCGCAAAATCGTGCTGCAGGTGGCGATTGGGCTGTTTCTCGTCGGCTCCGCGCTCTGCGGGCTGGCGCAGAATATGACCCAACTGGTGCTGATGCGCGGCCTGCAGGGGCTCGGCGGCGGCGGCCTGATGGTGATCAGCATGGCGGCGGTCGCCGACGTCATCCCGCCCGCCAACCGCGGCCGCTATCAGGGGCTGTTCGGCGGCGTTTTCGGCCTGGCGACGGTGATCGGCCCGCTGATCGGCGGTTTTCTGGTGCAGCACGCCTCCTGGCGCTGGATCTTCTATATCAACCTGCCGCTCGGCCTGTTCGCGCTGCTGGTGATCGGCGCGGTATTCCACAGCAGCAATAAACGCAGCCAGCATCAGATTGACTGGCTGGGGGCGATTTATCTCAGCATGGCGCTGCTGTGCATCATCCTGTTTACCTCGGAAGGGGGCAGCGTCCATGCGTGGAATGACCCGCAGCTGTGGTGCATTCTGGCCTTCGGCATCGTGGGGATCATCGGCTTTATTTACGAAGAACGGATGGCCGCCGAGCCGATTATTCCGCTGGCGCTGTTCCGCAACCGCAGCTTCCTGCTGTGCAGCCTGATCGGCTTCGTCATCCGCATGTCGCTGTTCGGGTCAGTCACCTTCCTGCCGCTCTATCTGCAGGTGGTGAAGGAGGCGACGCCCACCGAAGCCGGGCTGCAGCTGATCCCTCTGATGGGCGGCCTGCTGCTGACCTCGATTATCAGCGGGCGGATTATCAGCCGTACCGGTAAATATCGCCTGTTTCCGATCCTCGGCACCCTGCTCGGCGTGACCGGCATGGTACTGCTGACCCGCATCACCATTCACTCGCCGCTGTGGCAGCTGTACCTGTTTACCGGCGTGCTGGGAGCGGGTCTGGGGCTGGTGATGCAGGTGCTGGTCCTGGCGGTGCAGAATGCGATGCCGGCGCAGATGTACGGCGTCGCCACCTCCGGCGTGACCCTGTTCCGCTCGATTGGCGGCTCCATCGGCGTGGCGCTGTTTGGCGCGGTGTTCACGCACGTGCTGCAGAGCAACCTGCAACAACTGCTGCCGGAAGGCGCGGTGCTGCCGCCGGGAATGAATCCGGTGGCGGTCCAGCACCTGCCCGCGGATATCCGCCTCGACTACCTCGACGCCTTCGGCGCGGCGATCCACGCGGCGTTTCTGATGGCGGCCGGCATTATGGCGGTGGCGTTTGTCCTCTCATGGCTGTTAAAGGAGGCGCCGCTGAAGACCGCGACGCATTAAGCGGCCCCGGCGATGCGCAGCAGTGCCTGACGCAGCGCCGGTGCGGCAAAATCGATAAATTTGCGCAGCTTAAGCGGCGCCAGATCCCGAGCGGTATACAGCAAATGGACCGGCGCCGGATCCGGCTCGACGTTTTCCAGCAGCAGACGGAGCTCCCCGTGGCGCAGGCCATCCAGCGCCTGATAATGCAGTAAGCGGGCCACCCCCACCCCCAGCCGCGCGGCATCGGCGGCGCTCTCTGGCGTGGTGACGGATAGCACCGGCGGCAGGTTAATCAGCTGGTCCTCGCGCTCAGCGGCGCGAAAGCGCCAGCCGCGATAGGGCATCGGCGATTCAATGCGGATGATAGGCAGCGCCGCCAGATCGCGCGGCCGCTGCGGCTCGCCGTATTTCGCCAGCAGCGCCGGATGGGCGCAGGCCACAATCCGCATGGTGCCGAGGCGGGTGGCCACCATGCTGCTGTCCGCCAGGTCGCCAATCCGCACCGCCAGATCGACATGGTCGCTCACCAGGTCGGCATTGCGATCGCTGAGCAGCAAACGGACGCGAATTAGCGGGTAGCGGGCGATAAATTCACTGATTACCGGAAGAACGTGCTGGCGTCCAAACATCGTCGGCGCGGAGATCACCAGCTCACCCTTTGGCTCCTGATATTCGCCCGTCGCCTGGCGTTCGGCGTTTTCCACCTCCTCAAGGATCCGCCGGGCGGCGGCAACATAATCGACCCCGGCGTCGGTGAGCGTCAGTTTGCGGGTGGTTCGCGCCAGCAGGCGTACGCCCAGCGCGCTCTCCAGTTCGCCAATATGGCGGCTGACGGTGGTCAACGGCATATTCAGCGCCCGCGCCGCCGCCGACATGCTCCCCAGCTCGGTCACTTTCACCAGCAGCGCCATCGCGCTTAATCGATCCATTATTCTCCCGTTTTGCGGAAAGATGATTGCCACTTTACCCGTATTATCATTCTTCACAGTACAGTCCATGATGGCGCCAGACAACAGGAGGCGCTATGGCAGCAACCTTTCTTGATATCGCTATCACCCCGGACGTGATAGATGTGCAGCATGAAATGGGCAGCGACTCGCTGTGGCAAACGCCGCGCAGTCGCCGCCAGGCCGACCGCTTCGGCGACAGCGAAGCGGGGATGATCGCCACCCGCGACAGCTTTTATCTGGCGACGGTGTCGCAGAGCGGCTGGCCCTACATGCAGCATCGCGGCGGCCCGCCGGGGTTTCTGCATCTGCTGGATGACACCACCCTGGCGATGGCCGATTTCGGCGGTAACCGCCAGTACATTACTACCGGCAATCTGCGCGGCAGCGACCGGGCCTGCCTGTTTTTGATGGATTATCCGCGCCGTGCCAGGCTGAAAATCTACGCCACCGTCGAGGTCCTGGCGGCAGAGGACCACCCGCAGCTGCTGGCGCAGGTGGCGCCGGCCAACTATCGCGCCCGCATTGAACGTCTGTTTCTTTTTCATTTGCAGGCGTTTGACTGGAACTGCCCGCAGCACATTACGCCGCGCTACAGCGCGCAGCAGGTGGCGGAGTACAGCCAGAACCTGCAGCAACGTATTCATGACCTGGAGCAGGAGAATCAGCGCCTGCAGCAGCAATTAGCCCGCAAAGGAGAGTAAGTATGACCGAACAACGTCCCCCGTTACCGCCGTTTACCCGCGACAGCGCTATCCAGAAGGTCCGCGCCGCGGAAGATGGCTGGAACAGCCGCGATGCGGAAAAAGTCGCCCTGGCCTACACCGTGGATAGCGAATGGCGCAACCGCAGCGAATTTGTCCACGGTCGGGGGCAAATTGTTGAGTTCCTGCAGCGAAAATGGCGCAAGGAGCAGCAATACCGGCTGATTAAGGAGCTGTGGGCATGGCAGGAGAATCGCATTGCCGTGCGCTTCGCCTATGAGTGGTGCGACGACAGCGGCAACTGGTTTCGCTCGTATGGCAATGAGAACTGGGAGTTTGATAAGCACGGACTGATGCAGACGCGCTACGCCTGCATCAACGATCTGCCAATTAGCGAAAGCGAGCGCCTGTTCCACTGGCCGCAGGGGCGCCGCCCGGACGATCATCCGGGGCTCAGCGATCTGGGGCTGTAAAACCGGCGCTGCGCGACGGATTAATCGGCTTTCGGGAAGTCGACCACCGTGTCGTTAACCCGGTTCACCATGTTGGTGAACAGGATGGCGCTGATGGCGCTGATAATCTCAATCACCTGCTGGTCGCTAAAACCGGCGTTGCGCAGCGCGGCGACGTCGGCTTCCGGCAGCGTACCGGTGGTGGTCACCAGGGTCTGCGCGAATTTCACCAGCGCATCAAGCTGCGCCTCTTCCGCATACTCCCCGCGGCGCAGGGCATGGATCTGCTCGCTGCTGAAGCCGGCTTTTTTCGCCATCAGGGTGTGCGCGGCCAGGCAGTAGTCACAGCCGGTGGCTTCGCTGACCGACAGATTAATCGCCTCCAGCTGTTGGGCGCTGAGGCTGCCTTTATGGAGCATCGCATTGTGCGCCAGCGCCTGCTGCAGCGCCGCCGGCGAGTGGCCGCCGATGGTGAGATAGGCGTTCGGCACTTTGCCCATCGCTTTTTTGATCCCGGCGAAAATATCGGCGGCTTTGCCGGTGGCGTCTTGTTCACGGATATCTGCTAAACGGCTCATGGTTAACTCCTGTTGTTATCGAGGGTGTGTTGGCAATGGGGTCATCTTAGGCGCTTGCCGCATGCTAGACTGGCGGTCTTCGTCTCACCTTTTTGTCTTATCGTCTCAGGAGAAGCATGGACAGTCTCAGTCATCTGCTGGCGCTGCTGGCGCCGCGCTGCGAAGTGAACCTGCACTGTCGCTTCGGCGGCCGCTGGCAGGCCGGGCACCAGCAAATGCGCAGCGGCGTGGTGCCCTGGCACGTGGTGCTGCGCGGCGAGGGGCGGCTCAACGTCGGCGGCCAGACTCATCACCTGCGCGCGGGAGATGTCGTCCTCCTGCCGCACGGTTCGCCGCATCTGATGGAGAGCCTGGTGGAGTGGGGCCAGGTGCTGCCGGTGGCGCACCGGTTTAACGGCACGGTGACGGAAATGCGCGCCGGCCCGGCGGAGGGGGCGCTGGAGATGCTGTGCGGCGAATTCTATTTTGGTCCGCACGTCAGCTGGCTGTTCAGTGAAGCATCGACGCTGATCCATCTCCATACCGATGCGCGTGAAGACTGCCCGGAGCTGGACGCGCTGCTTAATATACTGGTGCGCGAGAGCCTGGCGCAGCGTCCCGGCGGCAGCGCTATCGTGCGCAGCCTCGGCGATACGCTGCTGGTGCTCCTGCTGCGCATGCTGCTTGGCGAGCAACAGCCGCCCGGCGGGCTGCTGCGCCTGATGAGCGATGAACGCCTGATGCCGGCGGTGCTGGCGGTGATGGCGACCCCGGAGCAACCGTGGACGCTGGAGAGTATGGCCGCCCGCGCGTTTTTATCACGGGCCACCTTTGCCCGTCATTTTGCCCGCGTCTATCACCTGACGCCGCAGGCGTGGCTGTCGCAGTTGCGAATGGCGCTGGCCGCCCGGCTGCTGCGCCTGGAGCGTCAGACCAACCTCGAGGTCATTGCCGAACGCTGCGGCTTTCAGTCGCTGGCGTCCTTCTCGAAGCGCTTCAAAATGCGCTATGGCGTGACGCCGGGCGAGTGGCGACGGGGCTAGCGCCTCGCGTTTCGCGAAGATGATTTTATTTCCAGTTGCGTGGTTTGCTGTTTATTACCCGACCCGAAAGTCGCTATAGTTTTGTACGAAAAAAACAATGACATTCAGGACAGACAGGGTGAAGAGGATGAGATTACGTTTACGGGCCGCCGCCGCAGTGATGCTGGCGGGTCTGGCGCTGGTCGGCTGCGACCAAAAGGGTAATGAAGCGAAGCACATTAAGGTCGGTGTGATTAACGGTGCCGAGCAGGATGTGGCGGAAGTGGCGAAGAAGGTGGCCAAAGAGAATTACGGTCTGGAGGTCGAGCTGGTGGGGTTCAGCGGCTCACTGCTGCCCAACGAGTCGACCAACGCCGGGGATCTGGACGCCAACGTCTTCCAGCATCGGCCTTTCCTTGAGCAGGACAACAAAGCGCATAATTATCATCTGGTGGCGGTCGGGAATACCTTCGTCTTCCCGATGGCCGGCTATTCGCGCAAGATCAAGTCAGTCGCCGAACTGAAAGACGGCGCGACGATCGCTATCCCCAACGATCCGACCAACCTCGGGCGGGCGCTACTGCTGCTGCAAAAAGAGAAGCTGATTACCCTCAAAGCCGGGACCGGCCTGCTGCCGACGGCGGTGGATATCACCGACAACCCGCATAACCTGAAGATCATGGAGCTGGAAGGGGCGCAACTGCCGCGCGTACTCGACGATCCCAAAGTCGACGTGGCCATCATCAGCACCACCTACCTGCAGCAAACCGGGCTGTCGCCGGTTCGTGACGGCATCTTTATCGAAGATAAAAACTCGCCCTACGTGAACATCATCGTGACCCGGGAAGACAATAAAGACGCGCAAAACGTGAAGGAGTTTATGCAGTCGTACCAGTCGCCGGAGGTGGCGAAGGCGGCAGAGACTATCTTCAACGGCGGCGCGGTGCCTGGCTGGTAAGCCAACACACAGGGAGAGGCGCGTATGGTACGCCAACGGCAGGCTGACCTGCTGCTGATTGCCGCGACGGTGATTGCCGCCTGCGGCTGGATATTTTCCCGCGAGGCGATCGCCGGCATGCCGGTGTTCGCGTTTCTTGGGCTGCGTTTTTTCTTCGCCGCGCTGCTTCTGCTGCCGTTCTGCCGCGGTTTTCGCCCGCAAAAGCAGCACTGGCCAAAACTCATCATCAGCGGACTCTGGTTTGCGCTCAACCTCTGCCTGTGGATCTATTCGGTCTCCACGACGGCGTCGCTCGGCGAAGGGGCGTTTATCATGAGCCTGTCGATGATGTTCGTCCCGCTGACCGCATGGGTGATGATGAAGGTGCGCCCGCCGCGCGCCTGGTGGGAGTGCCTGCCGATTGCGGTGGTTGGCCTGGGGCTGCTCAGTCTGCATATGCCGATAGCCTTCCACCCCAGCCAGGGCTGGTTTTTGCTGACGGCGCTGGTGCAGTCGATCTGGTTCTGTTACACCAGCCGCTGCGCGCGTGAAGTACCGCTGATCCCCCTGACCACCGTGCAGCTGGCGATCACCGGTATCGTCGGGTTGACCATCTCCGCTGCCGTTGAACGCTGGGACCAGCCGATGACCCTGCCGACTCTCGGCTGGCTGGTGGCCAGCATTGTCATCGCCACCAGCCTGCGCTTCGGTCTGCAGATGAAGGGGCAGAAGTACGCGGCGGTGGCCAGCGCGGCGATCATCATGGTGCTCGAACCGCTGCTGACGGTCATTGCCGCCGCGCTGTGGTACGGCGAACAGCTGCCGCTGCAGAAGATTATCGGCGGCGTGCTGATCCTCGTGGCCCAGCTGTGGTTCCGCTGGCGGATGCTTAAGCCGTAAGCGAGCCGCTTCGCCGCTGCGCCATCAGCTGCAGCAGCGGCACCAGCGACAGCCCGTCCGGCATCTCGCCGCGGGCGATCAGTTGGTTTATCTCGTCGAAGGTAAACCAGCCGGTCTCCATCACCTCATCCTGATCTGCATCCATTCCCACCCAGCGTAAACCGGTGGCCAGCCAGGTGATAAACAGCTGATCGCTGCTGCCGTAGGAGGGGTTAAAGCGAATGATCTCCTCAACGCGTTGCGCCTGCCAGCCGGTCTCTTCCCGCAGCTCGCGCAGCGCGGCGACCGCCGGGTCTTCCTCTTCATCGACGCCGCCAGAAGGGATCGCCCACACCACCTTATCGATCAGGTAGCGGTAGTGGCGAATCAGCAGCACCTTCTCATCCTGGATGGCCACAATCCCCACCGCCGGGCGCGGGTAATGAATGGAATAAAAGTCGCGGCGCTCGCCGGGGGCGACATCAATACCCACCTTACGCATGCTGAACCACGGCGTCTCGGCGATGACCTGCGGGTCGTGCATATCGGCGGCGGTCAGTTTCTTTTTCATCCTGCCACTCCTGTCAAAAATTGAGCCTTAAGAACAACATAGCCGGAGGCGGATGGCAACCGCCGCAGGTTGGCCCGATTTCATCGATCATTGCCCAAACGCCCCTGTTGAGCCAGGCGGGGACTCAGTACGATGTTCGTCAGATGACCCCAGAGGAACGCCAACATGAACATCACCCACATCCGTAATGCGACCCAGATTATTCACTACGCCGGGAAAAGATTTCTCATCGATCCGATGCTGGCGGACAAAGGCGCCTGGCCGGGTTTTCCGGGCACCGCGCGCAGCGAATTGCGCAATCCGCTGGTTGAGCTGCCGTTTTCCCGCGATAAAATTATCGACGTTGACGCGGTGATCGTCACCCACACCCATGACGATCACTGGGACGCGGCGGCGATCGCCGCGATCCCGAAAACCCTGCCGGTGTTCGTCCAGCATGAGGCCGACGCCGCGCTGCTGCGCAGCCAGGGATTTCAGGATCTGCGCCTGCTGTCGGCAGACAGCGAATTTGCCGGCGTGCGCCTGTTAAAAACCACCTCCGGCCAACACGGCAGCGACCGGACCTACGCGGTGCCGGCGATGGCTGAACGCCTGGGCGAGGCCTGCGGCGTGGTGTTTCGCCATCCGCAGGAGAAGACGCTGTGGCTGGTGGGGGATACTATCTGGCGCGATGACATTGCAGCCGACCTGCTGAAGCTGCGCCCGGACGTGGTGGTCCTCAACGCCGGCTACGCCCACGTCATCGGCTTTGGCCCGATTATCATGGGCAAGGAAGATCTCCTGAACGTGCACTTCGCCCTGCCGGAAGCGAAAATCATGGCTATCCACCTCGAGGCGGTCAACCACTGTCTGGTGAGCCGGGAAGAGATGCGCCAGTATGCGCTGGATAATCAGATTGCCGATGTGGTGAGTATCCCGCAGGATGGAGAAACCGTGGTTTATTAACATGCGTAAGGGGAAGGGACGATGAAAATCACCGACGTGGCGATTGTCGCTGTAGAGGGCTTTAGCCCGTTTCACTACGCCGTCCCCTGCATGCTGTTTGGCGATTCGGTTTCGGAAATCAAACGCTTTAATCTGCACATTTGCGCCGAGCGGCCGGGGCTGCTGCGCGCCCGCGATGGTTTTGCGCTGTACGCCACCGGCGATTATGCCGCGCTGGAACAGGCGGATATCGTGGTGGTGCCTTACTGGGGCGAGGTCGATCGACGTCCGCCGCAGGCGCTGCTTGATAGCCTGGTGCGGGCCCGGGATAACGGCGCGGAGATTGTCGGCCTGTGCCTCGGCGCGTTCGTCCTCGGCTACGCCGGGCTGCTGGACGGCAGGCGAGCGGCGACTCACTGGGAGTTCGAGCAGGATTTCCAGCGCCGGTTTCCGCAGGTGCAGCTGGATATCAACGCCCTGTACGTCGACGACCAGCGGATCATTACTTCGGCGGGCACCGCGGCGGCGCTGGACTGTTGCCTCTACATCATCCGCCAGCGTTTCGGCAGCCTCGCGGCCAACCAGATCGCCCGGCGGATGATTGTTTCGCCGCACCGCGAGGGCGGCCAGGCGCAGTTTATCGCCCAGCCGGTGCCGAAAAACACCCGCGATGCGCGAATCAACTGCCTGCTGGATTATCTGCAGCAGCATATTGCCGAGCCGCACAGTCTCGATTCGCTGGCCCGGGTGGTGGCGATGAGCCGCCGTACCCTGACCCGCCACTTCGCCCGGGCAACCGGGATGAGCATTACCGACTGGCTGACCGCCGAACGTCTGCGCCGCAGCCAGACTCTGCTTGAGGCGGGCGATCTGCCGGTCGAGCAGGTGGCGGAGGCGGTGGGCTATCTTTCAGCGGTCACCTGGCGCCAGCAGTTTAAAGCGCGCTTTGGCGTCAGCCCGACGGAATGGCGGCGTACCTTTCGTCGCGGCGCTTAGCCGGCGAGGGTCGCACTGTCGATCACGAAGCGGTATTTCACGTCACCCTTGACCATTCTTTCCCAGGCTTCGTTGATCTCATCGCCGCGGATCAATTCGATATCGGCGACGATGCCGTGTTCGGCGCAGAAGTCGAGCATCTCCTGAGTTTCCGGAATACCGCCGATCATCGAGCCGGCAATTGACCGGCGGCGGAAGATCAGATTGAACACTTCCGGCGACGGATGCGGCGTGGCCGGGGCGCCAACCAGCGTCATGGTACCATCGCGTTTCAGCAGCGTGGTGAAGGCATCGAGATTGTGCGGCGCCGCCACGGTGTTGAGGATGAAGTCGAAGCTTTTGACGTGGGCCGCCATTTCGTCGTCGTTGCGCGACACCACCACGTCATCGGCGCCCAGCGCTCTGGCCGCATTACGCTTGGATTCGGAGGTGGTAAAGGCCACCACGTGGGCCCCCATGGCATGGGCCAACTTGATCCCCATATGCCCCAGGCCGCCGATGCCGACCACGCCGACTTTTTTACCCGGCCCGACGTGCCAGTGGCGCAGCGGCGAGTATGTCGTGATCCCAGCGCACAGCAGCGGCGCGACGGCGGCCAGCTGCGCTTCGGGATGGGTTATCCGCAGCACGTAGCGTTCATTGACCACTATCTGCTGTGAATAACCGCCAAGCGTGTGTCCCGGCGCGTCCTGGGTCGGCCCGTTATAGGTCAGCACCATGTGGTCGCAGTAGTTTTCCAGCCCCTCAGCGCACTCTTCGCACTGTTGACAGCTATCGACCATACAGCCGACGCCCACCAGATCGCCGACGGCGTAGCGCGAGACGGCGTTGCCGACCGCGGTCACCCGACCCACAATTTCATGCCCCGGCACGCAGGGATACAGCGTTCCCGCCCATTCCGATCGCGCCTGGTGGAGATCGGAGTGGCAGACGCCGCAGTAAGCGATGGCGATCTGTACATCCTGCGGCCCCGGGTCGCGGCGGGTGATGGCCATTGATTCCAGCGGCTGGCTGGCGGAGTAGGTACCAATAGCGTTGATCAGCATAGCGAAACCTCTTCTTGATGAATGGACTCAATAGAACGGGAGGGGAATGCGGGTGGTCAGTGGCATCGATAAGCGTAGCCTGGACTGGCCGAGATGCGAGGGGGAAAGCGGTAGAGAAACCCTCAGGCGCGGCCTTAACCAGCGCAGTAAATAATAAGATGGCCTTATCTTTATCGCCGCTAAGCCTTATAGGTATTTACGGCATATAGTATTATTTATTCCTGTAGAATAGAGATAAATAGTTATTGCAGATAATGATGCTTACACTCTTTTTATCCCCGTAACGTCTTGTCTTTTATTCGTTATTTCACCTGTTGATACTATGATTCTCAACGAATCACTTTTTCAACCAGACCTGATGGCATAAAAACCATGTCGATACCTGCAGCCAGCCCCTCTACCGACCAGGCGTTAACGTCCTTTTACTACGGAAGACAGACAAAGCCGTTATTGGCGGTGAAATCCCTGTTATCTGCGTTCCTGCCCGTCAGCTCACCCTTTGCGCTGCCGCGATCGACCTATTATCGTTTTCCGCCGACCCGGGAAGAATCTGGAATAATTTTAATCGAAGAGGGGATTGCCTCCGTTTGCCATGCGGAGAAGTGCATGGTTGTATCAACGATATTTGCCCCTTCGCTATTGGGATTAATCGATGGATACGGCGCGTTTAATGGTATCCCGGAAAAAAGCCACTGTTCCGTATTTGCTGAGACGGATTTGCGCGGAGGCTGGATAGGACACCAGGTGGCGGTCGAGATCCTCAATGAGAAAAACTTGTGGCAGGAGATGGCTCATATTCTGGCGCAGCGACTGATGGTGTTGAGGATGCGTTCGCAGGAGATGGTGGGGGTGGATTCTTATCCGATGGTGCGAACCCTGCTAACAGAGCTGGCGGACTACCCGGAGGAGTATCGTCGCCAAATTAATGCGTTAAGCTTTATACAGCGCCGCACCAACCTGTCGCGCAGCCGTGTTATGTCGATTCTGGCAGAGCTGCGCAAAGGTGGTTACATTACGGTCCATCGCGGGGTGCTGGAAAAGATAACCCGCACGCTTCCCGCCCACTTTTAAACCCGCGCGGCGGAGGGGCGTGATTTTCCCACCCCTCGTCAGCCGGTGGGCTAAGGCTCAACCGGCGTCAGAAAGTCCAGCCGCAGCGGCTCAGCCAGCAGAGACTCCATCTGCGCCATAGACGCCTGAAAATAGGGCATCGCGACATGGGCATCGAGGGCGTCCTGTCCCTGCCACGCCTCGCGCATATAGAAGGTGTCCGGCGCGTCGCGCAGCTGAAACAGGGCATAGTCGAGGTTACCCGGCTCCTGTCTCGTCGGCAGGAGCAGCGCCTGCAGGGCCTGGCGCAGGGCGTCCGTTTGGCCCGGTTTCGCCTTGAGCACGGCGATAAGCGATATCATCTTAAAACCCCTCCAGCACGATCTTGCCGACGGCGCGTCCGGTTTCCAGCTGGCGATGCGCTTTCTGCAGATTGGCGGCGGTGATGGCGCCGTAGTGTTCGCCAAGGGTGGTTTTGATAGTGTGGTTGTCGATCAGCGCCGCCACGCGGGTGAGCAGCTGATGCTGGGCGATCATATCATCCGTCTCAAACATTGAACGGGTGAACATAAATTCCCAGTGCAGGGACAGGCTTTTCGCTTTCAGCGGCACCACGTCCAGGGTCTCCGGGTCATCAATCAGCGCCAGCTTGCCCTGCGGGGCGAGGGCGTCGATCAGCGCGTTGAAGTGCTGCTCGGTATTGGTCAGGCTGGCGACATGGGTTACCGACGTGATACCAATGCGCGCCAGCTCGTCGGCGAGCGGCTTGCTGTGATCGATCACATGGTGCGCGCCCGCCTCGCGGACCCACTGCTGGCTCTCCGGACGCGAGGCGGTGCCGATCACCGTCATGGCGGTCAGTTTACTGGCCAGCTGGGTCAGGATAGACCCCACGCCGCCCGCCGCGCCGACGATTAGCAGCGTGTCGCCCGCATTGCCGCCTTCCTCAACGCCGAGACGGTGAAACAGCAGCTCCCAGGCGGTGATCGCCGTCAGCGGCAGCGCGGCGGCGGAGGCATTATCGAGGGTGCGCGGTTTGTGCGCCACCAGGCGCTCATCCACCAGCTGATATTCACTGTTGCTGCCGGCCCGGCCCAGCGCGCCGGCGTACCAGACCTCGTCCCCGGGCGCGAACAGCGTCACTTCCTCACCGACGGACTGCACCACGCCAACGGCGTCCCAGCCCAGCACCCGCGGCGTGTCGCCCTGAAAGCCGGCGCGCACTTTGGTGTCTACCGGATTGACCGAGATAGCCTTCACAGCGACCAGCAGATCACGCCCGTGGGCGGTGGGGATCGGCAGGTCGATCTCGGTTAAAGAAGGGATGTTGTTGCCGTCAGCGGCGGCTTGAGTAATGGCGATAGCTTTCATAACTGCTCCGGTCTGTGATTCGGGTGAATGAAAAGATGGAGCCATCGTAGACCGCTGCCGGGAGGGGAAAAACGGGCTAACGGCAATAACAGTTATATGCAGAAAGTGAAAATCAGCCCACCTGATAGAAGTCGAGCATCACCCCATCCTGGGTCCGGCCACCGGCGCAGATAAACAGCGAGGTGGTTAGCCAGCTGAGCGCGGGAGCATCCACCTCAAAGGTGGGCACGGTGCGAAAATAGATGGCTTCTGGCGGAATATCGCTAAAAAAGCGCATATCGTCGGCGAAAAGCTGGTCATGATACTGGGCCGGCACCCGGCGGATGCCATTGTTTTCCACATAGACCGTGCCTTCCGCCACCTGCAGGGCATAGCGGGCGGACAGCCTGCAGGTGCCGTCGGGTTCGATTATCTGGCTGTCGACGCCGCCGGGTAATACGTGGCCGCGAAGTTGACCCGAGACGCTGCCGCCGACAATCGGGATCAGCTGGCGCTTACCGGTCTGCGGGCTGCGGGAGACGATTATCGGTTTATCAACCTGGATGGTAATGGAAAAACAGTGTCTGAGTTCGGGGGTCATTATGGCTCTCCTGTTTCGGTTGGTAACGGCACGCGGCCACCGCACCAGTGTAACGGGTTTGCGAGAGACAAAATAACGCAGGGTTTGGATGAAAATGATTGGCTGGGATGATGAGTTTGGGGGGGCTCAGGTTGGTAGGGAGTGGCTGTGGGGTATCCTTGGCTACTTTTTAGGTGCTGTTTCATCGGCCATTTTTTTACTGACTTTACCTGCGCCTTGCAAAACATCACGGTCGTTAAATTGCCGGAACTGATCCCTGACGGCTATCTTCTTGTTGAACTTGTAAGTAAGACTCACAGGTTGCGTTTTGCTCAAGCTCGCCTTCCTCATAGATCGCTTTAATATGCCGTGTAACGGCTTGGGGGGTGACTTGATTAAGGCTGGCGATAGTTGCCTGAGGGAGCCATAGTGTTTCTTGCTCAAAGCGGCATTCAACGCGCACTTCCCCATCACTACTGGCAAACATAATGAATTCACCTGCTGGGGACGACGTTATAGTTTCCTTTGCCATATGGTCTCCGGGTCAACCTGTTCACAACGGTAGAGTATGTCAGGAGCGGGGCATAAATTTCATTAGACGAACGATTAATCTGGCGCGTTTGCGGGCGGCGATCCGGAAAGTGAAGTTATTAAGACTTCAGCCGCAATCCGGTGGATATCCCTGCTCGCGCTGCGCTTAGCAGGGCTACGTTTCTGCGCCGTTCGGTAGCCCGGGTAAGGCGTCAGCCGCCACCCGGGGCTTGTTCGCGCTATCAGGCATGTTGCAGTGTGCTGTTGACGCTTTTCAAAGATTGTTGAATATGCCGTAATTCGGCTGTTAGCTTCTCTTCTTTATCGCTGAGCGGTAACAACACAATGCAGCCATCCATCACCTTAACCGTGACCGGCTTCCCGGTACCGAATCCCGCTTCGCGTAGCCACTTGCCAGAAAGGGGAAGACTTGGTGTACTGATATCCCGGCCATTGGGTCGATAGCCAACCAGCAGCCGACGCTCGGTTCCGCTAACGGTGATATCTGGGGTAGAATGCAAATCAGCCATAATCAACTCCTTGATAGTTGGTGAGATTAGACGCTCATAAGTGTTGCCGCACTTTTGGGCGTCGATTGCTTTACGCTTTCATGTGGTAGGTACCGCATGGGGATAATTTAATCAAAATGGTACCTACCATGCAAGATAAAAAGAAACCAAATTTCGATCGCAGCAAAAGCACGATGAAGAACATCCGTTTTGAGGACGAGCTTTTGGAACAGATTGAGAAAGCTGCTGGAAAGGGCAATTTTAGTAAGTGGGTGAAAGAGGCTTGTAGGCTGAGGTTGAGTATGATTTCAATAGAAAAATAGTATTATAAAAACGAATAGATCTGACGGTATAAATAAAGAGTGAGTTTCTATTTTATTGATAGGTGATAACAATTACAAATTAGCTATTAATTTTCAATTGGTTGCAGAATTGTTTCCATAAGTGCTTGCTGGATTTCGTGGTGCTTAGGTTGACTTCAGTAGTTAAGTAGCTTACATTGAAGTTGTCTCATCTACCATGTGTAGAAAGAGCGTACGAACCCGGTGCATAGTAATATGTATCGGGTTCAGCTTTATCTAGGCCTCTGATTTCTAGTTCTGCTGCTTTCCAGTTGACGCCGTTTCCCGCTTCTAGTAACTAAATAAGCTGTTTTTAGCAACCAGTAATCATGGCGTTCAGCTAAGACAACAACATAATCCTCAAATTCATTCCATATAACAACCTCTATACTATTGCCCCTTCTTTCTTCCCAACATGATAGACATTCATGTTCATTATTTCTTATCATATGCGTAATCCAACGTATTCTAGCGCAACGCTTAAGATCGGGCGTCCTCTCTGACTCAATTTCACCTTCTGATGTCAAATGCCAAAAACCGAATTCTTTATTATCGTATTCAGGTGTGTAACGAGGGCGAACTGGAAGACCCCGGAAACGTATTCCGGAGTTTAGGAAACTATCCTGAAATTCTTGATAAACATTGTCAATATATGAGGTCCATTCACCGTCAAATTCTAATAAATCTGGCATTGTAAGCATTAACGTGACTCCCAAACAAAAACATTAAATTTGCGCTCAGTTGGGAGAGTACTTCTTAGAAGATCTCTATTTGTATAACTGCGAATTCTTTCAATTAGTTGAACCTTTCCTTCATTAGAGTTCAAACCTCTGTGAAGATATCCTAAGGCCCCAATGAATAGATCAGCTAACTGTAGTTGCTGAACTTCATGTGAGCGAATGTGTTGGATTCGCTGAACTGATTCACGGTTAAAATCGTATCCAGCATTATGAAGAACACTTCTAAGTTTTTCGATCTTTTCTATGCCAAGAGTATCTTTTATATCTAGATAAATACGATAAAAATTTTGGTTTTCAATAATATTTTTAAGCAAATAAAAACATATTTTATAATAAAATGTATTATGATCTTGATTAAATCTGTCATGATCTAACCGACTCTTATGAGGAACAACTACAGCTCTAAAGCGCAATGCCTGATTGGAAAAAAAATAATCAACTATATCAAGATAGAAATCAATTTTAGAGTTAGAAACTTTAGTCCACTTAATTTCGAAATCTTGACTTAGACCATGTTTAACTTTTATAGCCCTTATATCCCGACCAATTTTTTTTGTGATTGAATCAGGGCACCATGTAGCGCCTATAACCATGACTTCTTGATGATCATTCAATAAATGGCAGGACTCATCACAGAAAACATTGAAAGTTTTGACGTTCAAAATCGTTATCTCCAGTAGACTGTAGGGTAAGTTTCCTGGAAATTCCAATTTAGTGCAATGGTGAAGATGTGTATGCGAGAGGTTTCGGTGTCATATAAAGAAGGTGTTGACAAAGTCAAATATAAGTAGAAAGAAGGATTTTGGCGGAAGATCACAGGAGTTGAACCTGCCCGGGACCGCTGGCGGCCCCAACTGGATTTGAAGTCCAGCCACCTCACCGGAGATGACGATCTTCCGCGCCTCGATTGCTACATGGAGGCGGGGCGCATTATAGCTACTTTCAGCCGTTTACCACATACCTAAACGCACTTTTTTACTGTTAAAACTGGACTTTACAGAACAGTCCTGGACAAATCCTCACAAAATCCGTGAGTTACACTTTTTCACTCCCTGATTCCCTACCGCGATCACAGAAAACAAGAAACGTAATCTGATAACGAGATATCGCAATTCATCTTAGTGCGGCAAAGGTTTACAAAAACCGTAACCGGTACCAACCCTCGGTGCCGCTAAGGGAATAGTGCGCATATGAAAGATCACATTTTGTCCGTCAAAGAGAAAATTGGTTATGGCATGGGTGATGCCGCCAGCCACATTATTTTTGATAACGTCATGTTGTACATGATGTTTTTTTACACCGATATTTTTGGTATCCCCGCCGGCTTTGTCGGCACCATGTTCCTGCTGGCGCGCGCGCTGGACGCGATTTCCGACCCGTGTATGGGTCTGCTTGCCGACCGTACCCGCAGCCGCTGGGGTAAGTTCCGCCCATGGATCCTCTTCGGCGCTATCCCGTTCGGCCTCGTCTGCGTGCTGGCCTACAGCTCGCCGGATTTAAGCCACAACGGCAAGCTGATCTACGCCGCCGTGACCTACACGCTGCTGACCCTGCTCTACACCGTGGTGAATATCCCTTACTGCGCGCTGGGCGGCGTGATCACCGACAACCCGACGCAGCGCATTTCGCTGCAGTCCTGGCGCTTCGTGCTGGCGACGGCGGGGGGCATGCTCTCCACCGTGCTGATGATGCCGCTGGTCAACTTTATCGGCGGCGAAGACAAAGCGCTCGGCTTCCAGGGGGGCATCGCGGTGCTGTCGGTGATTGCCTTCCTGATGCTGGCCTTCTGCTTCTTTACCACCAAAGAGCGTGTCGAAGCGCCGCCGAGCAGTACCTCGATGCGTGAAGACCTGCGCGATATCTGGCGCAATGACCAGTGGCGGGTGGTCGGCGTGCTCACCATCCTCAATATCCTCGCGGTCTGCGTTCGCGGCGGCGCGATGATGTATTACACCACCTGGATCATGGGCTCGGCGGCGCTGTTCACCGCCTTCCTCACGACCTACTGCGTCGGCAACCTGATTGGCTCGGCGCTGGCGAAACCGCTGACCGACTGGAAATGCAAAGTCAGCGTCTTCTGGTGGACCAACGCCCTCCTGGCGGTGCTCAGCGTGGCGATGTTCTTCGTACCGATGGACGCCGAAATCACCATGTTCGTCTTTATCTTCATCATTGGCGTACTGCACCAGCTGGTGACGCCAATCCAGTGGGTAATGATGTCCGACACCGTCGACTACGGCGAATGGTGTAACGGCAAACGCCTGACCGGCATCAGCTTCGCCGGCACCCTGTTTGTGCTCAAGCTGGGGCTGGCGCTGGGCGGCGCGCTGATCGGCTGGATGCTGGCCGGCGGCGGCTATGACGCCGCCGCTAAAACCCAGAACAGCGCCACCCTCACCATCATTATCGCCTTGTTCACCCTCGTTCCGGCGGTCTGCTACCTGCTGAGCGCGGTGATCGCCAAACGCTACTACACGCTGAAAACGCCGTTCCTGAAAAAAATGATGGCCGAGCTGGCCGAGGGCGCGCGTCGCAACGAACAAGATTTCACCGCCGCCCCGATCGACAAAGAATGGCAAAACTAAGAGGACGTTTTAATGAAAATCAGTGATGGAAACTGGCTCATTCAACCAGGGCTCAACCTGATCCAACCCGTACAGGTTTACGAGGTGGAGCAGCAGGGGAATGAAATGGTGGTCTATGCCGCGCCGCGCGATGTCCGCGAACGCGCCTGGCAGCTGGATACGCCATTGTTCACCCTGCGCTTTTTCTCGCCGCAGGAAGGGATAATCGGCGTGCGTATGGAGCACTTCCAGGGCGCGCTGGATAACGGCCCGCACTATCCGCTGAACGTGCAGAAAGACGTCCATGTCGAAATAGAAAATACGGCCGGGTTCGCCGAGCTGAAAAGCGGCAGCCTCAGCGTGCGGGTGACTAAAGGCGAATTCTGGGGGCTGGATTTTCTGCGCGACGGCGTGCGTATCACCGGTAGCCAGCTAAAAAACAACGGCTACGTGCAGGATAGTAAGACCCAGCGCAACTACATGTTTGAGCGCCTCGACCTCGGCGTCGGCGAAACCGTCTACGGCCTCGGCGAGCGCTTTACCGCCCTGGTGCGCAACGGCCAGACGGTAGAAACCTGGAACGAGGACGGCGGCACCAGCACCGAGCAATCCTACAAAAATATCCCGTTCTATCTGACCAACCGCGGCTACGGCGTGCTGGTCAACCATCCGCAGCGCGTCTCATTCGAGGTGGGCTCGGAGAAAGTCTCTAAAGTCCAGTTCAGCGTTGAAGGCGAATACCTTGAGTACTTCGTGATCGACGGCCCGACGCCGAAAGCGGTGCTTAACCGCTATACACAGTTCACCGGCCGCCCGGCGCTGCCGCCGGCATGGTCGTTTGGTCTGTGGCTGACGACCTCGTTCACCACCAACTATGACGAAGCGACGGTGAATAGCTTTATCGACGGCATGGCTGAGCGCCATCTGCCGCTGCACGTCTTCCACTTCGACTGCTTCTGGATGAAGGCCTTCCAGTGGTGCGATTTTGAATGGGATCCGCTAACTTTCCCGGACCCGGAAGGGATGATCAAGCGCCTGAAGGCGAAAGGGCTGAAGGTCTGCGTGTGGATCAACCCGTACATCGGTCAGCGCTCGCCGGTGTTCAAAGAGCTGAAAGAGAAGGGTTATCTGCTGAAGCGTCCGGACGGTTCGCTGTGGCAGTGGGATAAGTGGCAGCCGGGGCTGGCGATTTATGACTTCACCAATCCGGAAGCCCGCCAGTGGTACGCTGACAAACTAAAAGGCCTGGTGGCGATGGGGGTCGATTGCTTCAAGACCGACTTCGGCGAGCGTATCCCGACCGACGTCCAGTGGTTTGATGGTTCCGATCCGCAGAAAATGCACAACCACTACGCCTTCATCTATAACGAGCTGGTGTGGAAGGTGCTGAAAGAGACCGTCGTCGAGCAGGAGGCGGTGCTGTTCGCCCGCTCCGCCTCGGTGGGCGCGCAGCAGTTCCCGGTGCACTGGGGCGGCGACTGCTACGCCAACTACGAATCGATGGCGGAAAGCCTGCGCGGCGGGCTGTCGATCGGCATGTCCGGCTTTGGTTTCTGGAGTCACGATATCGGCGGTTTCGAAAACACCGCGCCGGCCCACGTCTACAAGCGCTGGTGCGCCTTCGGCCTGCTCTCCAGCCACAGCCGCCTGCACGGCAGCAAATCCTATCGGGTGCCATGGGCCTACGATGACGAGTCCTGCGACGTGGTGCGCCACTTCACGCAGCTGAAATGCCGCATGATGCCGTATCTCTATCGTCAGGCGGCGCTGGCCAACGAGTGCGGCACGCCAATGCTGCGCGCGATGATGCTCGAGTTTCCGGACGATCCGGCCTGCGACTATCTCGACCGCCAGTATATGCTGGGCGATTCGGTCCTGGTGGCGCCGGTGTTCTCCGAGGCCGGCGAAGTGCAGTTTTATCTGCCGGAAGGGCACTGGACGCATCTGTGGCATAACGATGAATTGCCGGGTAGCCGCTGGCATAAGCAGCATCACGATGCGCTGAGCCTGCCGGTCTACGTTCGCGACAACAGCCTGCTGGCGCTGGGCAACAATGACCAGAAGCCGGATTACGCCTGGCATGAGGGCACCGCCTTCCAGCTGTTCCACCTTGAGGATGGACGCGAGGCACGCTGTGACGTTCCGGCGGCAGACGGCTCGACGATCTTCACCCTGAAGGCCAGGCGCCAGGGCAACGCCATCGCCGTGAGCGGCGAAGGCGAGGCCCGCGGCTGGACGCTGTGCCTGCGCAATATCCCGCAGGTCGCGGGCGTGCAGGGCGGTACGCAGACCGGTAGCGAACTGGGCGTGGTGGTGAGCGCCGAGGGCAATACGCTGACGATTACGTTGTAAATAGGTTAACAGCAGCAGCCCTCTTCGCCAGGCGGAGAGGGTTTTTTATTCCATTTTTGTACGAAAAGTAACGTTCATTTCATTGTGGTGACTCAGGCCGCAGACGCGGTTGTCGAACGGTGTTAGCGTATTCTGCCGCTGAGAGGAGCCCGCCATGGACGTAGAAAATATCTTTCGTGACGTGAAGCTAAGCAAAACGGAAATGACCGTGCTGCGCTTTATTCAGAACGACCCGGAGCAGTGTATCCGCCAGGGAGTTCGCGCTGTGGCCGAACAGTGCTACAGCAACCCCTCTTCCCTGGTCCGGCTGGCAAAGAAACTGAAGTTCAGCGGCTGGCTGGAGCTGGTTTACTTTATCAAGTTCAATATCACCATGCCGAAGCTCGATGTCACCAACGATATCGACTACATGAGCGTTCAGCCGGAAGAAGCGCTGACGCCGCTGCTGGCAAGCCTTAAACAGCAGCGCATCCTGATCCACGGCAGCGGCTTTTCACAGCTGATCGCCCAGTATATTTACAACAAGTTTCTCGTCACCGGCGTGAATGCCAGCCTGGCGCTGTGGCCCGATTACGAAATCCTCGAACAGAAAAACGCCGCCTGCTTCGACTCCATCTGGATCATTTCTAAATCCGGGCGCAGCAGCTCGGCGCTCAACTGGGTTAAGGCCCTGGAGGGGAAGGAGATTAATCTGGTCTGCTTTACCGGCGACTACCAAAGCCCGCTGGCGCAGGCCGCGGATACGGCGTTTATTATTCACGACCCGCAGAAGTTCGATGATGATATTTACTGGAGCAACCCGTTTTTCGGCTACTGCATCTTAGGCTTTGAGCGACTATTGAAGATGTGGTTTACCAGCCTACGTAGCAATAGTTAGCCCCCGCTAAGCGCGGTGCGAGCGGGGGAATCCCATCGGCAGCGGATTACCGCCAGGCGGCGAACTGCTCATCGTCGAGATAGGCTTCGACCAGGGTTTTCGCCAGCGAATAGGAACCGATCAGCGGATGCGCCATCAGCGCCCGCACCGCCAGCGATTTATCCTGCTGCAGGATCGCCGCCACCGCCAGCCGCTCATACTCCTTCACGCAGGCAATCATATTCTTCTGCGCTGTCGGCACCTTCACCGGCGTCACCGGCTTGAGGCCATCCCGGCTCAGGTCGCAGCTGATCTCGATCACGTCGTCCGGGCGTAAAAAATCGAGCGTGCCATTATTCTGGATCGACACCACGATCCGCTTAGTGGTGGTGCTGTTCACCGCTTCCAGGATATCCAGCGCCACTCCGGCATAGCCGCCGGTGTCCGGCTCTTCGATAAACTGGCGCAGCGTCAGCGGTTCGCGGGTGTGGAATTTCTCCTGCCGGGATTCGTTCTGCATATAGCTGTTTTCCCGGCGCAGATAATGCTGCATCCAGATGGTGAAGGCGGCCTCCGGTTGCGTTCTGGCATCCACGGTGCGCAGCGCCTCGCGCATCTCCTGATTGATGCGGGCGATCTGCTCTCCGCGCGTCTCGCCGGCCCCCTGAATCGCCTTCAGCGCCTCGTCGCGATAGTAGTAATAATAGAGATATTCATTGAGGAGCTGATTATCGCAAAGCCGTACCAGCTCCGGGGAGAAGTACTGCATCGCCGTCTTCTGGTACAGTTCCGGGCTGGCGATCAGCCGTTCGGTCACCTCTTCCCCACGGACGGTGAAGTGGGTAAACCAGGAGAAATGGTTCAGCCCATAGCATTCCACGCTGAGGTCGCGCTCCTCACAGCCAAGGATCGCCGGCAGTTCACGAATCAGCTCGGAGGGGGCATCGCAGATCCCATAGACCCGGCGCTTAAAGCCGGACTTAATAATCGCTTCCGTCACCAGACCTGACGGGTTGGTAAAGTTAAACAGAATAGCGTCTTCGGCGGCATGTTCTTCGATCAGCCGGCAATAGCGAAGGATCGCCGGGATCGAGCGCATGGCCATCGCGAAACCGCCGGCGCCGGTGGTCTCCTGGCCGAGAGTGTTATGCTCAAGCGCAATACGTTCGTCGCGAATGCGGCTTTCATCGCCGCCAACCCGCAGGGTGGTAATGATATAGTTGGCGTCCTGCAGCGCTGCGACCGGGTCGGTGGTGGTACTAAACTGAATATCCGGGCGAATGGTATTAAATACATAGCGGGCAATTTCGCCAAATATCGCCAGATTATCAGCAGAGTTATCGAGAAAAACGACTTCTGTTAAACCAATGCGGTGAGCGTTATAGGCCAGAGATTTCGCTAAAAATGCAGAGCGAACGCCGCCCCCGCCTAATACGGTTAATTTCATAAATACTCCTCATTAATTTTCTGCTAACCAGTTATCAACCCGGGAACGTACCTGTCCCACTTTGACGCCATAAATAACCTGAACTTCATTTCGATTGCGTACGACGCCGTTGGCGCCGGTATTTTTTAATTGCGTGTCATCAACCCGCGCCATATCGCGCACGGCCACGCGCAGGCGAGTAAAACAATTATCGACGGAGAGAATATTCTCCTTGCCCCCGAGGCCGCGGATAATGTCATCGGTGACCGACTGCGGTTGCGCGACTTTCTGGCGGTACTCTGCTTTGCTGTAGAGCTTCACGTTCTCGTCATCTTCCCGGCCCGGCGTTTTCAGGTTCAGCTTCACCACCAGGGTGCGGAAAATCACGTAGTAGACGGCGAACTGGCCGATACCGATAAGGACATAGCCCGGCCAGCGCGTTAAGGAGACCGGCAGCGGCAGGTTATAGATCAGAAACTCGATCAGGCCCGATGCACCCCAGGGACGTACGGTGAAGATGTCGCAAATGGCCTGCGAGGCGGCGGTTAACGTCGCGTGGATCACCCACAGCAGCGGCGAGACAAATAAGAAGGTGAACTCAATCGGCTCGGTGATGCCGGTCAGCATCGAGGTGATAATCGCCGGCAGCAGAATCGCCTTCGCCATCGCTTTCTTCTCCGGTTTCGCGGTGTGGTAGAACGCCAGCGAGGCGCCCGCCAGGCCGAAGATGGTGGTCATCCCTTGCTGCGAAAAACGTAATGCGTCGTTCATGACCGGCGTCAGGTCGGGATGGCGCATATAGGCGAGGAATATGGCCTGGGTGCCGGAGACCACCTGACCATCCACGTTCAGCGTGCCGCCAATCTGGGTGAGCTGGAAGGGGGACCAGACGAAATGGTGCAGGCCGGTGGGGATAAGGAATTTTTCAAAGAAACCATAGACGAAGACCCCGGCGACCCCGGCATTTTTCATAAAACCGGTGAGGGCGGAGATGCCGTGGGTCATAAAGGGCCAAATCCAGGTAAAGGCGATGGCGTAGAAGATAACCACCGGCGTCATCGCCACCAGCGTCAGCTTGGCGCCGCCGTACATCGACAGCGCGCCAGGCAGCTCAATGGCAGAGACTTTATTGTGCACCCACGCAATCGTGCAGCCGAGAATAATGCCCAGGAAAACGCCCATATCCACCACCACAAAGCCCAGCAGCTGGGTTTGCCCGGTGCCATAATATTCACCGTTAATTTTTTCGGCGAGTCCATGGGTGTGTTCCAGCCAGGAGTGGTTGGCGCCAAGAAACATAATAAAGCACATCACTGAAACCAGTGCGACTTCGGTTTTTTTATCCTTTGCCAGGCCATAGCTTATGCCGACGCAAAATAATAAGCCGAGGTTGCCAAATAAAGGCCAAAAGGTGTCGCCGAGCATTTGCCCAAGCTGATGTAAGAAACTGGTTTCAGCAATTAATGTCGGATTAGTTAATACTGAACTGAGGGCCAGAATTAAGCCAATGACCGGCAAGAACAATACGGCGCCGATCATGGCCCGGGAGAATTTTTGCATATTCTCCAGAATACGCTGACGTATTTCAGGCATGATTGATCCTTTTATATTTTTGTAGGTACAGGGAGCGGTTTTTTATCGACTTCCAGTGATTTGGTTATAGCAACTCTGATATTTGAAAGGAACCTGTTGCGCTAAATAGGTACAGATAGCCGCGTATTGCACACAGGTTTCAGGACTCGCACCCCAACTCTCTCCCTGAAAGGGAGAGAGTTGTCAGAGTGGAGTTTTGCCGGGAAGCAATCCCTCTCCCCATAGAGGAGAGGGAATGGGCATCGCTATGGGGTGACGGGAGTGGGCGCTGGCGCGGCGGGGGCGGGGCTGACCTCGCCGTTGCGCATGATTTGCGCCACCTGCTGTTTCTCCATATTCACGGCGCTGAGCTGCCCGTTGACCGTCGGTTTGAGCGGGGCATCGGCCTGCACGCTGCCGCTGGCGGTCAGCTGGAGATTGCCATCCCCGCTTATAGGTAGCGACGGCCAGCCCCAGGCCTGCAGAATATTCAGCGGCACGCCGCGGCCGCTGAAGCTCAGATTGACCTGGCGCTGCGGCAGCTGGGATACCGCGGCGGTGGCCTGCAAAATGCCGCGCTCGGTGAAGGCGCTAAGCTCAGTGATATTGACCGTCGAGGCTGTGGCGTTCAGTTTGAGTGATGGGCGGCGCACGTCGATCCGGTTGAAAGTCGCCGCCGCGGCGTTCAGCGTCGCGCTGCCGTTCCATACTCCCCAGCTGCCGTTTTTCACCAGCTGTAGCTCGCCGCCATAGCCATCGAGGGCGGTAATTTGCCACGGGAAAGCAGGGTCCACATCGATGATCAGATTGCGGCTGGCGCTGAATTTTTTCAGCGTCAGGCTTTGCAGCCAGGCTGGCAGCGGCGTCATCCACAGCTGTTTCCAGTTCGCCGGCAGCGTGTACTCCAGTCCGGCGAAAGCGGTGTCGTCGAGCACCAGGGCGTTCCCGGCGCGCAGCCAGTTGCCGGAGGTGCGCACCATGCCGCCCTCCCAGCGCGAGGAGAACTGGCGCAGCGCAATGCCCTGGGGAGAGAATTCGGCATTGAGGATCGGGTCGAAAAGATGCAGCGAGCCGTAGATAAATTCGCTGGCGTTCATCGACAGCGTGCCGTCCTCGCTCTGCCAGCCGCCGTGGCTAAGGGTCAGGTTGCGCAGGCTCAGGTCGAGGTCGGTTACCGCCCAGTCCGGTCCCTGCAGGCGGGCGTCGGTGATGTCCAGGCGGCCAATCTGCAGAGAGGGGACCGTGGTTAACGGCGCGAAAAACTCGGCCAGCGAGGCGGGGCTCTGCAGTCGAATCTCGTTGAGCTGGAGGTTATCCACCCGCCAGCTGCCATCGGCGCTGCGTTTGGCATTGCCAGTTAAGGTGCCGCGGGCGACATCGGCGCCGAGGGTGGAGATGGTGACCTCGCCCTGATCAATCTTACCCTGAATCAGAACGTTGCTGGCTTCGACGCCATTGAGCGTCATCGAGCCCGCGCTCATCTGGATCTGCGCCGTTTTCCCCAGCACATTGCCCGCCTCCGGCGTCCATGGGCTGACGCCGCCGGTGACGCGCTGCGCGCTGAGCGCCCAGCCGGTTTCCGGGCTGTTGAAAGCCATATTGCGCAACATCAGCCGGTCGGCAGCGAACGGTAGGTCTGCAGAGTGGGGTGACAGATTCAGAGTGCCGTCGTTAAGGACTATCTCATCCGCATGCAGCGGATCGCTAAACTGGCGGGTGCTGAAGCCAATGTCGACCGTTTTTGCCACCAAAGTGGCAGGCTTGCCTTCCCGACCAAAGGTGACGTTTCGCAACTGCACATGAAGGGGGGAGGAGAAATCGTGCTCCATCTCATCGAAGGAGACCTGCCAGCCGGTGCCATTGCTGAGCCAGGCGCTGGCCTGGCGGGCGCCCCAGTGGGTTTGCAGCAGGAACCACGCGCCAATAATGACAAGCAGCAGAGCGACTAGCAGCCAGAGAATCAGCTTTCCAAGAAATTTCATGGTCTTCCATTCTGTGAGATGCACATCACCGTGTTATGCCCGATTTAGGCGCACTTCTCAAGGCAGGCGTGGTTTATTTCCGTGATGGGGCTGGTGGTTGGAGGACGTCCCGGCCGTTGCGTGACCGGGAACGCATGAGATCACGCCTTTTCTGGCGGGAAAATTAAATTCAGAACAATCGCCGTGATACCGCCGGCGGCAATCCCGGAGGAAAGCAGGTTTTTCAGCCAGTCCGGGGCGAACTGCAGGATCAGCGGCTGCTGCGACACGCCGAGGCCTACCGCCAGCGACAGAGCGATAATCAGGATTGCCCGACGGTTCAGCGGTTCACGGGAGACGATGCGCACGCCGGACGCGGCGATGGTGCCGAACATCACCAGCGTGGCGCCGCCGAGCACTGGCTCAGGGATATGCTGGACAAAGCCGCTCACCGCCGGGAACAGGCCGAGGACGATCAGCATCAGGGCAACCACAAAGCCGACGTAGCGGCTGGCGACCCCGGTCAGCTGGATCACGCCGTTGTTCTGGCCGAAGCAGGAGTTCGGGAAGGTGTTGAAGACCGCGGAAACGAAGGAGTTCAGGCCGTTAGCCAGCACGCCGCCTTTCAGGCGCTTCATATACAGCGGACCCGAGACCGGCTGTTCGGAGACGTCGGAGGTGGCGGTGATATCGCCGATGGTTTCCAGGGAGGTGATCATAAACACCAGCATCAGGGGCAGCAGCAGACTCCAGTCGATGCCGAGGCCATAATAGAGCGGCGTCGGGACGGTGATGAGGCTGCTGTTGGTCGGGGCGGTGTTGGCTGGCAGCATATCGAGGAACCACGCCGCCAGATAACCGGCAGCCATGGCAATCACTAGCGAGGCGATGCGCAGGTACGGGTTGCGCTGGCGGTTGAGGATAATAATCAGCGCCAGCACGATACCCGCCAGCAGCAGATTTTTCGGCGCACCAAAGGTGTGGTCGGCCATCGCCGCGTAGCCGCCGCCGATGGAAGTCAGTCCGACCTGAATCAGCGACAGGCCGATAATCATCACCACCACGCCGGAAACCAGCGGGGTAATGATACGGCGCGCCAGGTGCAGGATCCGGGAGAGGACCATTTCGGTGCAGCTGGCCAGCATCAGGGTGCCGAAGAGGGCGGCCATCATGGTGGGGACGTCGGCGCCGCCGGTTTTCAAGGCGGTACCGCCCATGATCAGCGGGGCGACAAAGTTGAAGCTGGTGCCCTGGATGGAGAGCAGTCCGGAGCCGACCGGGCCCCAGGCTTTGATCTGAATAATAGAGGCGACGCCGGAGGCGAACAGCGACATGCTGATGATATGTTGGGTATCTTGCGCCGGGAGACCGAGAGCCTGGCAGATTAACAGCGCCGGGGTGATCACCGCGACAAACATCGCCAGCAGGTGCTGGAAGGCGGCGAACAGGGTTTGCGGTAGCGGCGGGCGATCTTCGAGGCGGTAGATTAATTCGCTGGCTGGTTTATGCGCAACCGGTTGCGCATTTTCTGACTCTGCGGTGTTAACGGACATCACAAGCAATCCCAAGGTGGCAAAGCGGGAATTTTATCGGACTGTAGACCAAAAGCAAACGTTTGCCAGCGTTTGCTCATAAAAATTTATACCGTGAATATGCGCAACGAGATAATTAACATTTTGTATGCTAAATCGCATCATTCAGGATACAAAATATCTTTTTCTGTCAATTTTTCCGCCGTTCTGCGTAAAATCCCCCTCTGACTCCTCATGATGAGAAGCTAAAGACACCAGGAATATCGTCGCGTGTGAATGGATCATGCGCCCATAAGGAGCTTTTTATGTTTCATCTCGATACCTTATCGACGCTCGTTGCCGCAACGCTCGTGCTGTTACTCGGCAGAAAACTCGTACAAACCGTTCCCTTCCTTAAGAAATACACTATTCCTGAACCCGTTGCCGGCGGTCTGCTGGTGGCGCTGGCGCTGCTGGCGCTGAAAAAAAGCATGGATATCGAAATTGATTTCGATATGAGTCTGAAAGACCCGCTGATGCTGGCGTTCTTCGCCACCATCGGTCTTAACGCCAACCTCGCCAGCCTGCGGGCCGGCGGCAAGGTGCTGGGCACTTTCCTGATCGTGGTGGTTGGCCTGCTGCTGCTGCAGAACGCCCTCGGTATCGGCATGGCGACGCTGCTGGGGCTGGATCCGCTAATGGGTCTGCTGGCCGGGTCGATTACCTTATCCGGCGGCCACGGCACCGGGGCGGCGTGGAGTAAGCTGTTCGTTGAGCGCTACGGTTTTGCCAACGCCACCGAGGTGGCGATGGCCTGCGCGACTTTCGGCCTGGTGCTGGGCGGCCTGATCGGCGGCCCGGTGGCGCGTTATCTGGTGAAGCACTCTTCCTCACCGGACGGGACACCGGACGATCAGGTGGCGCCAACCGCCTTTGAAAAGCCGGACGTGGGGCGGGTGATCACCTCGCTGGTGCTGATCGAAAGTATCGCCCTGATCGCCATCTGTCTGACGCTGGGCAAGGTGGTTGCGCAACTGCTGGCGGGGAGCGTCTTCGAGCTGCCGACCTTCGTCTGCGTGCTGTTTATCGGCGTGATCCTCAGCAACAGCCTGGCGCTGGCGGGGTTGTATCGGGTGTTCGATCGCGCGGTATCGGTGTTGGGCAACGTCAGCCTGTCGCTGTTCCTCGCCATGGCGCTGATGAGCCTCAAGCTGTGGGAGTTGGCCTCGCTGGCGCTGCCGATGATTATTATCCTGGCGGTGCAGGCGCTGGCGATGGCGCTGTATGCGGTGTTCGTCACCTATCGGATGATGGGCAAAAACTACGATGCCGCGGTGCTGGCAGCCGGGCATTGCGGGTTTGGCCTGGGGGCAACGCCGACGGCGATCGCCAATATGCAGGCGATTACCGACCGTTTCGGGCCATCGCATATGGCCTTCCTGGTCGTGCCGATGGTGGGGGCGTTCTTTATCGATATCGTCAACGCGCTGGTGATTAAGCTGTACCTGCTGCTGCCGATATTTGGCTGATAAAAAACCCGGAGGCGGTGCTGCGCACCTGTCCGGGCTACAAGATCGTGCTGTTTGGGGTTTTGTAGCCCGGCTAAGGCGTTTACGCCGCAAGCCGGGAATAACTTCACAATCTTACGCTTCGTCGTGCTCTTCCCACGCTAACGCGCGTTTCACCGCTTTCTTCCAGCCGCTGTAACGATAGTTACGCTCAGTAGTTTCAATACCCGGGCGGAATTCGCGCTCAATCACCGCTTTCTCCTGCAGTTCATCCAGATTCTGCCAGAAACCGACCGCCAGACCGGCCAGATAGGCCGCGCCCAGCGCCGTCACTTCGCGTACTTCCGGACGCTCGACACGGGTGCCGAGGATATCGGACTGGAACTGCATCAGGAAGTTGTTAGCCACCGCGCCGCCGTCTACGCGCAGGGCGTGCAGACGAATGCCGGAGTCAGCCTGCATCGCCTCCAGCACGTCGCGGGTCTGAAAGGCGATGGACTCCAGCGTCGCACGGATAATGTGGTTGGAGTTCACGCCGCGGGTGAGGCCGAAAATCGCGCCGCGGGCATACGGGTCCCAGTACGGTGCGCCAAGACCGGTGAACGCGGGTACCACGTACACGCCGTTGGTATCCTTCACTTTGGTGGCGAAGTACTCGGAGTCGAAGGCATCGCTGATGAGCTTCATCTCGTCGCGCAGCCACTGAATAGACGCGCCGGCCATAAACACCGCCCCTTCCAGAGCGTAGTTCACCTCGCCGCGCGGGCCGCAGGCGATGGTGGTCAGCAGACCGTGGGTGGAGGTGACCGCTTTTTCGCCGGTATTCATCAGCATAAAGCAGCCGGTGCCGTAGGTGTTTTTCGCCATCCCTTCTTTGACGCACAGCTGGCCGAACAGGGCCGCCTGCTGGTCACCGGCGATCCCGGCGATAGGAATACGGGTCCCGCCTTTACCACCGATGTTGGTCTGGCCGTACACTTCGGAAGACTTGCGCACTTCCGGCAGCATGGCGCGCGGAATGTCCAGCGCGTCGAGCATCTTGTCGTCCCAGTCGAGGTCGTGGATGTTGAACAGCATGGTACGCGAGGCGTTGGTGTAGTCGGTGACGTGCACGCGGCCCTGGGTCATCTTCCAGATAAGCCAGGTATCAACGGTGCCGAACAGCAGCTCGCCGCGCTTCGCACGCTCACGGGAACCTTCGACATGGTCGAGGATCCATTTCACCTTGGTGCCGGAGAAGTACGGGTCCACCACCAGGCCTGTGGCCTTGCGGATATACTCTTCCATCCCGTCACGCTTGAGCTGCTCGCAGATCTCCGCGGTACGGCGGCACTGCCAGACGATAGCGTTGTAGATGGGTTTACCGGTCTCTCGCTCCCACACCACCACGGTCTCACGCTGATTGGTGATGCCGATGGCCGCGATCTGATCGGAGTTGATATCCGCTTTGGCCAGCGCTTCGACCAGCGTCGAGCTTTGGGAAGCCCAGATTTCCATCGGGTCGTGTTCGACCCAGCCTGGCTTAGGATAAATCTGTTCAAATTCTCGCTGGGAGACGCTGACGATATTGGCATCATGATCCATCACAACGGCCCGGGAGCTGGTAGTGCCCTGGTCAAGCGCAACGATATATTTTTTGTCGGTCATAGTCGGTGTCCCGTAGTCAGATTACAGCGAAGCTTTATGTTGAGCGGTGGAAGAGGAGGGGCTCTGTTGCTCTTCCTCCACGCAGGTGTCGCAAGGCAGGTGACGGCCAATCAGCTTACGATAGCTGAATGCGCCCAGCGCCGCGCCGACCACCGGTGCGCACAGCGGCACCAGGAAATAAGGAATATCTTTGCCGCCGGTGAAGGCGACGTCACCCCACCCCGCCAGCCAGGCGAAGGCTTTCGGGCCGATGTCACGCGCCGGGTTCATGGCGAAGCCGGTCAGCGGTCCCATGGAGGCGCCAATCACCGCAATCAGCAGGCCAATCAGCAGAGGGGCCAGCGGGCCGCGCGGTATGCCGTTGCCATCGTCGGTCAGCGCCAGGATGACGCCCATCAGGATAGCGGTAATCACCATCTCTACCGCGAAGGCCTGCACAAAATTGATGTGCGGGTTCGGGTAAGTGGAGAAAATGCCGGCCAGATCGAGGCTTTCCACGCTGCCGCGAATCATATGGTGGGTGGTTTCATAATCGAGGAAAAGATTGTAGTAAAGCCCGTAAACTAATGCCGCAGCGCAAAAGGCGCCAGCGAATTGCGAAATAATAAAAGGAACCACTTTGCGGCCTTCGAAGCAGGCGAACAGCCACAGCGCGATAGTCACCGCTGGGTTAAGGTGCGCACCGGAGACCCCGGCGGTCAGGTAGATCGCCATGGCGACGCCCAGACCCCAGATGATGCTGATTTCCCATTGTCCGAAGCTGGCTCCCGCGACCTTGAGCGCAGCCACGCACCCAACGCCGAAAAAGATCAACAACCCGGTACCGAGGAACTCTGCGATGCACTGGCCTTTTAAGGTTGATGTTTGGCTCATAATCGAATCCTGAAGCGTGGTGATGATTATTGTATGTAGGGTGGTCACAGACGACCATATTGCCATGTAGGCATAGTGTTAATTTATCGTTAACGAGCAAAAACGAGAAATATCGAACTTCAAATGTGTGTGCCTCGTCAAGAAAATGAGCGTTTTCGCGCCATTTACGCGCATCGAGAGCGCTGCCGGAGCGTTTCACCACGCATTTTGTTAACCATAAAATTAACATTGACCCATGAACTACGAGCGAACTGCGCTGAAAGCACCAGGTAAAGACTGAAAAGTGTTGCAAACCGCAATCTACGCGGCTTGCCGCTGGACAGGGGCGGCGGGGATTCATACAATCGACGATAACACCGCTATGTGCGCTAATTTTCGTTAAGGCGGGACCGCGTATACGAAACACGAGTTTCTATCAACGCCTTGCAAGTTCAGGAGAGGTATGACGATGTCATTAGAAGTGTTTGAGAAATTAGAATCTAAGGTTCAGCAGGCGATTGATACCATCACTCTGTTGCAGATGGAAATCGAAGAGCTGAAAGAAAAGAACAACACCCTGGTGCAGGAAGTTCAGAGCGCGCAGCATGGTCGTGAAGAGCTGGAGCGCGAAAACAGCCAGCTGAAAGAGCAGCAGCAGGGCTGGCAGGAACGTCTGCAGGCGCTGCTGGGTCGCATGGAAGAAGTCTAATCGCTTCGCGCCCTCTCCCGCCCGGGAGGGGGTCATTCTTACTCGCGTCTTTATATCCGCAAGTTATAGCCAATCTTTTTTTATTCTTTAATCATTGAATCGCTTTCTGGCACGCTTAACCCATCACAACACACATAAAGAGAGCGGTGCGATGAATAAGTGGGGCGTAGGGTTAACTCTGTTGCTGGCATCCGCCAGCGTTCTGGCAAAAGACATTCAGCTATTAAACGTATCTTATGATCCAACGCGCGAGCTGTACGAACAGTACAACAAAGCGTTTAGCGCACACTGGAAGCAGGAGACCGGCGACAACGTGGTGATCCGCCAGTCGCATGGTGGCTCTGGCAAACAGGCGACCTCGGTGATTAACGGTATTGAAGCGGATGTGGTCACGCTGGCGCTGGCCTACGATGTCGACGCTATTGCCGAACGCGGCCGCATCGATAAAAACTGGCTGAAACGCCTGCCGGATAACTCCGCGCCGTATACCTCCACCATCGTGTTCCTCGTCCGCAAGGGCAATCCGAAACAGATCCATGACTGGAACGATCTGATCAAACCGGGTGTGTCGGTCATTACCCCGAACCCGAAAAGCTCCGGCGGCGCCCGCTGGAACTACCTGGCAGCCTGGGGCTATGCTCTGCATCAGAATCACGGCGACCAGGCGAAAGCCCAGGAATTCGTCAAGGCGCTGTATAAAAACGTGGAAGTGCTGGACTCCGGCGCGCGCGGTTCGACCAATACCTTCGTAGAACGCGGCATCGGCGATGTGCTGATCGCCTGGGAAAACGAAGCGCTGCTGGCGACCAACGAACTGGGCAAAGACAAGTTTGAAATCGTGACCCCAAGTGAGTCGATTCTGGCTGAGCCGACCGTCTCGGTGGTCGACAAAGTGGTGGATAAGAAAGGCACGCGCCAGGTGGCGGAAGCGTACCTGAAGTATCTCTACTCGCCGGAAGGCCAGGAGATTGCGGCGAAGAACTTCTACCGCCCGCGCGATCCGAATGTGGCGAAGAAATATGCTAACGAATTCCCGAAACTGAAGCTGTTTACCATCGATCAGGAGTTCGGCGGCTGGACGAAAGCGCAGAAAGAGCACTTCTCCAACGGCGGCACCTTCGACCAGATTAGCCAGCGTTAATTCTCTTGTCCCTGCTTGCGCTACGCTTAGCAGGGCTATAGTTTTGCGCGGTGCGTAGCCCGGGTAAGGCGTCAGCCGCTACCCGGGATAACGCCCCGTCCACCATCTGTTTTCATTTAGTCATCAAATTACGCTACTCTTCCGCTTCAGGCTTAACAGGGAATGAAAATGAGAAGAGTAAGATACTTTTTGCTGGCGCTGCTGGTGGCGATCCTCGCGGCGCTGGCGGGCGGCTACTACTGGCTGCACTCTGGCAACCCGGACGCATTACGCAAGATTGTCCTGCAGCAGTGCGTACCCCATCAGCAACAGCAGCAAAACCCGTCGCCGTGCGCGGAAGTGAACCTCAAGGGCGGCTATGTGCTGTTTAAAGACCGTAACGGCCCGCTGCAATATTTGCTGATGCCGACCTACCGCATCAACGGCACCGAAAGCCCGCTGCTGCTGGAACCGTTGACGCCGAACTTTTTCTGGCAGGCCTGGCAGGGGCGTGAAATCATGAGCCAGCGCCACGGCGCGCCGGTTCCTGATAACGCGGTATCGCTGGCGATCAACTCGCGCAGTGGACGTACGCAAAACCATTTCCATATTCATATCTCCTGCCTGCGCCCCGATGTGCGCGCGCAGTTAGATAAGGATGCCGCAGCGATCAGCAGCCGCTGGCTGCCGTTACCGGGCGGGCTTCAGGGCCACGAATACCTGGCGCGCCGGGTGACGGAGGCGGAGCTGGCCCAGCGTAGCCCGTTCCTGATGCTGGCGGAAGAGGTGCCGGAGGCGCGCCAGCATATGGGACGCTTCGCGCTGGCAATGGCGCAACAGAGCGACGGCTCGCTGGTGCTGCTGGCGACGGAGCGTAACCTGCTGACCCTGAACCGGGCTTCAGCGGAAGAAATTCAGGATCATCGCTGCGCCATCCTTAACGCAAACCACTAGTTCTGGCGTTTACCTGTCTTACCTGTCGTCGTATTCTTGCTGAAAAAAACGACAGGAGACAGGCATGTCGCTCTGGCTTACCCACCCGCTGTTCCTTCCTTAATTGATTGTCGGCGTCACCATCGTGCTCTGGGCGACGTCGCTGCTGCCGGAATTTATCACCGCGCTGCTGTTCTTCGCAGCGGCGATGATGGCGAAAATCGCTCCGCCGGAGGTGATCTTCGGCGGCTTTGCCTCTTCGGCGTTCTGGCTGGTGTTCAGCGGCTTTGTGCTCGGCATCGCCATCCGTAAAACCGGACTGGCGGACCGGGCGGCGCAGGCGCTGTCGGCCAGGCTCACCGACTCCTGGCCGCGGATGGTCGCCAGCGTGGTACTCCTGAGCTACGCCCTGGCGTTCGTGATGCCCTCCAACATGGGGCGCATCGCGCTGCTGATGCCGATCGTGGCGGCGATGGCCCGCCGCGCGGGCATTGCCGACGGTAGCCGCGGCTGGTTCGGCCTGGCGCTGGCGGTGGGGTTCGGCACCTTTCAGCTGTCGGCGACGATTTTGCCCGCCAACGTGCCGAATCTGGTGATGAGTGGCGCGGCGGAAGGCTCGTACGGTATCCATCTGAATTATGTTCCCTATTTACTGCTGCATACGCCGGTGCTTGGCTGGCTGAAAGGGGCGGTGCTGGTGGCGCTGATTTGCTGGCTGTTTCCCGGCAAGCCGCATCCACCGCGCGACCTGGCGCCGCTGCCGCCGATGAGCCGCGACGAGAAACGTCTGGCGTGGCTGCTGGCGGTGGTCCTCTCGCTATGGGTGACCGAGAGCTGGCACGGCGTCGGCCCGGCGTGGACCGGCCTGGCGGCGGCTGTGATCACGCTGCTGCCGCGGGTGGGCTTTATTAACGGCGAGGAGTTTGCCAGCGGGGTGAATATGCGCACCTGCATTTACGTCGCCGGGATTCTGGGGCTAGCGATCGCCGTCACCCAAACCGGGATTGGCGGCGCGGTGGGCAATGCGCTGCTGCAGGTGATGCCCCTGGATAAAGACAATCCTTTCACCAGCTTTCTCGCCCTGACCGGGATAACCAGCGCGCTGAACTTTATTATGACCGCCAACGGCGTGCCGGCGCTGTATACCACCTTTGCCCAGAGCTTTGCCGACGCCACCGGTTTTCCGCTGCTAAGCGTGATTATGATTCAGGTGCTGGGCTATTCCACGCCGCTGCTGCCCTATCAGGCGTCGCCGATCGTGGTGGCGATGGGGTTAGGCAAGGTCCCGGCGAGGGCGGGGATGCAACTGTGTCTGGCGCTGGCGGCGGTGAGTTATCTGATTTTACTGCCGCTGGACTACGCCTGGTATCAGCTGTTGGGGAAACTGTAACGGCAAAAGAAAGCCCGGCTTGCGCTGTGCTAGGCCGGGCTCCCACGTTTTGTCAGTCAACCCGGTCGCGTGTCGCCACCGGGAAAAGCGAATTACGCTTTTTTCGCTGCTTCTGCTGCTTTAACGATCACCGCGAAAGCGTCAGCTTTCAGGGAGGCGCCGCCAACCAGCGCGCCGTCGATGTCCGGCTGGGTGAACAGCTCTGCGGCGTTGCCAGCGTTAACGGAACCGCCGTACTGGATGATCACTTGCTCAGCGATTTTGGCGTCAGCTTTAGCAATGTGGTCACGGATGAATTTGTGCACCGCCTGCGCCTGAGCCGGGGTCGCTGATTTGCCGGTACCGATAGCCCATACTGGTTCGTAAGCGATAACCACGCCTTCGAAAGCGGCAGCGCCCTGGGTTTTCAGCACGGCGTCGATCTGACGCGCGCAAACTTCTTCCGTTTTGCCCGCTTCGTTTTCGGCTTCGGTTTCACCGATGCACAGAACCGGGGTCAGACCCTGCTCTTTCAGCACGGCGAATTTCTTCGCGATCAGCTCGTCGGATTCTTTGTGGTAGGTACGACGCTCGGAGTGGCCGATGATGATGTACTGCGCGCCGATATCTTTCAGCATTTCGGCGGAGGTTTCACCGGTGAATGCGCCGGACAGGTTCACGTCAACGTTCTGCGCGCCCAGGTGAATGTGGCTGCCTTCTGCCGCGCGCTTAGCCAGGTCCAGATACATTTCCGGCGGGGCGATGGCAACTGCACAGCCGCTTACGCCAGCCAGCTCGGTACGCAGGTTCGCAACCAGTTCGTTTACCATGTGGCGGCTGCCGTTCAGTTTCCAGTTACCCATCACTAAAGGATGTCGCATTTTAATTCTCCACGCTACTTAAGCGAATTAAGGAATATAGCCGCCCCAGAGGGCAGCATGGTCTGTGAAACAGTATAGAGACTCGTCACTGGAAAGGCTTTGCTTTTTGTCATTTATTGTTACCTTCCAGCGTTTCAGATAGCGCCAGCTTAATCGGTTCAATGGCGAAGGTCAGGCCCTTTTCCCCATGATCTGCCACCACATAGCGCACGGCGCCTTCGGTATCGGCGAAGTAGCGCTTGCCCTTGCCGGCGGCTAGCAGTTTCTGCAGTTTTTGCTGGCTTTGCGCCTGGCTAAAAGTCGGCACGAAGGCGCGGATCATGGCGCTCATATACTCCAGCGCTTTGGTCCTGGCCGCCTTTTGCTCCGGCCCCTGGATCGGCAGCCAGGTGATCTGCATGGATTTGATCTTCAGCGTGCCGCGCTCCAGCGCGGTGGAGGCATAGAGATTTTCGTTAATTTTGCTGGCGGCGCGGGTCAGGTTAGCCCGATCGCGACTGGTGGCGATGGAACGGAATTCGTTCAGAGGCAGCTTTGGGTTATCGGCGTTGAATTTCTCGCGGAACTGACTGATCGACTGGTCAAAGCTCGGCGCGCCGGCGAGCAGGTAGGGCGCTGCCGCGGTCGTCGATTCGCTCTCTGCGGACAACGCGTGCGGGCCGACGGCAAGGCCCATCAGCCCACTTAACCACAAAATTGTCCACTTCTTCATGCCCGTCGTTCCTTTTTTTGCCTGCTGACGATTAAATCGGGAAGCGCGGCGCTTGTCAAAAAGTCACGACGCCAGGGTAAACTACGCAGACGATGATGATAAGGAAAAACGCATGACCCTACAGCAGTGGTTATTCTCAATTAAAGGGCGCATTGGCCGCCGCGATTTCTGGATCTGGATTGCCATCTGGCTGGTGACCATGAGCGCCTTGTTTACCCTGGCAGGCAGCAATCTGCTCAACCTGCAGACGGCGGCGTTTATTATCGTCTGCCTGCTGTGGCCGACGGCGGCGGTGGTGGTCAAGCGGCTGCACGATCGCGGCAAATCCGGGCTGTGGGCGCTGCTGATGGTTCTGGCGTGGATGCTGCTGGCGGGGAACTGGGCGATGTTGCCGCAGGTCTGGCAGTGGGGCGTCGGGCGCTTTGTGCCGACGCTGATTATCGTCATGATGCTGATCGACCTGGGGGCGTTTGTCGGCACCCAGGGCGAGAATAAGTTCGGCAAGGAGACCCAGGACGTGCGCTGGAAAGCGGACGCCTGATTACCAGTAGTGCTCCGCCGTCATATGGCCCGGCCGGCGACGCAGATGTTTGGTCATCTGCCGGGTCTCTTTTAACAGCTGTTGGGTATCGCGCACCATTTGCGGGTTGCCGCACAGCATCACATGGCTGGTGTCGGTGGTCATCGGCAGGCCGACGGCCTCTTCCAGCGCGCCGGTTTCAATCAGAAACGGCACCCGGCCGGTCAGCGAGCCTTCCACGGTTTCGCGGCTGACCACCGTCTGAATACGGAGTTTGCCGGCATAGCGCTGCTCCAGTTCGCGCATTAGCGGCAGATAGCTCAGGTCCGCGGCGTAGCGGACGGCGTGGACCAGCACCAGGTTATTAAAGCGCTCAAGGTCCTTGCCTTCCTGCAAAATTGACAGGTACGGCCCCAGCGCAGTGCCGGTCGCCAGCATCCACAGGGTATCGCAATCCGGTACCTCCTCGAGGACGAAGAAACCTGCCGCTTCACTCACCACCAGGACTTCATCGCCCGGCTTCAGCGCCGCCAGACGCGGGCTCAGCTTGCCTTCCGGGACGGTGACCAAATAGAACTCGAGGTCGGGATTGCCGGGGGCGTTGACGTAGGAGTAGGCGCGCTGCACGCGTTCGCCGTCGATTTCCAGCCCGAGCTTGGTAAATTGCCCGGCGGTAAACGGATGAACAGGCGCCCGCACGTATAAACTGAACAAGGCGTCCGTCCAGTACTCCACTTTTGTCACTTTGCCGCTAACCCAGTCCGCCATCGTCTTCTCCTGTTACCAAGCGATGCCTTATCTTCGGTCCAGACGAGCCAGATTTCCACCCCGAAGGCGCAAGAAAGCTCTATTGATCAAATATAAACGAAGAACAGGGCAACCGCCTGCGGACGGTTGCCTGGGAGAGAAAAAGCGGTATTACAGGATGTGCTGCTGAATGTCCGGATCTTTACGGTCGAGGTAATGAATCGACTGGATACGACGGATAGTGCGCGACTTGCCGCGGATCAGCAGCGTCTCGGTGGTGGCCATGTTGCCCTTGCGGGTGATGCCGTCCAGCAGATCGCCTTTGGTGATCCCGGTGGCGGAGAAGACGACGTTATCGCTGCGCGCCATTTCATCCAGACGCAGCACTTTGCCCGCTTCAATGCCCATGGTTTTGCAGCGCGCCAGCTCATTTTCACCGATGCGGCGGTTCTCTTCGTTATCGCCCTTCACGTGGTGGCGAGCCAGCAGGCGCCCCTGCATATCCCCGTCGAGGGCGCGGATCACCGCGGCGGAAACCACCCCTTCCGGTGCGCCGCCGATGCCGTACAGTACGTCGACTTCGCTATCCGGCATGCAGGTGAGAATAGAGGCCGCGACGTCGCCATCGGGAATAGCGAACACGCGCACGCCCAGCTGCTGCAGCTGGGCAATGACCGCGTCGTGGCGCGGT
This sequence comes from Klebsiella sp. HMSC16A12, assembly GCF_001808265.1. NCBI lineage: Bacteria > Pseudomonadati > Pseudomonadota > Gammaproteobacteria > Enterobacterales > Enterobacteriaceae > Klebsiella > Klebsiella sp. HMSC16A12. Next base: position 40,446 of record NZ_KV792621.1, read on the forward strand.
TTCGCCAGCACGGTGACGGTCAGCTCGCCCAGCGGCTTGTTCAGGGCGCGGGCGATATTGTGCAGGTTCTCTTCCAGCGGCAGATTAAGGTCGATAGCGCCTTTAGCGCCCGGGCCGACGATCAGCTTTTCCATATACATATCCGGCGCGTTGAGGAAGCAGCCCTTATCGCCGACCGCCATCACCGCCAGGGCGTTGGCCTGGCCCATCGCCGTCATGCGGGTGCCTTCGATGGGATCGACGGCGATATCTACCGCATCGCCCTTGCCGGTACCCACTTTTTCGCCGATATAGAGCATCGGCGCTTCATCGATTTCGCCCTCGCCGATGACGATGGTGCCGTCGATATTGACGAGGTTAAGCATAATGCGCATGGCGTTAACCGCTGCGCCGTCGGCGGTATTCTTATCGCCGCGGCCCAGCCATTTATAGCCCGCCAGCGCGGCGGCTTCGGTGACACGCGAAAATTCGATGGCCAGTTCTCGTTTCATAATCCACTCGTTGTGTAGAAAAATTGCCCGCAGCGCGGCAAAAGCGCGCTACGCGTTGGAATAGCGTTCGGTTTCCGGCATCCAGCGCTCGATAAGCGCCTGGGCCTGCAGCGGATAGCGTTCATGAATGTGGCGAGCAATGCGCTGGACATCGGGGATCATCGCCTGATCGCGCAGTAAGTCCGCCACTTTAAATTCGGCGTTGCCGGTCTGGCGGGTGCCGAGCAGCTCGCCGGGACCGCGAATTTCGAGGTCTTTCTGGGCAATGACGAAACCATCGTTGCTGTCGCGCAGGACCTGCAGACGTTTCTGCGCCGTTTTGGAGAGCGGCGATTTATAGAGTAGCACGCAGTGGGAAGCGACCGCGCCGCGACCAACGCGCCCTCTGAGCTGGTGCAGCTGCGCCAGACCCAGACGTTCCGGGTTTTCGATAATCATCAGGCTTGAGTTAGGCACGTCGACGCCGACTTCAATCACCGTGGTGGCTACCAGCAGATGCATCTCGCCCTGCTTGAAGGCCTGCATCACCGCCTGCTTCTCCGCCGGTTTCATCCGCCCGTGGACGAGGCCGATATTGAGCTCCGGCAGCGCCAGTTTGAGCTCTTCCCAGGTGGCTTCCGCCGCCTGGGCTTCCAGCAGATCGGACTCTTCAATCAGCGTACAGACCCAATAGGCCTGGCGACCTTCATGGGTACAGGCGTTGCGCACGCGGTCGATAATATCGCTGCGCCGGGTGTCGGGGATGGCGACGGTGGTCACCGGAGTTCGGCCTGGCGGCAGCTCGTCGATAATCGAGGTGTCCAGATCGGCGTAGGCGGTCATCGCCAGGGTGCGGGGGATCGGCGTGGCGGTCATGATCAGCTGATGCGGGTGGAACCCCTGCTGCTGACCTTTCTCCCACAGCGCCAGCCGCTGATGCACGCCGAAGCGGTGCTGTTCGTCGATAATCACCAGCGCCAGGCCGTTAAACTGCACTTGCTCCTGGAAGATGGCGTGGGTGCCGACAATCATCTGCACTTCGCCGCTGGCGATAGCCTCCTGCTGCGCCTGGCGGGCTTTGCCTTTCTGTTTGCCCGCCAGCCAGCCGACTTCTATGCCCAGCGGTTCGAACCAGTTGCGGAAGTTATTGGCATGCTGCTCGGCAAGCAGTTCGGTGGGCGCCATCAGCGCCACCTGTTTGCCGTGGACGATAGCGCGCAAGGCGGCCAGGGCAGCGACCAGCGTTTTACCGGAGCCAACGTCGCCCTGCACCAGGCGCATCATCGGCACGTCCAGCGCCATATCGTGTTCAATCTCGGCGGTAACCCGCGCCTGCGCGCCGGTGGGCTTAAAGGGCAGGGAGGCCAGCAGTTGGTTTTTCAGGGTATCGTTGGCGCCGAGCGGCAGGGCGTGATAGCGCTGGGCGCCTGCCCGCAGCGCCAGCATGCTGAGGTTATGCGCCAGCAGCTCTTCCAGAATCAGACGCTGCTGCGCCGGGTGCTTGCCGCTTTCCAGCTCGCTAAGTTGCAAGGAGGGAGGCGGGCGGTGCAGCGTACGCAGCGCCTCCGGCAGGCTCATCATCCCCTGCGCCAGCTCCGGCGGCAGGAGTTCGCTAATCGCGCAGGTTTCCAGGAGCTCAAGCGCCTGATCGGTGAGCTTGCGCAGGGTCGCCTGCTTGATGCCTTCGGTGGTCGGATAGACTGGGGTTAACGTTTCCTGCAGCTCCGGGGTGCTCATATCGCCCTGGACGCGATATTCCGGGTGGATCATCTCGGCGCCGTACTTCCCGCGTTTGGCTTCACCGTAGGCCAGCACCCGACGACCGGTCGCGAGGCTGTTTTTCATCGCCGCGTTGAAGTTGAAAAAGCGCATGGTGAGGATGCCGGTGCCATCGCTGATCTGGCAGGTCATCATCCGCCGGCCGCCGAAGGTGATATTGCTGTTGAGCACTTCACCTTCCACGGTGGCATAAACTCCGGGAAGCAGCTCGGCTATCGGGTAAAGATGGGTGCGATCTTCGTAGCGTAAAGGCAGGTGCAGCAGCAGATCCTGTACCGTATGCAGGCCAATCTTCGCCAGTTTGCTGCTCTGCGCAGCGCCCACACCGGTGAGTGAACTGAGCGGAACGGCATCTAACAGGTGGCCTGACATTGGGTTTACCTCGCAGCCTGCATGGTAGCCCACCACGCGGCATCGGCTTCCACTTCGCCCTGCTCGTTAACGTGGGGGTAAGGCAGACCTTTTTGTCTGGCGACGCGGGCCAGCACCGGATAGCCGCCTTCGAACAGCAGGCGCTGCTGCTCTTGTGGCGGCAGCATGCTGTTGGCGCGTTGGTACATCCCGGCATTCTGCCGCTGGCGCTGCGCCTCGTAGAGGATCAGCGCCGAGGCGACGGAGACGTTCAGCGACTGCACCATGCCGATCATCGGGATAATGATGTCCTGATCGGCCAGCGCCAGCGCTTCCTGGGTGATGCCGGTTTTTTCCTGACCCATCAGGATGCAGGTTGGACGCGTATAGTCGATTTCACGAAAATCGATGGCTTTGTCGGAAAGGTGAGTGGCGAGAATTTGCATGCCCTGGCCTTTCAGGTGGCCGACGGCATCTGCGATAGTGCGGTGGGTTTTAACCTGCACCCAGCTGTTGCTGCCCGCGGCGGCGGAGGCCATGGTACGCATCCGGCTGCTCGGCCAGACGGCATGCACTTCGTGTACGCCAACGGCATCTGCGGTCCGGATGACCGCAGAGACGTTATGAGGCTTATGGACCTGCTCCATGCAGACCGTCAGGTCAGGCTGACGCCTGGCGAGCATCTCGCAGATACGCTCGTAGCGCTTTGAGTTCATAAAGCTAGTTTCGGTTACGGGTGACTTTAATCACGTCCGGCATGACGCGGATTTTGCGCATGATATTCGCCAGATGCACGCGGTCGCGCGCGGTCAGGCGGATAAAGGCGCTGTATACGCGGCCATCTTTCTCTTCCGTATTCAGGCTCTGGATATTGGAAGACGCGGTGTTGATCGCCGCCGTCAGGTTAGCCAGCGCGCCCTGGTGGTTAAACATGTCCACCTTGATTTCGGTGATGAACTCCTGAGCGGTCTCTTTATCCCACTCAACCGCCATAAATTTCTCCGGCTCTTTCTGGTAGCCGCGAATGTTACGACAGGATTCATGGTGGATAACCAGCCCTTTACCCGGGCTGACGTGGGCGATAATCGGGTCACCTGGAATTGGACGACAGCACTTGGCGAAGGTGATCAACACGCCATCGGCGCCTTTGATTGGCAGATGACCGTGGTTCGACGCGTTAGCCGGCACCGGCGCCGCAGCGGCTTCGCCCTGCTGCAGGTTTTTTGCCACCACGACGCTCATGGCGTTGCCCAGACCGATTTCCGCCAGCAGATCGTCAAGCGAGGCCAGCTTCATGCGATCGAGTTCGCGCTGGATATTCTCCGGCGGGATCTCGGCGAGTTTGCGGCTTCCGCCCAGCGCGTGATTGAGCAGACGACGGCCAAGGCTAACCGAATCGTCGCGCTTAAGGTTTTTCAGCAGCTGACGGATCTTGGCGCGCGCTTTCGAGCTGACGACAAAGTTCAGCCAGGCGGCGTTCGGGCGAGCGCCCGGCGCGGTGATAATTTCGACAGTCTGACCGCTGGAGAGCGGCTGCGACAGCGGATAGGGCTGACGGTCGACGCGCGCGCCGACGCAGGCATGACCGATATCGGTATGCACCGCGTAGGCGAAGTCCACCGGCGTGGCGCCGGCAGGCAGTTCGACAATGCGCCCTTCCGGGGTGAAAACGTAAATCTCATCGGGGAACAGATCGGATTTTACGCTCTCGATAAATTCAAACGAGCTACCGGCGCTCTGCTGCAGCTCCAGCAGGCTTTGCATCCAACGCTGAGCGCGGATCTGCGCGGTGGTGCTGCTTTCGCCGCCGTGCTCTTTATAAGCCCAGTGCGCCGCTACCCCCATCTCCGCCATCTGGTCCATGTCTTCGGTACGAATTTGTACCTCGACCGGGACGCCGTGGGGGCCGATCATCGAGGTGTGCAAAGACTGATAGCCGTTAGCTTTCGGAATGGCGATATAGTCTTTAAAACGACCCGGACGCGGTTTGTAGAGGCTGTGCATCTGGCCGAGCACGCGATAGCAGATATCGGCATCATGGACGATAACGCGGAAGGCGTAGATATCCATGATCGAGTGAAAACGTTGCTCTTTGAGCACCATTTTACAGTAGATGGAGTATAGATGCTTCTCGCGACCGCTGACGCGGCAGGGGATCCCCGCTTCCTGCAAACGCCCTTCGATTTCGGAGAGGATCTTTTGAATCATCTCCTTACGGTTGCCGCGCGCGGCTTTGACCACCTCTTTAATGACGCGGTAGCGATTAGGGTACAGTGCTTCAAAGCCCAGCTCTTCGAGCTCGGTTTTGATGTGATGGATACCTAAACGGTGCGCCAGCGGGCTGTAAATTTCCAGCGTTTCGCGGGCGATGCGGCGGCGTTTATCCGGGCGCAGCGAGCCCAGAGTACGCATGTTGTGGGTGCGGTCGGCAAGCTTGATGAGGATGACGCGAATGTCCTGCACCATCGCCATGATCATTTTGCGAAAGTTTTCGGCCTGCGCCTCTTTCTTATCGCGGAACTTGAGCTTATCAAGTTTCGACACCCCCTCTACCAGCTCGGCGACGCTTTTACCAAAAAGCTGTTCCATGTCCTGATAGGTGGCGGGGGTATCTTCAATCACATCATGCAGCAGCGCGGCCATCAGCGTTTCATAGTCGAGCTTCATCTCGGCCAGAATGCAGGCTACCGCGACCGGGTGCGTGATGTAGGGTTCACCGCTTGAACGTGTCTGACCCTCGTGAGCGTCACGTGCAACGAGATACGCCTGCCGCAGACGCTTAATCTGGTCTTCCGGCAGGTAGTTTTGAATCAGCTGATTCAGGCTTTCAAACAGATACAAGGGCGACCCGCTGTGTGATTAACGACGACCTTCAGCAATCGCGGTAACGGCTTGTAATTCAGCGGCTTCCTGCTCTTGCTGTTCCTGGCGCTCACGTACGTCGAGGATCTGGTTGTTGATCAGACCTTCTTCGATTTCGCGCAGTGCGATAACGGTGGTTTTATCGTTTTCTTCCGGTACCAGCGGATCCTTTCCGCCAACCTGCATCTGACGAGCGCGACGCGCGGCGACCAGTACCAGGTCAAAACGGTTACCAATTTTCTCTACAGCGTCCTGAACAGTTACGCGTGCCATACTTAAAATGCTCCACAGGTGAAGAAATGACTGGGCATGATACTGAATGTGGGTTCAGTCTGCCAATAGTTTGGTGATTAAAGCGCCATGTCGCTGCTTTTGGCGGCTCATGCGCAGACGTTCAGCGCGGATGATATTTTTCAGGTCGCTCAGGGCGGTGTCAAAATCATCGTTCACAATCAGGTAATCATATTCCGCGTAATGGCTCATTTCCGCAACGGCCTGGGCCATCCGTTTCGCGATCACCTCTTCGCTGTCCTGGCCGCGGCCGCGCAGGCGACGGTCCAGTTCATCTTTTGACGGCGGCAGAATAAAAATACTGCGCGCGCCGGGCATGCTTTTACGGATCTGCTGCGCGCCTTGCCAGTCGATATCGAGGAAGACATCGACGCCGGTCGCCAGCACCTGCTCGATCGCTTTACGCGACGTGCCGTAATAGTTGCCAAAGACCTCTGCATGTTCCAGAAACGCGTTTTCGCCAATCATCGAGCGGAATTCGTCGTGATTCACGAAGAAATAGTGTTCGCCGTGCACTTCACCCGGACGCGGCGCCCGCGTGGTATGGGAGACCGATACCTGGGTGTCATACAACGGTTGGGTTTTTAATAAAGCCTGAATCAGGCTGGATTTACCCGCGCCGCTAGGGGCGGAAACAATATAAAGCGTGCCTTGAGCCATGAGTGTCTTTTGTATGTGGTTATCGAAAGAGGTCCTACATACGAGCCTATTATACACGTCGCCGCGGCGTGACGCAGTCATTGTCACACTTTTTGCCGCTGTTTCTTTCATTTTGCCTGCCGTTTTCCTGAATTCGCCAGCCGTTGCTGCAATGAGGCGTAAATCCTGGAAGGCGCTTCGCAAGGCGAAAAAGCTTCCGTCGCGGCTCGCGGCATTCTGCAGCAGACTCTCCGCCAGGTGATGGAGGAGGGGACTGCAATGCGTAAAGGAGGGTGGTGGCTGGCGTTAGGGATGTTCTCTGCCAGCGCGCTGGCGACGTGTCCGGACTGGCCCCCGGCCAGAGGAAGGCAGGAGACATCACGCCTTCATCAGCAAATTGTCGCCTGGAAAGAGGCTTACTGGCGGCAGGGCGCCAGCGGAGTGAGCGATGACGTTTACGACCAGCTCACCCTGCGCCTGGCGCAGTGGCGACAATGCTTTCCGGGCGCGACGCCTGAGGATGACGATCTGCCTCCGCCCACCGGCGATGCGCGTCATCCGGTGGCCCATACCGGCGTGCGCAAGCTGGCGGATGAGGACAGCGTTGCCCGCTGGATGAAAAATAAATCCGACCTGTGGATACAGCCTAAAGTGGACGGCGTGGCGGTGACTCTCGTTTATCGCCAGGGGCGTCTGGTTCAGGCCATTAGCCGCGGCGATGGTTTACGCGGTGAGGCATGGACCGCCCGAGCGCGGCAGATCCCGGCGCTGGAGAAAGTGATGACCGGTGAACTGGCCGACAGCGTACTGCAGGGGGAACTGTTTCTACGCCGGGACGGCCATGTCCAGCAGCAGGCCGGGGGGATGAATGCGCGGGCGAAAGTCGCCGGGTTGATGATGCGAGCCGACGCGGCGGCGGCGCTCAGCCAACTGGACGTCTTTATCTGGGCCTGGCCAGACGGCCCGTCGGATATGCGCCGTCGTCAGAAGCTGCTGGCGCAGGCGGGGTTTAAGTACAGCGGACAATATACCCATCCGGTGTCGCGCATCGAGCAGGTGGCGCAGTGGCGCCAGCGCTGGTATCGCTCGCCGCTGCCCTTCGTCAGCGACGGTGTGATTGTGCGCGAAGGACGCGAGCCGCCGGGGCGAGTCTGGTCGCCCGGAAAGGGCGAGTGGCTGGCTGCCTGGAAATATCCTCCGGCATCGCGGGTGATGCAGGTACGGGCGATCCGTTTCAGTATCGGCCGCAGCGGCAGACTCAACGTGGTGGCCGAGCTTGAGCCCCAGCGGCTGGATGATAAACGCGTGCAGCGGGTTAACGTTGGCTCTGTGTCCCGCTGGCAGATGCTGGATATTGGGGTTGGCGATCAGCTGCAGATCAGTCTGGCAGGGCAGGGTATTCCTCGGGTCGACGCCGTCGTCTGGCGGACGGCCGAGCGCCATAAACCGACGCCGCCGCCGGCGAAATTTAATGCGCTAACCTGCTATTTCGCCACCCCTGAGTGCAGCGAACAGTTTCTTTCCAGGCTGATCTGGTTGTCATCAAAGTCCGCCCTGAATGTCGATGGCGTGGGGGAAAATTTATGGCGCGTCATTCAGCAGCAAAACCCGATGACGCATATCTTTTCCTGGCTGGCGCTTACCGTTGAGCAGCTGCAGGCGGTGCCAGGGATTTCCGCCGCCCGCGGGCAGCACCTCTGGCATCAGTTTGATCTTGTTCGCAAACGACCTTTTATCCGCTGGGTGCTGGCGATGGGGATCCCGGTGCCGCAGGGGGCGCTGGCGCAGCTCGAAAGCGAGAACTGGCATCTGCTGGCGGCAAAAAGTGAAGCGCAATGGCGCACGCTGCCGGGCGTGGGGGAGATCAGAGCCCGCCAGCTGGTGGCTTTCCTGCACCATCCGGACGTGGTGGAGCTGGCGCAATGGCTTAGCGGGCAGCGCATCCCGGGATTTTAAGGCGGTTAGTGGGCGTCATGGGTGTAGTGGAAGACCGGTAGCCCCAGTTTCCAGCGTAGCGCCAGCATGCGGGCGGTAAAGCCGAACAGCAGTGTAGCCAGCACCACCACATCGTGGCTGCTGACGTAATGTTGCAGAGCAATATAGAGTACGGCTGCGGCAAAGGAGATCCCGGCATACAGCTCTTTCTGGAAGACCAGCGGAATGCGTTTGCAGAACATATCGCGCAGTACGCCGCCGAAGACACCGGTGATCACGGCGGCAATAGAGGCGATAACCGGGCCTTCGCCCATGTCCAGGGCGATCTGCGCGCCGATGATGGAAAACACGATCAGCCCCAGCGCGTCCAGCACCAGAAACAGCCGACGAAGGTGCGGCATCACCGGAGCGGCAATGGTCGTGAGGACGGCGGCGACGGCGACAATGATGACATATTCGGGATGCTTCACCCAACCAAGAGGATAGTGCCCCAGCAGGATATCGCGAACGGAACCCCCGCCCAGCGCGGTCGCAGTGGCGATAATGATGACGCCAAACGTATCCATCCGCCGGCGCCCGGCAGCCAGTGCGCCGGTCATGGCTTCCGCGGTGATACCGATTAAATACAGAACATGAAGCAGCATAGATCCCCCCAGGTAATGGCGGGCAGGTTAACGATTTGTGCGCAGGATCACGATTGAGATTTTCTAAAGCGAATCATTTACGCCAGGAAAAATTAATGGAAATAGTATCTGTGATGGCTTGATTTAAAGGTTTATTGATTTTTTAGGGATTTTTATTGATTAGAAAAAGTAATGCTAAGTGAAGCGATGGGTATCACTATCGAAAACACTATGATTACGCAATGTTTAAGTCTCGTCCTTTATTCTTTTATTTTTCCTTTTCAAGGCCTGAGAAAATGAGCGTCGCCGCCGGGAATAAAAATCATCTGATCCGCCTGATAGCCGTGGTATTAACCGGGATTCTGGCCGGTCTGTCCGGCATGGTTTTGGCACTAATTTTACACGCGATTCAGCACCTGGCTTTTGGTTACAGTTACGGGCAGATCGTCGGTTCGGTGTCATTTTTACAGGGCGTCACGGAGTCGTCCTGGCCACGCCGCATCGTGGCAATCGTGGCCGGCGGCGCCGTCGCCGGATTTGGCTGGTGGCTGCTTGGTCGCTATGGGCAGAGGCGGGTTTCCATTGCGGCGGCGGTGGCCAACCCCTGCGCACCCATGCCCGCGGGCACCACGACGATCCACGCGCTGCTGCAGATCGTCACCGTAGCGCTGGGCTCCCCGCTTGGCCGCGAAGTGGCGCCCCGGGAAATGGGCGCGCTGGGGGCGGGGATGGTGGCGCGTAAGCTGCGCCTGCTGGAAGATGAAACCCGCACGCTGATTGCCTGTGGGGCGGGCGCGGGTCTGGCGGCGGTCTATAACGTCCCGCTGGCCGGGGCGTTGTTCAGCCTTGAGGTCATGCTGCTGTCGTTTAGCTGGGAAAAAACGCTGGCGGCGATAATGACCTCGGCGATTGCCGCCTGGACGGCCACCCTGGGGTTAGGGGATGAATCGCAATACCATTTTGTTTCCAGCGCGCTTCCGCATTCCTTTCTCTGGTGGGCGATTCTGGCGGGCCCGATTCTTGGCACCGGCGCCTGGCTCTTTCGCAAAGCGACCAGCGCGGCGCGTTCACGCGCGCGAAGTAACTGGCAGATGCCGGTGTTCTGTCTGCTGGGGTTTTCTCTTCTTGCCATCCTGAGTCTTTATTTCCCCGAGCTTCCGGGCAATGGCAAGGGTCCAATGCAGTTGGCGCTCAGCGACGGGCTGCCTCTCTCCATGGTCGCTGTCCTGTTAGTATTGAAGATGGTGGTGATTCTGGCGGTGCTGCGCGGCGGCGCGGAGGGTGGATTGTTAACCCCAGGGCTGGCGGTGGGCGGATTGGTCAGCCTGCTGCTCTGCGCGCTCTGGCAGCTCGGCTTCCCTGGCGGTGATAAAAGCAGCTTCGCTGTGGTGGGGGCGGCCGCGTTTCTCGCCGCCTCCATGCAGATGCCGCTGACCGCGGTGGCGCTGGTGATGGAGTTTACCCACATGGATCACAGCTATCTGGCTCCGGCGCTGCTGTGCGCGGCAGGGGCGTTTTTAACCTGCCGGGCGCTGGATAAAAAATAGGCTTACCGAGCCGCGGTGAAAGTCAGGGAGGGGCCCGTTGATCCTGAAAGTAAAATCAGCCGCGTTTTTCCCTGATGGTTGCCTCATGGTTAATAAGCCATATTTTTCGTGCAATGCCGCCGCCGTAACCGGTCATCGAACCATCTTTGCCGATAATTCGATGGCACGGGATGATAATCGCGACGCGGTTAGCGCCGTTTGCAGCAGCCACCGCGCGCGTGGCCGTTGGTTTACCTATCTCCATCGCAATCGATTGATAATGCGTCGTCTCACCGAAGCTAACGTGCTGTAAACGGCGCCAGACCGCTCGCTGGAACTCGCTGCCTGGGGTATCAAGCGCCACCTCGAACGATTGACGCTGTCCGGCGAAATACTCCGTTATTTCCTGTTGCGCCTGCCTGGTGTGGGCATTTTCACCTGCGATGATGCTGGCGTTGAACCGCCGCTGCAGGTCGCTGAATTCTGACTCCAGCGCTCGTCTGTCGACAAACTCCAGCAGACAAATTCCCCGTTGCGTTGCACAAACAAACATTGGCCCTAACGGGGTGGTAAAACGATGAATTAAAACAACCTGGCGTTGTGCGCTGGGTGCGAAACCGGTCAATTTTTTGCAGGTATAGCCGAAGCCGCTTAAGGACTCGTAACCGCTATCGAAAGCGACATCGGTAGTTGAGCGGCCTGCTTTTAATTCCTGAAGCGCCATATTCAAACGCTGCATCCGTTGAAAAGCCTGAAAGGTGATCCCGTGGTTTTGCAGGAACCAGCGGCGAACGCGTTCCGGGCTAATATCGTGCTGACGTAGCTCGCTATCGCTGAGGCGGACCTTTGGAGCTTCTCGCAGCAGGCGGAGCGCTTGTTCAACAAAGGCGGGGGCCGTCCGGGCATTCTCCGTCGGGCGACAGACTTTGCATGGCCGGAAGCCGGCATCCAGCGCGGATTTAAAGTCATTATAAAATTCGACGTTTTCCCGCCGGGGTTTTCGCGCCCGACAGACCGAGATACAAAATACGCCGGTAGTTTTCACGCCGACGAAAAAAACGCCGGTGAATTCCACCGCGCGTTCAAGCAGCGCCTGATACCAGATATCGCACTGCATGCTGTCGGTAATTTTCATGGTCAAAAAACACCTGAGAAAGAGTGTTGGGTTTGCACCTGACATAATAAGTCTTTCAGTCTGGCCTGCGTCGCAGCATAAATAAAATTGCCCATCGAAATTCGTTTTACGCCCAGTGTCGATAAGGTGCTGAAGTCAGCCAGCTCAGGCATACACATTACGTTTAAGGGTAAAGGCACGTGGTGAACGATGGCGATAATATCCTCCGCGCGGGTGACGCAAGGCACAAAAAAACCGCATGCGCCGTGTTTGGCGTAGAGTTGACCGCGATAGAGCGTCTGAACCAGCGCATCTTGTACGTTGAGAAGAAAGGTATCGGTGCGGACATTAACAAACAGACCGGAACAGGCGCGGGTTATTTCCTGCAGTTTGACGGCAAAGCGCTCCGCATCGTCAAGACGACGCGTACCATCCACCACATGACTATCCTCGAGATTTATTCCACTCACGCCGAGATGCGCTAGACGCCGGATATTGTCAATGATGTGGCTGGTTGTCGCGCCGTAGCCCGCCTCTAAATCGACGCTTAACGGCAGTTCGCTAACGGTTTTGATGCGTGAGACGACATAAAACAGCTCGTCAAAACTCATCTCTTCGCCATCTTCATACCCTAACATTGCGGCGATAGCAGCGCTGGAGGATCCCAGCGCCTGATAACCAGCCTGCTGAGCAGCCTGAGCGCTGCTGGCATCCCAGACATTGGCAAGCAACAAAGGTTGGTTTTGCTGGTGAAGTGCATTAAAGTCCATTCTTTTCTCTCGCGGTAGTGTTTTCCTGACTGTGCCGCGTTGTGCTTATTTGCCACAACCGAAAACTGGACGACTATTTTTTATAAGTAGATTCTTATCATTCGCCCGTGAGAGAGATAAATAAAAAGGCCATGATTTATCATGGCCCTAGATACCGAAATACATTAACAAACGAGAAAGCGTTACTCGATATTCTGGATTTGCTCGCGCATTTGCTCGATGAGTACCTTCAGCTCAATCGCGGAGTTGGTCACCTCGGCGTTAATCGATTTTGACGCCAGGGTGTTCGATTCACGGTTGAACTCCTGCATCATAAAGTCGAGACGGCGACCCACAGCTTCTTTCTTCTTCAGAATGTTATAGGTCTCTTTAACGTGCGCTTCGAGACGGTCCAGTTCTTCGGCAACGTCGATACGCTGCGCCATCAGCACCAGCTCTTGCTCAAGGCGGTTATTTTCCAGCTGTACTTCCGCATCTTCCAGCTTGGCGACCAGGCGCTCGCGCTGCCACTGGAGAATTTCCGGCATATGAGCGCGAACTTTCGCCACTTCGCCGCTCACGCCTTCAAGCCGCTGCTCGATAAGCGCTTTCAGGGCCTGGCCTTCCGTTTCGCGGGCGACGATGAAGTCGTCCAGCGCGCCGTCAAGAGCGGCCAGAATGTCGGCGGCGATGGCGTCGAGATCCTGCTCTTTGGCGGCCATCACGCCCGGCCAGCGCAGGATATCAACCGGGTTGATTTCCCCTTCATCGCTCTGCATTTTCACCCAGTTGGCAGCGTTTACCAGCTGTTTAGCCAGCTTTTCGTTGAGGATGAGTTCACCCTGAGCGCTGGGATCTTGTTCAAAACGCAAGGTGCATTCGACTTTACCGCGAGTCAGGCGGGCGCGAATGCGCTCGCGTACCACGGGCTCCAGACTACGGAACTGCTCCGGCAGGCGGAAGTACGTTTCCAGATAGCGCTGGTTTACCGAGCGCAGCTCCCATGCGGCGCTACCCCAGTCACCCTTGATTTCACGGCGGGCATAGGCGGTCATACTGCGGATCATAGGCGTTCCTGTTTTCGTAATAATGAATGCAAGGATTATAGCCGTGCGGGCGGTGACTTAACAGGAATAGTGATGAAATACTTCAAGGACGATTGTTTTAAGGGATATCGCCGCAAAGTTATTTTCGCCAGGGGCTGTAGGTGGGGTTATATATTATGGGAATCCGTAGTTAATATTTTCTGATATTAGATGCGGGCATGGAATTCGGATGCCTTTGTATAAATTCATATACCGCCAGAAAAGCTATTCTGTGAGTTTTAGGAAGTATAACCACCAGAAATGAGATAGGGTATTACCTTTAAGCATTAGGTATGTTTTTTTTGCATTGATTACTATAAATTTATTAAAACTTTGGTGATTGTATTTATGGTGAGAATACTGTTGTATTAATTATATCTAATTGTTTTGTTTTGGCCTTTTTAAGTTTTATGCGGTATTGTCCGACTGAAAGAACGCTAGTATAGTCGTTTAAGATGAGTTCTATAAAAAGGATTTTAATATGGACGCTATCTTTGACAGAGTCGTAAGGGAATTTTTTCCAAATACAACCATACCTTTTTGGAAAAAATGGCTGTTCAGGACGGCATTTGGCAATAAGGTATTTTCTCGCTTAATATATAACGAGCGACTCGTTAATAAAAATGGGGTCGAGTGGGTTAATGCAGTTGTTGAACTCCTTGAGTTGAAATGTGAAAGCGAACACCACCAACTTAACAACATACCTGAGCATGGGGCTACGGTTGTTATTTCAAATCATCCGACGGTTATCGATGGACTTAGCTTAATACATACGGTCTCCCGAGTCAGGAGTGATATAAAAATAATAGCTAATCACGTTTTGCCAATTATATTCCCCCAGGTATCGGAACTTACCATTGGAATTGAGAATATGGCCGGTAAGATGAGCCATAAAAAATTCCGCGAGATGAACGATCACCTGCGAAAAGGAGGCGTATTGATTATATGTCCTGCGGGTAAGCTAGCTAACTGGTCTCTTTCCGGGTTACAGGAGCATAAGTGGAACCCCGGTTTTTTACAGCTTGCTATGAGAAATAATGCAGCATTGGTACCAATTCATATTACGGGAGCAAACAGTAAGATTTATTATCTTACTGCAACATTCTGGCGGCAACTGTCGAACATGATGGTTATTCGTGAAGCTCTCCGCCATCATGGCAAGACCATGAAAATCAATATAGGACAGCAAATAGCCTTATCCTCGTTTAAAGAATACAATAAAGATCTTTCTGCCGCGGCAAATGTATGTTTGACGCACCTCCAGAGTATAGCGAAGAATGGCCCGGCTCTGTTAGATACGATTGCGCCGCAAGAATTAGAACCAGGTAAAAAGGAGCTAATTAGCGCAATAGAGGAGTGCGAAATATTAAGGCAGTTTGAAGACGGTAGAAAACTAGTGATATATCGCTGTAATACTAACCGAACCTCACCTATTATTGATGAGTTAGGGCGCTTACGCGAACGCTGTTATCGCGATATTGGTGCCGGAACTGGTAACGACCGAGATAACGATGTTTTTGATGAAAGTTATTATCATATCATTTTGTGGGATCCTTCTGATGTGGAAATCCTGGGAGCATATCGTGTTATGCCCGTTGGCGAGCAGCTGGCCCAACATGGTGTAACAGGCCTCTATAGCAACAGCTTGTTTAAATACCATGATAATGCCTATTCCTGTTTAGAGAAGTGTGTGGAAATTGGCCGCGGCTTTATTCAGAAACCTTATCAAAAAAGTAAGGTGCTTGATTATTTATGGCAAGGGATATTTGACTTTATAAAAAGATATCCGGACTATAAATACTTGCTGGGTGTGCTGACCATTCCTGGAACTTTTCCTGAAAAAGTACAGAAACTCATCATCAGTTTCTATAATATATACTTTTCCTCGACAGCTGATTTTTGTACGCCGATAGCATTGTTCACTGCCGAAAATGTACAGGATGATACTCCATTTTGTGGCGAAGATTTTAGAGCAGACTGGAGCATGCTTAATCACCTGCTGAGAGAAGAAGGTTATGAACTTCCCTGGCCTTTTAAACAGAGTGCTAAATGGTTCTCCCCGGGCGGATCGTCGATTCTTGCATTCACAAAAGATGATTCTTTTAATTCGATAGCTGGGTTAAATCTGAGCTCTATAGATAAATTGAATGAAAGCTACGTTAAGCATTATTTAAGAGATTAAACTGACGATGATTGTCCGGTCCTGGAGCGAGCGTGCCTCAATCCAGACCGTAGTGATAAGGGAAATGATATGCGTATGGATGCGTTTTAATGCGAAAGCCAATAAATGTATTTATTATACTGATATCGGTGCTGATACTCACCGGGTGTGATAACAAACCAGATAACATGTTATCCGGTTATTCACATGGAGAATTTGTATACCTTTCATATTCTGGTAATGAAAAAATAGAACGGATCTTGATCAATAAAGGAGATAACGTCGCCGCAGGACAGGAGTTAGTGAAGATTGAGTCCTTCGATGCGCAAAATATTTTCCTGCGCGCTGAGGAAAAACTATCAGCAGAGAGCGCTCTATTACGAAATCTGGAATCTGGAGAACGGCCTGAAGAGCTGGATATTATACGTTCGCAGATTAAAAAAGCACAATCGGCAGAATCCCAGGTAAAGCGGCAGCTTGGGCGATATCGTAATCTTTACGCCAATCATGCCATATCGCTTGCGGAATGGGAGGATATCCGGGATGAATTAACTCAAAAAGGCGCACAGGTTGAAGAGTTAATTAATCAACTCAAAGCACGGAAACTCCCTGCCCGGCAGGATGAGATTAGCAAGCAGCGCTCAATGGTGGCCGCGGCAAAACTCGAACGGGATAAGGCGCTGTGGGATGTCCAGCAAACGACGATTGTTTCTCCGGTCAATGCTAAAGTCTTCGATATTATTTATCGTGCCGGGGAGCGCCCTTCTGCTGGTAAACCAATAATCAGTCTGTTACCTCCTGAGAATATAAAAGTACGCTTCTTTATACCCGAAGCGAAGCTCGGTAAATTTAAAATCGGATCTAAGGTAAAACTTATATGCGATGGTTGCGCTGAGCCCATTGCTGGCGTTATTAACTATATCAGCCCTGAGGCCGAGTTTACGCCTCCAGTTATTTATAGTACGAAACGTCGTGAGAAGCTCATTTTTATGGCGGAGGCTATCCCTGCGCTGCAGCAGGCAGGGCGGATGAAAATCGGCCAACCGTTTGATGTGGAGATTATTGGCGATGAATAATCTTTGTATTGATGTAAAAAATCTCAATAAACATTTTGGCGAGCATCACGTCGTAAAGGATTTCTCTTTACAGGTGGCAAAAGGCGAGATCTATGGTTTTCTCGGTCCGAACGGTAGCGGAAAAACGACATCGATTCGAATGATGTGTGGTTTGATTACGCCGGATTCCGGTGAAGGTACTTGTCTGGGTATGGATATCTTTACGCAGCGGGAAAAAATAAAAAAAAAGATAGGCTACATGACCCAGTATTTCTCAATGTGGGGAAATTTAACTATTCGGGAAAACTTACTTTTTATTGCGCGGTTATATAGCCTCGATCAGCGTAGAGATCGGGTTGAACGTGCGCTTTCTGAGTTAGGCCTCACTGCCCGACAGCACCAGCTGGCTAAGGAGCTTTCTGGGGGCTGGAAGCAAAGAATGGCCCTCGCCGCCTGTATGTTGCATGAACCTGTTTTGCTATTTCTGGATGAGCCGACTGCTGGCGTGGATCCCAAGGCGCGGCGAGAGTTCTGGCAAATGCTGCACCAGCTTTCTGACCGGGGGATCTCGATACTGGTGAGCACGCATTATATGGATGAGGCTGAGCGCTGCCATAAGGTTGCCTATCTCTCTTATGGTCGGCTGCTGGCGAATGGCACTATTGCGTCGATTATCGCCTCCCAGAATTTGATCACCATGCGAACCAGCGGCGCCGGTCTGACGCTGCTTGAAAGCCAGCTACAGCGCTTGCCGGATATTGAGCAAACGGTCATTTTTGGCAATCAGCTTTATATTACATCCAGAGATGAAGCGAAGTTAAAATCCGCGCTTTTTGCCTTTACGCAACAGGGTTATGAGTTCTGTAAGGTGGATACCAATCTGGAAGATGCATTTACCTACTTGATGAAAAATAATTGTGAAAAAAATTAATTTTAGCTTCTCCGTTACGCGGTGGATTGGCGTGGTTATTAAGGAAATTCACGAGCTACGCCGTGATAAAGTCAGCATCAGTATGGTGCTCCTGACACCTCTTTTTCAGCTGATCATTCTTGGCTATGCCATCAATATGGATCCGCATAATCTTCCGACCGCCTTACTAAATTATGATACCGAACGCATGAGTCAAATCTTTGTGACGGAAGCGCAAAATACCGGGTATTTTTCGATGATTCCTGTCGATTCAGAAGAGGCGGCGCAGAAAGCCTTTGTGCGGGGGGATGTCACTTTTATCGTGACGATCCCTGAGGGGTTTACGCGCAAGTTACTGCGTGGAGAAAAGCCACAACTATTAATTCAGGGGGATGCCATCGATCCGATCACCACGGGGAATGCGCTCAGTGCCCTTGTGCAGGTGGCGAAGTCGATGTTTCAGCACGATTTGCCGGGCGACATGCGTGTGGTGCAAAAAGAGGATGATTTCGAGCTTATCATTCATCGCATGTTTAACCCTGAGGGGATAACCCAGTTTAATACTATTCCCGGTATTATGGGGTCGATACTCAGTACAACGTTAATCTTGATGACCGCCCTGTCAATTACCCGCGAGCGAGAAAACGGGGCGTTAGAAAATTTACTGGTCTCTCCGTTGTCCGGGCTTGAGGTCATTATTGGGAAAATAACGCCTTTTGTTATCATTGGTCTGTTTCAGGCGACGTTAATCCTGATTGCCGCCGTTTTGTTGTTCGATATCCCCCTTCACGGTAGCGTCTTCCTACTATTTTTTGTGCTGTTAATTTATGTCTTTCTTTGTCTGTCAATTGGTATCGGTATTTCTGGCTTAGCACAAAACCAGCTGCAGGCGCTGCAAATGTCCTCTTTTTACTTTATCCCTTCCATTATGCTGTCCGGCTTTATTAGCCCCTTTATTAGTATGCCTGACTGGGCGAAAGCCATTGGCTCCTGTTTACCGCTGACCTACTTCATCCGCCTGGTTAAGGGCATTATGCTGAAAGGCTATTCAGCAACGGCATTGTTGCCTGACCTCTTGCCGCTGATAGGCCTGGCGGTGATTGTCATTGGCGTGGGGTTGAAATCTTATCGTAAAACGCTGGACTGACATTATCGGCGCGTCCGGCTGGAGTGGGCATAGGCTTTTTGCCATGAAATTCGTATAATGCGCCCTCACATTCGTTTCAAGCCGGAGATTTCTATCATGCGTCCAGCAGGCCGTAGCGCTAATCAGGTGCGTCCCGTCACCCTGACCCGTAATTACACAAAACACGCTGAAGGCTCCGTGCTGGTCGAATTCGGTGATACCAAAGTGCTGTGCACTGCCTCTATTGACGAAGGCGTTCCGCGTTTCCTGAAAGGCCAGGGCCAGGGCTGGATCACCGCTGAATACGGCATGCTGCCGCGTTCTACGCACACGCGTAACGCGCGTGAAGCGGCAAAAGGCAAGCAGGGCGGCCGGACGATGGAAATTCAGCGCCTGATTGCCCGTGCGCTGCGCGCAGCGGTTGACCTGAAAGCGCTGGGCGAATTCACGATTACTCTCGACTGCGATGTACTGCAGGCCGACGGCGGCACCCGCACTGCCTCCATTACCGGTGCCTGCGTGGCGCTGGCCGATGCGCTGAATAAGCTGGTCGCCGCCGGCAAGCTGAAAACCAATCCGATGAAAGGGATGGTGGCCGCGGTCTCCGTCGGTATCGTAAATGGCGAAGCCATCTGCGATCTGGAGTACATCGAAGACTCCGCCGCGGAGACCGACATGAACGTGGTGATGACCGAAGATGGCCGTATTATTGAGGTGCAGGGCACTGCGGAAGGTGAGCCGTTTACCCATGAAGAACTCCTCACTCTCCTGGCGTTAGCCCGAGGGGGGATCGAGTCCATTATCACGACGCAGAAGGCGGCGTTAGAAAATTAATGATTAAGGCGACTGAGAAGTCGCCTTTTTTTTGCGCTTTATCCTTCATCACACCTGCGAAGGGGAGCGCGCAGTCTGACAATGATGAAAAGTACCAAAGGAGCGAATCCATGAAGCCGTATCAGCGCCAGTTTATTGAGTTTGCGCTTAGCAAGCAGGTTCTTAAGTTTGGCGAATTCACGCTGAAATCCGGGCGCAAGAGCCCCTATTTCTTCAACGCCGGCCTGTTTAACACCGGGCGCGATCTGGCTCTGCTGGGCCGTTTTTATGCCGAGGCGCTGGTGGATTCCGGAATTGAGTTTGACCTGCTGTTTGGCCCGGCCTACAAAGGAATCCCAATCGCCACCACCACCGCGGTGGCGTTAGCCGAGCATCATGACCGCGATCTGCCTTACTGCTTTAACCGCAAAGAGGCAAAAACCCATGGCGAAGGCGGCAATCTGGTCGGTAGCCCGCTGCAGGGCCGGGTAATGCTGGTGGATGACGTGATCACCGCCGGTACGGCGATTCGCGAATCCATGGAGATTATCCAGGCCCAGGGCGCGCAGCTGGCGGGCGTTCTGATCTCCCTGGATCGTCAGGAACGCGGCCGCGGCGAGATCTCCGCCATTCAGGAAGTGGAGCGGGATTACGGCTGCCAGGTTATCTCAATCATCACTCTGAAAGAGCTGATTACTTATCTGGAAGAGAAACCCGAGATGGCGGAACACCTGGCGTCAGTTCGCGCCTATCGTGAAGCCTACGGCGTCTGATGATGCGCCCGGCAGCCTCGGCTGCCGGATTTCCGCTATATCAGCTTAGCGCCCTGCGCATTGACGTACAGCGAATAGATTGACGTGCTGGACGCCATAAACAGACGATTGCGCTGTTCGCCGCCAAAGCACAAGTTCGCGCAGCGCTCTGGCAGTTTAATGGTGCCGATATGCTTACCCTGAGGGTTGAAGATCCGCACGCCGTCGAGTTCTTCGTTTCCGCTTCCCCATCCGCACCACAGATTGCCGTCTGCGTCGCAGGCGATCCCATCGGCGGTACCGTTCCCACAGTCGAGATATACCCGTTTATTTTTCAGCGTATTGCCTTCCACATCCCACGCCAGAATTAAGCGGTTCGGTGTCGCCCGGCTTTCCACCACGTATAAGGTCTTTTCGTCCGGCGAGAAACACAAACCATTTGGCCCTTTTACGTCGCCCAGTACCACGCTCAGTTTGCGGCTTTCCGGCTCCAGACAATAGACGTTTTGCGGCAATTCTGATGTTGCTTTGTGGCCTTCGTAAAAACCACTGATGCCAAATGGCGGATCGGTAAACCAGATGGTGCCGTCTGACTTCACAACGATATCGTTTGGAGAATTGAGGCGATGACCCTGGTAGCTATCGGCCAGTACGGTAACAGACCCATCGTATTCGGTACGCGTAATGCGGCGGGTGTCGTGCTCGCAACTGATTAAGCGCCCCTGTCTGTCGCGGGCGTGACCATTGCTATAATTGGCCGGGTAGCGAAAGATGCTGGTTTCTCCGCTGACTTCATCCCAGCGCATGATGGTGTTATTCGGAATGTCGCTCCACAGCAGCATTCGCATGTCGCCGAACCAGACCGGGCCTTCCGCCCAGCGGAAGCCGCTGGCGATGCGTTCGACCTTTGCGCTGGCAAGCATATAGCGACGAAAGCTATCATCGACGGCCACGATGCGTGGGTCCGGATAGCGTTCAGAGGGGGCCCATGCTGCGAAGCTTTTTTGACTGACCAGTAGCGATGCGGTTGCCAACCCGCCTATCTTCAGTAAATCCCGCCGTGACGTCGCCATCAAATCTCTCCTTGTCGGGTGGTGTTGGGGGAGGGTGAAATGTTCAGCAAGCTGGATAGTAGGAAAGGAAAGCGGAAACGCGCATTGGGCAATTCAACCAATGGCCCTGGGATTTGCGACAAACTTACGCAGATTGCGAGGAGAATCATGCAGCCTGGCGGCTGCATGTGAGGATTTACTGCAGCTGTGCGGCAACCAGCGGCCAGCGGGCGTCGAAATCATCCGTCGGACGATATTTGAACTCGCTGCGCACAAAGCGCGACAGCATGCCCTCGCAGAAAGCCAGCAGCTGGCTGGCCAGCAGGGTTTCGTCGAGGGTGTAGCCTTCGCCTTCGCGCATTTTTTTCTCGCGCATCACCTGGCGTAGCTGCGCTTCGATGCGCTCAAAAAGCTGGTTGATGCGACCCTGAAGCCGGTCCTGTTCGAACATCAGCGCGTGCCCGGTGAGGATACGCGTCAGCCCAGGATTACGCTCGCCAAAGCCAAGAATCAACAGAACGATCAGGCGCAGGCGCGCGGTGGTGTCCTTTTCATCTTTCAAAATCAAATTGATGCGCGTAATCAGACTGTCCTCAATGAACTCGATCAGGCTGTCAAACATGCGGGTTTTGCTGGGAAAATGGCGATACAGCGCGGCTTCAGAGACGCCGACGGAAGCCGCCAGTTTCGCGGTGGTAATACGCTGACTACCATCGCTGGATTCCAGCATCAGCGCCAGAGATTGAAGTATTTCTTCGCGACGATTCCGTTTCGCAGTTTGCTTTTCTGCCATGTTTTAAAATACCCCTGAAAATAAGCACTTGTCAGGCAGACATCCACAACGCGACCGCAAACCAGGGCTTGCGGTAATGTTATTGCGTTATGCGCGTTGGGATGCAGATTCCGTGTTGCTGGGCTTATTTACGCCCTGAGTGACCGAAGCCGCCTTCGCCGCGGTCGGTGGCATCGAAGGATTCCACCAGGTTAAATTCCGCCAGAACGACCGGCACAAAGACCATCTGTGCGATACGTTCGCCCGGCTCGATAATAAAGCTCTGCTGACCGCGGTTCCAGACGGACACCATCAGCTGCCCCTGGTAATCGGAGTCGATAAGGCCCACCAGGTTGCCCAGGACTACGCCATGCTTATGACCCAGGCCGGAGCGCGGCAGAATCACCGCCGCCAGAGAGGGATCGGCGATATGAATCGCAAGGCCGGTCGGCAACAGCGTGGTTGCGCCCGGCGCCAGCTCTACGGCGTCGTCGAGACAGGCTCGCAGGTCAAGTCCGGCGGAGCCGGAGGTGGCATAGGTCGGCAGCGGAAATTGCTGGCCGACACGCGGGTCCAGAATCTTAACGTCGATTTTTTTCATCATAACGGGTCACGATCTCGTCGAGTAATAATTGGCCCAGGAGTTCCTTGCGCTCAAGTGGTAAGCGCTTTTCCCCATCCTGCCAAAAAAGGTGTAGTGCGTTGCTGTCGCTGTTAAAGCCCTGATTAGGCTGGGAAACATCGTTGGCGCAAATCAGGTCGAGGTTCTTGCGGGCACGTTTTTGCCGCGCATATTCTTCCACATTATTCGTTTCGGCGGCAAACCCAACGACGTAGGGGCGATGTGATTTTAGCGCCGCGACCCCGGCCACGATATCCGGGTTTTTAACCATTTTTATTGTTAATTCATCACCTTGTTTTTTTATTTTATCTTCGGCGATGACGGCGGCGCGGTAATCCGCTACCGCGGCGCAGCCAATAAAAATGTGCTGCTGCTGGGCGCCAGCCTGGACGGCCGCTTCCATCTCCAGCGCGGTAGTGACATCAATGCGCTGCACAAACGGCGGGGTCGGTAGCGATACCGGCCCGCTGATCAAGGTCACATTCGCGCCCCGCTGCGCTGCGGCGGCGGCAATCGCGAAGCCCATCTTGCCAGAGCTGTGGTTGGTGATATAACGCACCGGATCCAATGGCTCACGGGTCGGGCCCGCGGTAATCATGAGGTTGAGATGTTGCAAATCTTTGACAGGGGAGGCGAAATGCTGCGCGGCCATGTCTACGATAGTTAGCGGATCGAGCATTCTCCCCGGGCCGACGTCGCCGCAGGCCTGGCTACCGCTGTCTGGTCCCCATAGCAGCAGCCCGCGAGTAGCGAGCGTCTGCAGATTATGCTGGGTGGCCTGCGCGCGATACATCTGCTGGTTCATGGCGGGCACCACGGCAACCGGGGATGGAGTGGCAAGACAGATCGTCGACACCAGATCGTTGGCCATGCCGGCCGCCACGCGAGCGATTAAATCGGCGGTCGCTGGGGCGAGGATCACCAGGTCGGCCCATTTACCGAGCTCAATATGGCCCATTGCCGCTTCCGCCGCCGGATCGAGCAGGCTGTCGGAAACCGGATAGCCGGATACCGCCTGCAGGCTGAGTGGGGTGATGAACGCTTTTGCCGCCTCCGTCATCGCGACACGCACTTCCGCGCCGCGTTCACGCAGCCGGCGCACCAGTTCCGGGGTTTTATACGCCGCGATGCCGCCGCTGACGCCCAGGACGATTTTTTTACCCGCCAGAGTCATCATGATGTCTTCCTGTTGCCGTAGACCAGAATCCGCGCATCTTATCACAATCCTGCCGCCGTCGTGCCTCTGCCGGGCATTCACTTTGCGAGCGGCTACGCAGGGTGAAAATCGGCGGGTCGGCAGCGCCGTCAGGCTGTGCCAGGATAGGCTGATTCATCCAGGAGGGCGCATGGACGGAATGGAAAATCTGATGCCACGGGAGAAGATGCTGCAATACGGCATCGAAACGCTAACGGATGTTGAGCTGCTGGCGCTGTTTCTGCGCGTCGGCACGCGTCGTCAGGATGTGCTCAGCTATGCCCAGGCGTTACTGCAGCGTTTTGGCTCACTCTACGCTCTGCTTTCCGCTGATAAAGCGCAACTGATTGCTGTAGACGGACTGGGGCTGGCGAAATATGCCCAACTGAAGGGCATTGCCGAGCTGGCGCGACGCTATTTTAGCTCGCAGCTGGTCGAGGAGGCCGCGCTGGTCACGCCCTCGATGACGCGCGAGTTTTTACAAAGCCAGCTGACGGAAGAGGAGCGCGAGATCTTTATGGTGATCTTTTTAGATAATCAGAACCGGGTGTTGAAACATAGTCGTCTTTTTTCTGGTACTCTTAGCCACGTTGAGGTGCATCCGCGAGAAATTGTACGCGAAGCCATCAAAGTGAACGCCGCCGCCGTGATCCTTGCGCATAATCATCCCTCCGGTAGCCCGGAGCCAAGTCAGGCCGACAGACTGATTACCGAAAGGGTGATAAAATGTTGTAGATTCATGGAGATACGCGTGCTTGATCATCTGGTTATCGGCCGCGGTGCGTATGTATCTTTTGCCGAACGTGGCTGGATTTAGCCCCGAACTGGCGATCCTTCGGGATCTTTGTCTGTTCGGGACTTGAGCACATCGCCGAGTCAGCGTATACTACGCCACCTTTGAGAATCTCGGGTTTGGCATTTGGGCCTGGCAGTCGAGAGTTCACATTGAACTGCGATGACCAGGCTGTAAAGCCTGACGAGGCGCCAATACCCCATACGAAGCTCGAGCTAATTTGATTTTTGGAGAATAGACATGTCCCGAGTCTGCCAAGTTACTGGCAAGCGTCCGGTGACCGGTAACAACCGTTCCCACGCACTGAACGCGACTAAACGCCGTTTCCTGCCGAACCTGCACTCTCACCGTTTCTGGGTTGAGAGCGAGAAGCGTTTTGTCACCCTGCGCGTATCTGCTAAAGGTATGCGTGTAATCGATAAGAAAGGCATCGATACAGTTCTGGCTGAACTGCGTGCCCGTGGCGAAAAGTACTAAGTACTTAGAGGAAATAAATCATGGCTAAAGGTATTCGTGAGAAAATCAAGCTGGTTTCTTCCGCTGGTACTGGTCACTTCTACACCACCACGAAGAACAAACGTACCAAACCGGAAAAAATGGAACTGAAAAAGTACGATCCGGTTGTACGTCAGCACGTTATCTACAAAGAAGCTAAAATCAAATAATTTTAGCCTCCTTGTATAAAAACCCCGCTTCGGCGGGGTTTTTTGTTTTTAAAACTCCCCCATATTGCTTTCACATACTCCCTTTTCAGTCACCTGTCCGTGAAGCACAATACGTCGGGTAAACGGAGGAAAATCATGCCTGAATTACCAGAGGTTGAAACCAGCCGTCGCGGCATCGAGCCGCACCTGGTTGGCGCAACCATTCTGCACGCCGTCGTGCGCAACGGACGGCTGCGCTGGCCGGTTTCCGAAGAGATTTATCGCCTGAGCGACGTTCCGGTTCTCAGCGTGCGTCGCCGCGCCAAATACCTGCTTCTGGAGCTGCCGGACGGCTGGATCATCGTCCATCTTGGGATGTCGGGGAGCCTGCGCATCCTGAGCGAAGAGCTGCCTGCTGAAAAACACGATCACGTTGACCTGGTCATGAGTAACGGCAAGGTGTTGCGCTACACCGATCCACGCCGCTTTGGCGCCTGGTTGTGGACCAGAACGCTGGAAGGCCATCCGGTACTGGCCCATCTTGGCCCGGAGCCGCTCAGCGACGCGTTCAACGCCGACTATCTCCAGCAAAAATGCGCGAAGAAGAAAACCGCGATCAAACCCTGGCTGATGGATAACAAGCTGGTGGTGGGCGTGGGGAATATCTACGCCAGTGAATCGCTGTTCTCCGCCGGGATCCATCCTGACCGGCTGGCGTCCTCGCTGTCGCGGGAAGAGTGTGAGCAGCTGGTGAAGGTGATTAAGCTGGTCCTGCTGCGTTCGATAGAGCAGGGCGGCACCACGTTAAAGGATTTCCTGCAAAGCGATGGCAAGCCGGGCTACTTCGCCCAGGAGCTACAGGTCTATGGCCGCAAGGGCGAACCCTGCCGGATCTGCGGCACGCCGGTCGTCGGGACCAAACATGCCCAGCGGGCGACCTTTTATTGCCGTCAGTGCCAGAAGTAGTTCTCAGGAACAGGAATGTTTGTCGGCCAGGTCAGCGGGCCTGCGGGTGCGCATCTGATGGGCCGGGGGCGTTTGTAGTCCAGGTCAGCGTAGCGCCATCTGGCACAAAGACCGGGACAGAGCCGGTGTGAATGACCCAGCGGCGCAGTGCTGCGCCAGCCAATATGGCTCATGTCCCGGCAGATGCGTTACTTCAACTTATTCAACAGCGCCTGATGCACATTAGCTGGCAGAAAGTGAGAAACGTCGCCCTGGTGGCGCGCCACTTCCTTCACCAGTGAGGAAGAGATAAACGACCACTCTTTGCACGGCATCAGAAACACGCTCTCAAGGGTGGGCATCAGGTGGCGGTTCATATGAGCCAGCTGCATCTCATACTCGAAATCCGCCACCGCCCGCAGGCCGCGGATCAGGATATTGGCCTGCTGCGCGCGCGCGAAATTGGCCATCAAATCACTGAAGCCGATAACCTCCACGTTCACCAGGTGGGCCGTCGCCTGCTCTGCCAGCGCAATGCGCTCATCAAGGCTGAACAACGGCTTTTTACTCGGGCTGGCGGCGATAGCCAGCACCACTTTATCGAACATACTTGCCGCGCGGGTGACAATATCGATATGACCGTTGGTGATGGGGTCGAAGGTACCCGGATAGATCGCTTTTGTGCTCATGATGACTCTTTCTCCGAGTAGCCGTGGCTCAGCGCCCACAGCTCGGTATATTTCGTAAACGTATACTGCGCGTTGACCATCGCCAGTAACCATCCCTGTTTACCGTCCAGCACCCCACCGCGCAATAGCAACGTCTTGAGGAACGCGCCCAGCGTATGGCTGAAAATCCCTGCCATCGAGGTCTTCTTGCCCTTCTGGTGACGCTCAAGCGCCCACGCGGCGGCATACGCCAGCTGTTTTTGCTGGAAGCCAGCGAAGTCGCGGCAGGTCAGGTGCAGGAGATCGCCGGTCAGCGGAATAACCTCGGCGCCCAGGCTATCCAGCGATTCATGGACCAGATTATCGTTATAGCGGTAACGGGCGCGTTCGTACAGGCGCAGGACGCGATCGGGATACCAACCGCTGTGGCGCATAAAGCGTCCGAGAAAATAGTTACGGCGGGCGATGCTGTAGATGGCGCCGCGCTGGGGGGCGTCCAGTACCTTAAGAATAGCCTGCCTGAGTTCTGGCGTGACGCGCTCATCGGTATCGATCATCAACACCCAGTCGCCGGTGGCGTAATCCTGCGCGCGCTGGCGCTGAATGCCATAGCCTCGCCAGTCGGTATGGGTATAGACCTGGGCGCCGAGGCCGCGGGCCAGCTCAACGGTGTTGTCGGTGCTGCCGGAGTCGAGGACGATAATTTCATCCGCCCAGCTAACGGAGCCCAGACAATCCGGCAGCAGGTCGGCGGCGTTTTTAGCGATCATCACCACGGAAAGCCGGTTCGACATTAATGACTCCGCTGCGGCAGGTAAGGTTGCAGTAACTGTAGCAGACGCGACAGCGCGCCCTGGTTCTGGTGCAGCACTTCCACCGCGTGACGGCCATACCACAGACGGTAATCTTCATCGGTCAGGAGCGTGGACACCTCCCTGACCAGCGAATCGGCATCGGTAATGGTGATCAGGCCATCGTCCTGCTGCAGCTTGGCGCAGATATCTTTGAAGTTGAAGGTATGCGGGCCCATCAGCACCGGAATGGCGTGCGCCGCCGGCTCTAGCGGGTTATGGCCGCCGCGCTCCACCAGGCTGCCGCCGACGAAGGCGAGGTCGGCAATGCCGTAGAGCAGCATCAGCTCGCCCATGGTATCGCCAATGACTACCTGGGTACTGGAGGAGGGGATCTCGCCGGTGCTGCGCAGAGTAAAGCTCATCCCAGCCTTTTGTACCATCTCACGGGCGTCAGGGAAGCGCTCCGGATGGCGGGGAACAAGGATCAGCAGCAGGTTCGGGAAAGTCTCCAGCAGTTTTTTATGCGCCTGGAGGATGATTTGTTCTTCACCGTCGTGGGTGCTGGTGGCAATCCAGACCTTGCGGTGTGGTGCCCATTGCCGACGCAGCGTCACCGCCCGGGCCGCCAGCTCTGGCGTGACGGAGATATCGAATTTCAGGCTGCCGGTGACCGCCAGCTGGTTGCGCTTCAGCCCCAGGGAGAGGAAGCGGTTACCATCTTCTTCATTCTGCGCGGCGATAAGCGTAATGCGGCTCAACAGGCGGCGCATAAAGCCGCCCAGTTTGGCATAGCCTTTGGCGGAACGTTCGGACAGGCGCGCGTTGGCGATCACCAGCGGGATCTTACGCTTATGCAGCGCGGCCACCATATTCGGCCACAGCTCGGTCTCCATAACGATCACCAGCTTCGGCTGCACGGTGTTCAGGAAGCGGTTCATGGCGCCGGGCAGATCGTAGGGCAGATAGACGTGATGAACATCTTTGCCAAACGCCGACATGGCGCGCTCGGAGCCGGTCGGCGTCATGGTGGTGACAGTGATCGGCAGAGAAGGGTAGCGGTGGCGCAGGGCGCGGACCAGCGGAATGGCGGCTAAGGTCTCGCCGACGGAAACGGAGTGCAGCAGAATGCCATCCGGCTCTACCTTGTTCTGACAGAAGCCATAGCGTTCCGCCCAGCGTTTGCGATAGGCAGGAGCCTTACGACTGCGCAGCAGCAGCCGCAGCCACACCAGCGGCTGAATAAGGTAAAGTAGGGTGGTATAAAGCAATTCCAAACTATTTATCCGTTCTCTGTTTTGGCGGGCAAATTCTAAGCATTTAGCCCGCGTAAAGCTATCTCTTTGGCGGAAACAGCGGGTTTTTGGTCTATCCCGCGTGGCGATAACGCTTAATACGCAGATAACGGCGTCCCAGGCGCCAGCGTAAACGGAAAGTACAGGCGTTTTTCCAGATTAACCGCCAGATACCGCGGTCGAAGAATTCGTTAATAATAACATGCTTTTTGGACTCATCTTTCATGCTATCGAAGGTATGGATGATCCCCAGGCCTTCTTTGGCGATCTGCCAGCGACAGGCGGCGATATGGCGTACTTTATCCGGGTAGCGCTGGTTAATCGCCTCCAGCATCTCCAGAATCTTCATATAGTGGCGCGCCGAACGCATCAGCGTGTCGTCGTTGTCCGGCTTATGCGACACCGACTCAGAGTGAATGTAGTAATCATAGAACTGCTGACTGGTGTACTGCACGCGCTCCGCGGCCAGCAGGGCTTCTGTGGTCCATGGGATATCCTGATGGCGCAGGCCAGGCTCGAAATGGAAGTGATGCTGGCGGATAAAGTCGTGACGATAAATATTAAGCCAGGTGACGTGCAGAAACTTCCGCGAGTCCAGGGCCTGCTTAAGCCAGACATGGCCCGGCAGCACACCCGTCGAGGGCAGGCGATCCAGTGGGAAGATCGGGTGGCTCTCGCGGCGCTTTTCGTACACATAGGTGCCGTTGCAGGTGGCGATATCGAGATGTTCTTTCTCGGCCATCTCCAGCAGCGTGCGATACATGCCCGGATAGAGTTTGTCGTCGATATCCGGAAACGCGAGATATTTGCCGCTGGCGGCGGCGAGGCCGGTATTGCGCGCGACCGAGACGCCCTGGTTTTCCTGCTCCAGCACCTGGACGTTCTGCAGCCGCTCCTGCCATTCGGCGATCACCGCCAGGCTGTTGTCTGTCGAACCATCGTTCACCAGGATCAGTTCATAGCTGTCCAGCTGCTGCTGTTCAATGCACTCAAAGAATTGCGCTAGAAATTTCTCACCGTTGTAGACGGCAGCCACGATGCTCAATAAAGGCGTTTGACTCATAAATCTTCGATCCTGGTTAACTAACGGCGTCAGGTGCGCTGCAGCTGACGGTACTGCTGACAAATGGATACGACGCTGAATTTTTCCAGCGCGGCATCGTCGATGGCCGGCGGGTTATGGTAAATGCTTTGCATCGTCTGAGCCAGCGCCGGACTGGTGAGATCCGCCAGACCGCGGGCAAGTTCGCCGGTGAGGATCTCGGTGACGCCGCCGGGGCAGCGGGTGCTGGCGACCGGGGTATGCAACAGCAGCGCCTCCACCACCACATTGCCGAATCCTTCGCTATCGGAGCTCAAAACCAGCATCCGCGCGCCTTTGATCCACGGTAAGGGGTTTTTCTGAAAACCCTTGAACCACACCCGGTCTTCAATCTCAAGCGTTTTGGCCAGCTGGCGCAGGCGTTGCTCTTGCTCCGGTTTTCCCTGGCCTAGCAGCACCAGCGGTGCGTCGATGCCGCTTTGCGCGTAGGCTTCGAGCAGGCGGTCGTGACGTTTGCCGGGATGGAAGCGGCCGACGTGAATCAGGTAGTCGCCGTCCGGGCGCTCGCTGTCGGCTTCCGCTCCGGCGCGCAGGGCGGCGATATCGAAGGGATTGTAGATGGTTTTCAGCTGTGCCGGGCGCAGGGCAAACTCTTCCACCAGATCTCGCCCCACCGCGTCGGAAACCGTCACCACGTTGCGACCCTGATAAATTCGCTTAATTTTCTGCTGCTTCATCCAGCGGTCAAAGCCGGTGCGGTGCCCGAGATAGGAGGCCGAAAAGACGCCGTGCAGACAGAACCAGACGTTACGCTCGCGCAGCGCCCGGCTGCGGGCGACGATGCGGTCGGTTTTGTGCAGGTTGGAGAGCACAAGGTCAAATTGCCCCTGCTGTTCGGCCCGCACGACTGCGGCGTCCAGCTGGCGGGCGCGGCGGGACAGCTCGGTCAGCTTGCGCCACGGTTTACGGCAGCGATCGGCAACTACCTGGTAGTCGAGCCCCTCGGGCAATGGGTACTCGCAGACATCGCGCAGCGAAATGAGCGACACCCGATCGCCGTCGCGCAGGAACTGTGCCGCCAGGGTCAGAACCACTTTTTCCGCGCCGCCGCCGGGTAAGCCGTCAATCACAAATAAGATGCGCATCGTTAATTCACCAGATCCTGATAAAGAGAAAGCAGCTGGGTTGAGAGTCGCTCGCTGGTGCAGGCCATAATGCGCTCGCGGGCGTGACCGCCTTCCGCGGAGCCCAGCGCGCGCGCGGGCAGGGCCATTACCGCCTGCTGTAGCGCCGGGATATCCAGAGCGTCGCAGACGTAACCATTGTGGCCGTCGACGATAAACTCCGCCCCGCCGCAGCCGGTAGTGGTGATCACCGGCAGACCGCAGGCCATCGCTTCGAGAATGACGTTGGGGAACGGATCGTAGAGGGTGGGCAGCAGCAGACCATCGGCCATTTGATAGAAGGGCAATGTCTCCGACTGCATGCCGAAGAAGCGCACCCGCGCTTCACAGTTCAGGCTCTTCGCCAGCGCCTGATAGCGAGGCTGATCCTTATCTTTGCCGACCACCAGCAGGTAGCGATCGGTGGGAGCGATGGCGCGGATCGCCGCCGCCAGTCCCTTGCGCTCAAAGCCGGAGCCGACGTAGATC
This sequence comes from Klebsiella sp. HMSC16A12, assembly GCF_001808265.1. NCBI lineage: Bacteria > Pseudomonadati > Pseudomonadota > Gammaproteobacteria > Enterobacterales > Enterobacteriaceae > Klebsiella > Klebsiella sp. HMSC16A12. The sequence continues at coordinate 72,158 of NZ_KV792621.1, forward strand.
AGGCAGGTCGCCTGCAGCGGTAGCTGCCATTTGGCGCGTAAGGCGGCAAAGGTGTCTTCGTCCGGCGGCAGGAAGCGCTGGTTGTCAATGGCGTTGTAAATAACGTGGATCTTCTCCGCCGGCAGGCCAAAGTCTTCGATAATCTCGCGCTTGATCATCTCGGCGTTGCAGATCACCCCGCGCAGGTGTGAGTCTTCATACATCTCGCGTTCCGCCTGCATGACGTAGCGGTGGTAACGGTCGGCGAACAGCAGGCGGCTTTTCCAGGCCGGTAAAATGCGCGAGCGCTGCTGCAGCCAGCGGCGATGAACGCCATCGCCAGCGCGGTAGAGATCGCAGCCGGGAATACGTTCATGGCTCTGCACCAGGTCGAAGGACTCGCGCTGCCAGAGCGCGCGCGCGGCGTTGGCAAAGCCGCGCTCGCGGCTGATGCGCCCCCATTTACGTGGGTTACAGATATGGATCTGCCAGTCCGGTTTCACCGGCCCCTGCCATTCGCGGGTGATGACGTTCAGTTGCAGATGACTGCTGTCGAGGGCTTCCAGCGCGCGGGAGACAAACCGTTCTGCGCCGCCGTCCGGGCGGTACTTCTGCCGCACCAGAGCCAGCCTGAATTTACTCATGCCAGTACCTTTTTCGCCGCCGCGATCACGGCGTCGGTAGGAATTAAATCAAGATAACGTTCGTCGGTGTTGGTGTTGATAGCGTCCGGATCGGGCAGCGGACCGAAGTCGCCGGCCCAGATCACCTCGCCTTTCGCCTGCCACGGACGCCAGAAGGTCAGCTTCGAGGGACCGAACAGGGCGACCAGCGGAGTGCCAAGGGCTGCAGCCATATGCATCGGCACCGAGTCGACGCCGATAAACAACCGGGCATGATCGATCACCGCCGCCAGCTGGCGCAGCGTTAACTGGCCGGCTAAAGAGTGTAGTCGCGCCTGCGGGCAGCCGGCGATGATGGTATCCACCATCTTCTTCTCTCTTGCATCGGGGCCGGAGGTGAGCACCACCGCGTATCCTTCGGCGGACAGCGCGTTGATCAGGGCGCTCATCCGATCTTCGCGCCAGCATTTAAAGAACCAGCGCGACGTCGGCTGGATGACGATGTAGTGTTCCCGGAAGTCCTCCGGCAGCAGGGCGCGGCTGGCGGCCCAGTCTGCTTCGCTGTAGCCCATCCGCGCCGGCGCATCGTTCAACTGGAGACCGAGCGGAGCGAGAATAGAGAGATTCTGCTGTACCGTATGCAGCTGGTTGTGCTGTTGGGTGGAGGCCAGCGCGGTGTGGCAATAGCGCCAGACCGGGTGGCGGCGCTTCGGAAAATCAAAACCAATCCGCGTCGCGGCGCCGGTCAGTTTGCTGATAACCGCGCTCGGCCACTGGTCGGCCAGGTTAAGCACCATATCGTACCGCTGCTGGCGCAGCGTCTGAATGAGCTGCCATTGCATCTTCAGCTGATACCTTTTTCCCTGCTTTTTCCAGCGGCGATCGAGACCATAAATATGGTGGATATCGGGGTTGGCTGCGAGCATATCCCGGGTCTCTTCATACAACAGGACATCCACGCTGGCGGCGGGGTACTGCTGTTTCAGCGCGTGAATAAGCGGCGTGATCAGCAGCATGTCGCCATGATGGCGCAGCTTAATGACCAGGATCCGCGCCGGGTTCAACGGGCCGCGGGAGAGGGTTTCAGGCGTCATACTCTGTTCTTCATCCAGGATAAGGGTTCCGATTCTAGGGGATCAGACAGATTGAGAGAAGCGTTGTATTGCTCTACCATGACCCGATACGTATGGCCTGAGGACGTTTTCGTGCACAATCCCGCATTTCTCATCACGATTGATACAGAGGGCGATAACCTCTGGCAAAAACATGACAGCATCACCACCGAGAATGCGCGTTATCTTCCGCGTTTTCAGCAGCTTTGCGAAAAGTATGGCTTTAAACCGGTCTATTTGACCAACTATGAAATGGCCATCGATCCCTTTTATATCGAATTCGCCAGAGACGTGATTGCCCGCGGCACCGCGGAAGTCGGCATGCATCTGCATGCGTGGAACAGCCCGCCGACCGAGCCGCTGACCGCAGATGACTGGCGCCATAAGCCTTATCTTATTGAATACAGCGACGCTATGATGCGTGAGAAGGTCGACTATATGACGCGTCTGCTGGAGGATACCTTCCAGACCAAAATGGTTAGCCATCGCGCCGGGCGCTGGGCTTTTGACGAGCGCTATGCGCGTCTGCTGGTGGAGTACGGGTATCAGGTGGATTGCTCGGTGACCCCGCGGGTGAACTGGAAGACCGCCAAGGGGGCGCCGCAGGGCGATGGCGGGACCGATTATCGCCGCTTTCCGCAGCATGCCTATTTCCTCGATGAAAATGACATCAGCCGCGAGGGCCACTCGCCGCTGCTGGAAGTGCCGATGAGCATCCAGTACAAGCACTCAGCGTGGATGAACAGCGTGAAGCAGGGCTACGACCGCCTGCGCGGCAAAGTGCGATCCCCCTCCGTACACTGGCTGCGACCGATGGGCGGCAATGTGGAGACGATGAAAAAAGTCGTCGAACAAACGTTGACGCAGGGCAATGACTACGTGGAATATATGCTCCACTCTTCAGAGTATATGCCCGGCGGCAGCCCCACGTTCCAGAATGAACGGGATATTGAGCGTTTATACGCTGACCTCGAAGCCTTTTTTAGCTGGCTGGCGCCGCAGGTGAAGGGCATGACGCTGGCAGAATATTACCAGCGGAAAATTACACAGCGCTAACACAGCTCAAGGTACCGTATGCGTATCCTTAAACAATTAACGCGGAAAAAGAATGCTTTTTTCCGCGGCATTAAATTTAATTTAATTAACTATCGATACAGAAATAAGCCGGCGCGTAAAGCCTTCGACCCAGCGGCTGTGCGCCGCGTGCTGCTATTGCGTCTGGATGATAAAGTCGGTGATATGGTGGTCACGACCGGCTGCGCCAGAATACTGGCCGAACGGGGATATCAGGTTTCGGTGTTAACCGGACCAATATGCAGCGAAATATTAGCAGGCTCAGAATTCATTCAGCAAGTATATTTATATCGGCCCCGCATGTCCTTAAATACGTTGCGGGCGGCGGGTTTTGATGCGGTTATCGATTTTGATGACGTGACCAGCTATGAACGCTTTAAATTACTCGCCGATTTACGGGCGACCAGCGTGATTGGTTTTAATAAAGAGCCCTATAAACTTTACGATCACTCAATCGCTTTTTTTGACGGCAACAGCCATATTTCCCTGCGCTATAAGCAGGTGGTGAAGCTGTTTGGCATCGTTGACGACCGCCCGTATCACTATCATCTCCCCGGCTGCCGCCATGAGCGGGAGAAAGTGGCCCGCTTGCTTTCTCAGGCCGGAGAGGTCGAACTGCGTATCGCCATTAACCCTTTTACCGCCTCCGAGGATAAAGACTTCTGTCGTCACCAGGTGGCGACCCTGGTCGAGCGGCTACATGCTCTGCCTTACCGGGTCTGTATCGTGATGGTGGGGCGCAGTGAAAAAATCCGCCAGCTGGGGCTGGATATGGCGCTGTACATCGCCGACAGCACCATCAACTCCGCCGTAGAAGTGATCCGCAGCTGTGATTTAGTCATTACGCCGGACACCTCGATCGTGCATATTGCCCGGGCTTTCGATAAGCCGATGGTGGCGGTCTATAACAAACGCAAACTCAAGAATACCGGGCTGCCCGGCTATCACATCTGGGCGCCGGGCTATGACAAGGCGAAGCAGATAGTCTGTGAAGAAGCGAATGTCGCCGATGTGGCGATTGAGTCGGTGTGGCCCGTGATTAAAGAGCAGGCCGACCGGCTGGTCGCCGCCCGCAGTTAATTTAAAAAGTTAATATAAAAAGGGCCGCTGACGGCCCTTTTTGTTAGCGTTTTTCCGCCAACCCTTTGCTGAGCGCAATGCCCAGCGGCAGCCAGAACAGCACCCAGGTTTCCCGGGGATTGCTGATGATAAACATCCCCTGCGAGGCCATAAACACCAGCGCGTAAAACAGGATCGCCAGACTGTAGCGGCTGTCGGTATGGCGCTTGCGCCACGCCTGCCATAGCCCGCAGGCAATGATCGCCAACAGCAGCAGTAACCCCACGATGCCGCCTTTCAGCAGGGCGCCCATATACACACTGTGGGTGGTGGTGATGTGCTCGCCGCTGTAGTTGATGAAATCCAGTTCATAGCTGAAACCGCGCCCCAGCCACGGCTGGCTGGCCATCTCCGACAGCGTATGGTGCCAGATGCTCAGGCGCAGCCCGCTTTGGGTGCCCAGCTCCTCGAAACGGGCGAGCAGCATGTCGCCCACCGGCGTCATGACCAAAAGCAGCGCTACCAGCACGGCCAGCGCCGCGGCGATCAGCAGGTTGCGGCGGGTGAAGACGTGCAGGTGCAGCGTACAGCCGACCGCCAGCACCAGGGCGATGATCGGCCCGCGGCTTTGGGTGAGCAGCAGCATCACCAGCATGATGACCACCGGCAGATAGAGCCAGTGGCTGGCTTTTTCTTTCAGTAGCATGCCGCAAATTAAAATGCCGATGCCGCAGTAACCGGCAAGGTCGATAACGTTCGTTGGTCCGGGGTTCTCGGGGGAGACCGCTCGTTCGGTGAGAACCAGCGTATGGTCGATAATCAGCGTCCACAGGGAGAGCACGGTGATCCCGCCGACCACCGCCAGCATCGCCAGTCGGCGGGTTCGTCCGTCCCTGAGCAGCATCGTCATCAGCAACAGATACCCGGTCAGATACACGCCGTGGGTGATCGGCGAGTCAATATGCTGCGGCGTATGGCCCCACACATTACTGAGGGCGTAATAGATAAAGAAAGCCGCCAGCAGCGTCCAGGTCTGCCACTGCTCGCGTAACACCCCGGCCAGCGCCTGGCGGTTTTCCTGGCGTACCAGCGACAGCAATAGCAGCAGGATCGATAAATGCAGCAGATTATTGGTCCGGGTGGACATGCAAAAAATCGCGCTGAAAAATAAAAACAAAGGAAAGACAATCGAGTAACCCTGTCTGGCGAAGTTACTCACTTTTAAAGTACTCATTAAACGCAACCTTTTCGAAGATAGTATCCGGCACAGCGCTTTCTGGGGAAAAATTAATCACCCGAATCTGGCGTTGCTGCAGTACCTGCGCGGCATGCGCAAAGGAGGGCATGACGAGGGTATCCACTTTTGTTGCCAGGTAAGAAGGCAATTTTTCTTGTTGTGTTTCGTAGAATCGCGGCTGGTTAAAGTTGGTCATATCCAGGCCGCTCACCAGGATAGTATTGAAGCCCAGCCAGGCGAGAATTTGCAGCGCCCAGTAGACCACCGTGCCGGCATCAAAGATGCCCTGGCGAATATCGGTGCTAAAACAGATATCCGGGCGCTGAGGATGAAAGCACATCGCCGCATTCTGCTGGTAAGTGCGCTTTATCGCTTCGCTGGCGACTTTCGGCTGGTAAATCTTATAGCAACCGTCCTCAATCAACGCCAAACGGCAGCGCAGCGCGTCCCCATAGCGATCGACGATTTTGGCGATCCCGTGCATGGTGGTGAACAGCAAAATATCCGGCTGGCTGACAATGGCGCGGATAATGTCCGGCTTCTTATCGAAAAATTCCATGTCGACGATGGTATAGAGCGAAAAGTGCAGCCGGTCGGCAAGATGCCAGGCGCCATTGACGCCCATCACCGGGATCGTTTTCGACAACAGGGAAAAATCGATATTGCGGGTTGAGGGGCCGGTGGCGGTCAGCAGGACTTCGCCCTGCATACTGTTTTTCAGCGCGCTCAGGCTGACCAGCGGCACCGTTTTCCCTTTATAGCGTAACGCGCTGATTTCGCCGCTTGGCGCGCGCGTAATACGGGTAAAAGGCCACAGATTTTCATTGTGGCGATACGCGCGAGGGCGCGTATAGCGGTAGATCTGCTTAAACAGGGATCCCATCAGAGCAGCCCCTGATTTTGCAGGAGAAGATGAATCCGGCTGGCCGCAATATCGCCGGTGCTAGCGCTGTTTTCCGGCCGCACGATATGCTGGTTTTTACCGTATCCGCCAATCAGCCCCGGGTCGGTCGGGCCGTAGAGCGTAAAGTTCGGTTTATCCAGCGCGGCGGTCAGATGGCTCAGCCCGGTATCGACCGAGACGACGGCCCGGGCGCCGGCCAGAACCTGCGCTACCTGCTCAAGGCTCATGCGCGGCAGCACTTCAACATACTCCCGGCCTTCCGCCAGCCGCTTCGCCCGCGCCTCTTCGTGCGGGGCGCCCCACGGCAGCTTAATGTGGACGCCGCTGTCGGCCAGCAGGTCGAGAAGCTCCTGCCAGCGGGTTTCCGGCCAGTGCTTATCGTCGCGGGTGGTGGCGTGCAGAAACACCAGATAGGGCGCGGCAGCGCTAGCCTCGTGCTGCAGGAAATGGCGCGCAATGGCGTAATCCCCCTGGGTCTGGGGTTTCGCGTAGCCAAGGCTTTTGGCGAACAGCTCACGGGTACGCTCCACCGCGTGCTGTTGTTTCGCGATATGGTGGCGGCGGTTGTAAAACAGGCTCGCCAGCGGCTCGCGGGCCGTTTGCCAGTCCATACCGTGCTTGACGCCGTGCGCCAGGCGAGTAACCAGCGCGGCGCTTTTTACCAGCCCCTGGGCGTCGATGATGGCGTCATACTTTACCGCCTGAACGGCCTCGCGAAAGGCTTGACGCTCGGCTTTGATCGGCGCGGAGAACCAGGCTTTGCGCCAGCGGCGGATCGCCACCGGGATCACCCGCTCGACGCTTTTATGCCAGGAGGGGATCTGCGCGAAACCCTCTTCAACCACCCAGTCGAAGCGGATGCCGGGGATAGCCTGCGCGGCGTCGGTTAGCGCGGGCAGCGTGTGCAGCACGTCGCCCATGGAGGAGGTTTTAACGATCAATACCCGCATCCGTTACGCTTCCTCGTGCTCGGTTTTTTCCGCTAACAGTTCGTTTAGCTCTTGCAGGACGCGTTCTGGGGTGATGTCGATCAGGCTCTGATGATAGCCTTCGGCGGCATCGCCTTTGCGCACCTTGTGGTAGCCGGTAATCAGACGGATAACCCGCGCTTTATGCGACAGCGGCGGGGTAAAGTCCGGACTGCTCGGGCCATACAGCGCCACCAGCGGGCGGTCCAGCGCCGCGGCGACGTGCATCAGCCCCGAATCGTTAGTCACTACAGCTTTACAGGCGGCGATCAGAATGACCGCCTGCTCCAGCTTGGTTTCACCCGCCAGATTACGGCACCAGGCCTGCTGCTCGCTGCTGAGGGCGGCGATGATCTCTTTGCCGGCCTCGTTATCTTTCGCCGAGCCGAATAACGCAATCTGATAGCCATCGTCGATAAGCTTTTTCGCCAGCGCAGCATAATGATAGTGCGGCCAGCGTTTGGCCGGGCCGAACTCCGCGCCGGGGCAGAAGCCGACGATCGGCCGATCGTTGGACAGGTTAAAGGCGCTGCAGGCCTGCGACTTTTCCCCTTCGTTGACCTGCAGCTGCGGCCACAGCAGCGGCTGCGGCAGATCTTTGGCGCAGCGCATCACGCCGTTGTCGTAGGCCAGCGCCACGTAGCGTTCCACCATCAGCGGCCAGGCGTCTTTGTCCAGCACTCGGGCGTCGTTGAGCAGGCCGTAGCGCATCTCGCCGCGCCAGCCGGTGCGCAGCGGGATATTGGCAAAGAAAGGGACTAATGCCGATTTAAACGAGTTCGGCAGCACGTAAGCGCGATCGTAGCGACGTTCGCGCAGGCTGTGGCCGAGCTTGCGGCGTTCGCCGATAGCCAGCGCGCCGTGACCCAGCGGCATCGGGATCGCTTCGTTCACTTCCGGCATGCGCGAAAGCAACGGACGGCACCAGGCTGGCGCCATCACGTCGATAATCGCCTGGGGATAGCGCGCCCTGAGCGTACGATAAAGACTTTGCGACATCATCATGTCGCCCACCCAAGACGGGCCTACCACCAATATTTTCATGCTTGTTTCTTACGCGTCGCGGTTTAGCCAGGCCATATATTCCGTTACGCCTTCAGCAACGGTTTTGAACGGTTTGTCATAGCCCGCTTTGCGCAGGTTAGTCAGATCCGCCTGAGTGAACGCCTGGTAGCGGCCTTTCAGTTTGTCCGGGAACGGGATGTACTCGATGCTGCCTTTTTTGTGGTACGCCAGGGTCGCATCGGCAACCGCCTGGAAGGATTCCGCACGGCCGGTGCCGAGGTTGAAGATGCCGGAAACGCCGTTTTCCCAGAACCACAGGTTGACGTCAGCCACGTCGCCCACGTAGACGAAGTCGCGCTTGAAGCCGTCGCTGCCTTCGAACAGTTTCGGGCTTTCGCCATTATTCAGCTGGGTATTGAGGTGGAAAGCGACGCTCGCCATGCTGCCTTTGTGGCCTTCGCGCGGCCCGTAGACGTTAAAGTAGCGGAAGCCGACGATCTGCGAATTGGCTTCCGGCAGGATCTGGCGGACGTATTCGTCGAACAGGAATTTGGAGTAGCCGTAAACGTTCAGCGGCTGTTCGTACTCGCGGGACTCGATGAAGTCGCTGGTGCGTCCGCCATAGGTGGCCGCGGAGGAGGCGTACAGGAACGGGATTTCGCGCTCCAGGCAGTAGTGCAGCAGCTCTTTGGAGTACTGATAGTTGTTGTCCATCATGTACTTACCATCCCACTCGGTAGTGGAAGAGCACGCGCCTTCGTGGAAGATTGCTTCGATTTCACCGAACTCTTCACCCGCCATAATCTGGATCAGAAAGTCTTCTTTATCCATGTAGTCAGCGATGTTCAGGTCAACCAGGTTTACAAACTTGGTGCCGTCTTTCAGATTGTCGACAACCAGAATGTCGGTGATGCCTTTGTCATTCAGCGCTTTAACGATGTTGCTGCCGATAAAGCCTGCGCCGCCGGTAACGATGATCATAACTGTACCTTTGAAGTTGGGAGCCCGGAGACAATCCGGACATGAATGCTCTTATCATATCACCACATGAGCAAGCCTACAGCCATTCGCAGAATAAGGTGCTGGGCTGACGTGATTTATGCTGCAAATAATTCATTCAGGCCTGCATCATCTCGTATCAGCGTATAGCTTTGGGTAATATGTGCCAAATTTTGCCGAATCTGGAGAGTTGCAATGCGTGGTGATTTCTACAAACAGTTAACTAGCAATCTGGAGACCGCTCGGGCCGAAGGGTTGTTCAAAGAAGAGCGCATCATCACCTCGGCGCAGCAGGCGGACATTACCGTCGGCGACAGCCACGTGATTAACTTCTGCGCCAATAACTATCTGGGTCTGGCGAACCACCCGGAACTGATTGCCGCGGCGAAATCCGGCATGGACAGCCACGGTTTCGGGATGGCCTCGGTACGCTTCATCTGCGGCACCCAGGATACGCATAAGCAGCTGGAGAAGAAGCTGGCCGATTTCCTCGGTATGGAAGACGCGATCCTCTACTCCTCCTGCTTCGACGCCAACGGCGGCCTGTTTGAAACGCTGCTCGGCCCGGAAGACGCCATTATCTCCGACGCCCTGAACCATGCCTCGATCATCGACGGCGTGCGTCTGTGTAAAGCGAAGCGCTTCCGCTATGCCAACAACGATATGCAAGAGCTGGAGGCGCGTCTGAAAGAAGCTCGCGAGGCCGGCGCGCGTCACGTGCTGATCGCCACCGACGGCGTGTTCTCGATGGATGGCGTGATCGCCAACCTGCAAGGCGTTTGCGACCTGGCGGATAAATACGATGCGCTGGTGATGGTCGATGACTCCCACGCCGTCGGCTTCGTCGGCGAAAACGGCCGCGGCTCCCACGAATACTGCGATGTGATGGGGCGCGTCGATATCATCACCGGCACGTTGGGTAAAGCGCTGGGCGGCGCCTCCGGCGGCTACACCGCCGCGCGCAAAGAGGTGGTTGAGTGGCTGCGCCAGCGCTCCCGTCCGTATCTGTTCTCCAACTCTCTGGCGCCGGCCATCGTGGCCGCCTCCATCAAAGTGCTGGAGATGGTTGAAGAGGGGGCAGACCTGCGCGATCGCCTGTGGGCTAACGCGCGTCTGTTCCGCGAAAAAATGACCGCGGCAGGCTTCACGCTGGCCGGCGCCGACCACGCCATCATTCCGGTGATGCTGGGTGAGGCGGTGGTGGCGCAGAACTTTGCCCGCGAGCTGCAGAAAGAAGGGATCTATGTCACCGGCTTCTTCTATCCGGTGGTACCGAAAGGCCAGGCGCGTATTCGCACCCAGATGTCGGCGGCGCATACCCCTGAACAAATTGAGCGTGCGGTGGAAGCCTTTACCCGCATCGGCAAACAACTGGGCGTCATCGCCTAATAAGGGTATGAGATGAAAGCGTTATCCAAACTGAAAGCGGAAGAAGGCATCTGGATGACCGACGTACCGGAACCGGAAGTCGGCCATAACGATCTGCTGATTAAAATCCGCAAGACCGCCATTTGCGGGACCGACGTGCACATCTACAACTGGGATGAGTGGTCGCAGAAGACCATTCCGGTGCCGATGGTGGTCGGTCACGAATATGTCGGCGAAGTGGTGGGGATTGGTCAGGAAGTGCGCGGCTTTAAGATTGGCGACCGCGTCTCCGGCGAAGGGCATATCACCTGCGGCCACTGCCGTAACTGCCGCGCGGGCCGCACCCATCTGTGCCGCAACACCATCGGCGTGGGCGTCAACCGCCCGGGCTGCTTTGCTGAGTATCTGGTGATCCCGGCCTTTAACGCCTTTAAAATCCCCGACAATATCTCTGATGACCTGGCGTCTATCTTCGACCCGTTCGGCAACGCGGTGCACACCGCGCTCTCCTTCGATCTGGTCGGGGAAGACGTGCTGGTTTCCGGCGCCGGTCCGATCGGCGTGATGGCGGCGGCGGTAGCGAAACACGTCGGCGCGCGTAACGTGGTGATCACCGACGTCAACGAGTACCGTCTTGAGCTGGCGCGCAAAATGGGCGTTACCCGCGCGGTGAACGTGGCCAAAGAGAACCTTAATGACGTGATGGTCGAGCTGGGGATGACCGAAGGTTTCGATGTGGGTCTGGAGATGTCCGGCGCGCCGCCGGCGTTTCGCAGCATGCTGGATACCATGAACCACGGCGGCCGTATCGCGATGCTGGGTATCCCGCCGTCGGATATGTCCATCGACTGGACCAAGGTCATCTTCAAAGGGCTGTTTATCAAAGGTATCTATGGTCGCGAAATGTTCGAAACCTGGTACAAGATGGCGGCGCTGATCCAGTCTGGTCTGGATCTCTCACCGATCATCACCCACCGCTTCGGCATTGATGACTTCCAGAAAGGTTTTGACGCGATGCGCTCCGGCCAGTCCGGTAAAGTGGTTTTGAGCTGGGACTAACCCCCCATGCTGGCGTAAAAATCAGCAAAAAAGGCGCCTGCGGGCGCCTTAATTTAGATTTGGATAACATTTTTAGCCTGCTTAATATTAAGCGCACAATTTCTACATCGATTTTACGGTTATTCGCTTATACAGTGTGTTTAGTCGCAGTTTAACTTTGTAACTATCATGCTTAAACTCTCCGTATGCTTACTGACCTGTAACTCTGCGCGCCTGCTGATGGAGGTACTGCCGCCTCTGCTGAAGGTTGCCGATGAATGTATCGTCGTCGACTCCGGCAGTACCGACGAAACCGTCGCTATTTGCCAGCAGTTTGGTCTCACCGTCCATCACCATGCCTATAAAGCCCACGGCGCGCAGATGAACTATGCCATCGGGCTGGCCAGCCATGACTGGGTGCTGTGCATGGACAGCGACGAAATTCTTGATAATGACGTGGTGACGGCCATTCAGGCGCTAAAAGCGGGGGAGGAGCCTGACCCGACCTGCGCCTGGCGTCTGCCGCGCTACTGGTTTGTGCTAGGCAAACAGGTACGGACTATCTACCCCATTTCCTCACCGGATTATCCGGTGCGCCTCTTTAACCGCCAGCAGGCGCGGTTTAACGATCGGCCGGTGGATGACCAGGTGGTCGGACACGCGAGCTCCGTCAGGCTGCCGGGCTTCGTTCGCCACGATACCTTTTATTCGCTGCATGAAGTGTTTAATAAGCTGAACAGCTATACCACCCGGCTGGTGAAGTACCAGCAGATCAAACCTTCGCTGACGCGGGGGATCGTCAGCGCCATTGGCGCTTTCTTTAAGTGGTATCTGTTTAGCGGAGCGTGGCGCTATGGCAAGGTCGGCGTGGTGACCGGCCTGTACGCGACGTTTTACAGCTTTCTGAAATATTTTAAGGCGTGGTACGCCCACGAAGATAACCAGGCGCCCGTCGCGCAAAAGCGAACGGACCCCTGAGTGGTCTAGTTGCCGGGATTGTCCCAGCCCTGCCATTTGAGGCGATAGTACTGGATCAGCGCGCTCTGGCTGATGCTATCGCTGAGGATAGTGAAGAAGCGGCTGGCGTTCACAGGCTCCAGCGGGCGCTTCGGTTTGCAAGACTTCACGCCATGGAACGGATTACGCGGCTTCTGCTGTGTTTGTTGCGCGGGCGGCTGGGCGTAGTTTGGCGTCGAGTTGTCGACCTGCGGCTCGTTCAGCAGGCTGCTCGGGCGCACCAGCGTGATATCCGGCGGCAGGTTATAGACCATCTGCTGCAGCACCCGCACCGTCGTCGGATGCGGATGGCCAATGGCTATCGCCGAACCGTTGCGCCGCGCCAGGGCGATGGCGCGATTGAACTGGTTGCGGATATCGGCTTCATTCTGCGTATCGTCGAGAAACACCTTGCGCTTAATCACCTTCACGCCGGTACCCTGCGCGGCGCGCATGGCCTGGGTGTTGCCGATGGTGACGCTGTCGAGAAAATAGAGATTGTAGCGCTCCAGGGCCTGCATCACCTTCTGCATGCCAAACAGGTTGGAGGTCATCGCGCTGCCCATATGGTTATTCAGCCCGACGGCGTAAGGGACTTTGCCGTAAGCCTCGCGAATAATGCGCTCGATCTCCTCGCTGCTCATTTCGGGACGCAGGGTGTCTTTTTCCAGCGGCTGTTTGCTGAGCGGCGCCATTGGCAGGTGGATGAGCACTTCATGGCCCTGATTATGCGCTTTAGTGGCCATTTCCCGGGCGTGCGGCGCGTTCGGCAGCACGGCGACGGAGATAGTTGCCGGCAGCGCCAGCACCTGATTCTCGGTCTGCGGGCGGTAGCCAAAATCGTCAATAACGATGGAGAGTTTGCCAGCGAACGCTGGCGCCGCCAGAGCCAGCGAACCGGCTACGGCAAGAGCAATTGCGCGAAATTGAAGCAAAACTTATCTTCCCAACCACGGCTGTGGATTGACCGCCTGACCCTGGCGGCGAATTTCGAAATAGAGCGACGGACGGCCCTGACCGCCGCTGCTGCCTACGAGCGCGATAGGCTGGCCGGCACGCACCTGAGTACCAACGCTGACCAGCGCGCTTTGGTTATAGCCATACAGGCTCATGTCGCCTTTGCCATGTTCGACCACCACCACCAGACCATAGCCCTGCAGCCAGTCGGCCAGAATGACCCGACCATCGGCAATGGCTCTGACTTCGGTGCCTTCAGACGCGGCGATAACCATCCCTTTCCAACGTAGTTCACCTTGCAGCTGTTCGCCATATCGATGAAGGAGCGGACCGCGAACCGGCCAGAACGCCTGACCGCGCGGCGAGCCCAGCCCGCCGGTGCGTGACATCAGCGAACGCTCACTTTCCGTTGGTTTATAGGTGGTGCCTTTGCGCGATGCTTCCTGCTGGCGGTCGCGCACCGCCTGTGCGTCGCGTGCTTCCCGATCGGCGCGGGCTTTGGCGGCAGCTTCCGCCTGGGCGATACGACCGCGTAGGCGCGATTCGTTAGCCCGTAATTCACTTAATTGTTGCTGACCCTGCTGAATGGAAGACTCCAGGCCGGAAAGGGTCTTTTTCCGTTCGTTACGCGCCTGCTCCAGCTTCGCCTGCTGGGCCTTTTGCTCGTAGACCAGCGTTTGCTGCTGGCTCTGTTTTTCTTCGAGCATCGACTTTTGCACCGCCATCTCTTCGCGCGTTTTCTTCAACTCCGCGATAGTCTCCTGGCGGGCCTGGTTGAAATAGCTGAAATAGACCTGCATCCGCTGATTGCGCTGGCCCTCTTCACCGCTGAGCACCATCTGGATGCCGGTATGCGGCCCCTGGCGGAAAGCGGCATCGAGCTGCGCGGCGAGGTTCCGCTCCTGAGACGCGCGCTGGCGCTCCAGCTTCGCGAGAGCGGCGTTCATCTCGTCAATCTGCTTATTGAGCTGGTTCAGGCTATCCTGGGTTTCGCGCAGTTTGCGGGCCGCGGCGGCGATCGCCTCTTCCTGCGCTTTGAGCTGGGCGAGCAGGCTTGCGCGCTGCTGCTGCTGTTGCTTAATCGCCCGCTGCCTGGCGGCGATGTCGGCCTGGATGGACTTTAGCTGATCGCGATCGTCGGCATGCGCAGATGACGCGCACAGCAATACGCCAGCGCTGAGCGCGCTGGCGTAAAGGACGGATCGAACTGCCGCTGCGATCCATGTAGTTGAATACATCGCCTTTCCCCTCATGGGGAAGGATTATTCCACGATGAACAGCGGCTTGCCAGTCATCTCTTGCGGGATTTCCATTCCCATCAGCGACAGCATGGTCGGGGCGATGTCGGAAAGTTTGCCGCCGTTGACCGCTTTGACCGCTTTATTACCGACGTAGATCAGCGGAACCGGCAGATTGGTATGGGCGGTGTGCGCCTGGCCGGTGGCCGGGTCGCGCATCTGCTCGGCGTTGCCGTGGTCGGCGGTGATCAGCAGCTGGCCGCCAACGGATTCCACCGCCTGAGCCACCTGGTCGATGCAGCGATCCAGCGCTTCAACCGCTTTTACGGCTGCTTCCATCACCCCGGTATGGCCAACCATATCGCCGTTCGGGTAGTTACAGATGATGGTGTCGTATTTTCCGCCTTTGATGGCGGCGACCAGTTTCTCGGTCAGCTCGGCGGAGCTCATTTCCGGCTGCAGATCGTAGGTCGCCACTTTCGGCGAGTTAATCAGGATCCGCTCTTCGCCTTTAAACGGCTCTTCTACGCCGCCGTTGAAGAAGAAGGTGACGTGAGCGTATTTTTCAGTTTCGGAGATGCGCAGCTGGGTTTTATCGTGCTTCGCCATCCACTCGCCGAAGGTATTGGCCAGCGAGGCGGGCGGATAGGCGCAGGCGACTTTGATGTCGGCGGCGTATTCGGTGAGCATCACGAAATCGAGATTAACCACTTTCTTACGCGCAAAGCCGTCGAAGTCGGCGTTGACGAAGGCGCGGGTGATTTCACGCGCGCGGTCGGCACGGAAGTTCATGAAGATCAGCGCGTCGCCGTCTTCCATCGCGGCATCGGCCTGGCCGGCGGCGCGGATAACGGTCGCTTTCACGAATTCGTCGTTTTCGTCACGGGCGTAGGCGGCCTGCAGACCTGCGACGGCGGTATCGGCCTGGAATTCGCCTTTGGCCAGGGTCAGCAGATCATAAGCTTGTTCTACGCGATCCCAGCGGTTGTCGCGGTCCATGGCGTAATAGCGGCCGATGAGCGACGCGATGCGACCTTTGCCCAGCGCGGCAAATTTGGCTTCGAATGTCGCCAGCGTTTTTTCCGCACTGCGCGGCGGCGTATCACGGCCGTCGAGGAAGGCGTGCAGGTAGATCTTCTCAGCGCCGCGCTCTGCCGCCAGCTCCACCATCGCCATGATGTGATCTTCGTGGCTGTGGACGCCGCCTGGCGACATCAGGCCCATGATATGTACTGCTTTGCCGGCGGCAACCGCTTTATCGACCGCGGCGGTCAGTACCGGGTTGGCGAAGAAGGTGCGTTCTTTAATTTCCACATCGAGACGGGTCAGGTCCTGATAGACGATACGACCGGCGCCCAGGTTGACGTGGCCTACTTCGGAGTTCCCCATCTGACGGTCCGGCAGGCCGACTTCGAGGCCGGATGCATCGATCAGGGTATGTGGACGTTTGGCCCACAGCGCGTCCATTACCGGCGTTTTAGCGCTATAAATGGCGTTATCCTGTTGGTCTTCGCGATAGCCGTAGCCATCCAGAATCACCAGTACCATAGGTTTTTTAGAAACCGACATTGCGACAACCTCATGCTCAAAGACAGAAATTTTGCGTAATTTTACTACAGCTGAATCGTTTAAATCCCCGTGAAAGATCAAAGAAAGGGAGCGGCCGGGCCGCGCCGGGTCAGCGAGAGCGGCTTTTTTTCGCCACCGCCCGCAGAAAATACATTACATCGCGCTCACTGGCTGTAATTGCCGCAAGGCACAGGTATACTCCTTTCCTGGTTTTTTTCTCACTTAGTCGGGAGTTGTAACCCCCCATGCAAGAAATTATGCAATTCATCGGCCGTCACCCGGTCCTGAGCATCGCGTGGATCGCGCTGCTGGGTGCGGTAGTGTTCACCACCTTCAAGGGGCTGATGTCGAAAGTTAAAGTCATCACCCGTGGTGAAGCGACGCGTCTTATCAATAAAGAAGATGCGGTGGTGGTCGACCTGCGTCAGCGTGACGATTTCCGTAAAGGCCATATTGCCGGCGCTATTAACCTGCTGCCCAGCGATATCAAAGCCAATAATGTCGGCGAGTTGGAAAAACACAAATCGCAACCCATTATTGTGGTAGACGGTTCCGGCATGCAGGCGCAAGAGCCCGCCAGCGCGCTGAACAAAGCCGGGTTTGAAAAAGTCTTTGTACTGAAAGAGGGCATTGCTGGCTGGAGCGGCGAAAACCTCCCTCTGGTACGCGGCAAATAACTTACCTCGCGTGGTGATGCCGCCGCGTTTTCTCCTTCACGCCTGACGTGAAGGGAACACAGGCTGCGGCGTAAAACCCTCAGGGTAACAACAGGAGTGAAGTCATGGCCAATATTGAGATCTACACCAAAGCGACCTGCCCGTTCTGCATCCGCGCGAAAGCGCTGCTGAACAGCAAAGGCGTAACGTTCCATGAGTTGCCGATCGATGGCGATGCCGCGAAGCGTGAGGAGATGATCCAGCGCAGCGGACGGACGACGGTTCCGCAGATTTTTATTGATGCGCAGCACATTGGCGGCTGTGACGACTTGTATGCGCTTGATTCACGTGGTGGACTTGATCCCCTCTTGCGCTAATTTTTGCGCGCTTTCCCTGGCGGAAGCGCGTATTTAAGGACAACACGAAAGGGTTTTACTATGTCAGAACAAAACAGCACCGAAATGACCTTCCAGATCCAGCGTATCTATACCAAAGATATCTCTTTTGAAGCGCCGAACGCGCCGCAAGTTTTCCAGAAAGACTGGCAGCCGGAAGTTAAACTTGATCTGGATACCGCCTCCACCCAGCTGGCTGAAGGCGTTTATGAAGTGGTGCTGCGTGTGACCGTGACCGCTGCGCTGGGCGAAGAAACCGCGTTCCTCTGTGAAGTACAGCAGGGCGGTATTTTCTCCATCGACGGCATCGAAGGCACCCAGATGGCGCACTGCCTCGGCGCATACTGCCCGAACATTCTGTTCCCGTACGCGCGCGAGTGCATCACCAGCCTGGTTTCCCGCGGTACCTTCCCGCAACTTAACCTTGCGCCAGTGAACTTCGACGCGCTGTTCATGAACTATCTGCAGCAGCAGGCTGGCGAAGGTGCTGAACAACATCAGGATGCCTGATGAACGCACTTAATGCTGCAATGACTGTGATCGGTGCCGGCTCTTACGGCACCGCTCTTGCCATCACCCTGGCAAGAAATGGCCACCACGTTGTGCTGTGGGGCCATGACCCGAAACATATCGCGACGCTGCAACACGATCGCTGCAACGCCGCGTTCCTTCCCGATGTGCCTTTCCCGGATACGCTGCATCTTGAGAGCGACCTGGCCACCGCGCTGGCCGCCAGCCGCGACATCCTTGTCGTGGTGCCGAGCCATGTATTCGGTCAGGTGTTACGCCAGATTAAACCGTTGATGCGTTCCGACGCGCGGCTGGTGTGGGCCACCAAAGGCCTGGAGGCCGAAACCGGCCGTCTGCTGCAGGACGTGGCGCGTGAAGCGCTGGGCGATGATATTCCGCTGGCGGTGATCTCGGGGCCAACCTTCGCCAAAGGGCTGGCCGCCGGCCTGCCGACGGCGATTTCGCTGGCGGCCACGGATCCGCAGTTTGCGGAGGACCTTCAGCGCCTACTGCACTGCGGCAAAAGCTTCCGCGTCTACATCAACCCGGACTTTATCGGCGTGCAGCTCGGCGGCGCGGTGAAAAACGTCATTGCCATCGGGGCAGGTATGTCGGACGGCATCGGCTTCGGCGCCAATGCGCGTACGGCGCTGATTACCCGTGGGCTGGTGGAAATGTCCCGCCTCGGCGCGGCGCTGGGCGCCGATCCGGAAACCTTTATGGGCATGGCCGGCCTCGGTGACCTGGTGCTCACCTGCACCGACAACCAGTCCCGTAACCGTCGCTTCGGCATGATGCTCGGCCAGGGTATGGACGTGCAGAGCGCCCAGGACAAGATTGGCCAGGTGGTTGAAGGCTACCGCAATACCAAGGAAGTTCGCGTTCTGGCACAGCGTTTAGGTGTCGAAATGCCAATAACCGAGGAAATTTATCAGGTATTGTATTGCGGAAAAATTGCGCGCGAGGCAGCATTGACCTTATTGGGTCGCGCCCGCAAGGACGAGCGCAGCAGCAATTAGCTTTCCTTTGTCACCTGAATGACCCTGCCAGCGCAGAACTGGCAGGTCATTACTATATCGCCTGGAGTATGCAATGCCGTGTGAAGAACTGGATATCGTCTGGAATAATATTAAAGCCGAAGCCCGGGCTTTGGCTGACTGTGAGCCGATGCTCGCCAGTTTTTACCACGCAACGCTACTCAAGCATGAAAATCTCGGCAGCGCGCTGAGCTATATGCTGGCCAACAAGCTGGCTTCCCCGATTATGCCGGCGATCGCCATTCGCGAAGTGGTGGAAGAGGCCTACGCCGCCGATCCGGAAATGATCGCCTCCGCCGCCTGCGATATTCAGGCGGTGCGCACGCGCGACCCGGCGGTGGATAAATACTCCACGCCGTTGCTCTATCTGAAGGGTTTCCATGCCCTGCAGGCCTATCGTATCGGCCACTGGCTGTGGACTCAGGGGCGACGCGCGCTGGCGATTTTCCTGCAAAATCAGGTCTCCGTCTCTTTCCAGGTGGATATCCACCCGGCGGCGAAAATCGGCCGCGGGATCATGCTCGACCATGCCACCGGCATTGTGGTCGGCGAAACGGCGGTGATTGAAGATGATGTCTCTATTCTGCAGTCGGTCACCCTCGGCGGGACCGGTAAAACCAGCGGCGACCGTCATCCGAAAATTCGCGAAGGCGTAATGATTGGCGCCGGGGCGAAGATCCTCGGCAATATTGAAGTCGGGCGTGGCGCGAAGATTGGCGCCGGTTCGGTGGTATTGCAGCCGGTTCCGCCGCACACCACCGCGGCGGGCGTACCGGCGCGTATCGTCGGCAAGCCGGAGAGCGACAAGCCGGCGATGGATATGGATCAGCATTTCAACGGCATCCACCACACCTTCGAGTACGGCGACGGGATTTGATGTATTGCCATTTGCCGCTGCTAAGCACAGAAATGTAGCCCGGATAAGGCGCAACGCGCCGTAATCCGGGAACCGCTCAGGTTAGCTGCGCAAGACCGCGCCAGGATACCCCAGCTGGCGCCAGGCTTCATACACCACCACCGACACCGCGTTTGACAGGTTCATACTGCGGCTGTCCGGCATCATCGGAATACGGATTTTCTGCTCCGGCGGCAGGGCATCGAGGATGCGGGCCGGCAGACCGCGGGTTTCCGGGCCAAACATCAAGAAATCGCCGTCCTGATAGCTCACTGCGCTGTGCGCAGGCGTGCCTTTGGTGGTCAGGGCGAACAGACGCTGCGGCTGCGCGCTGGCGACAAACGCCGCGTAATCCGCATGGCGCTGCACGGCAGTGAACTCGTGATAGTCCAGTCCGGCGCGTCTCAGGCGTTTATCGTCCCAGGTGAAGCCCATCGGCTCAATGATATGCAGACTGAAGCCCGTGTTGGCGCACAGGCGGATAATATTCCCGGTGTTCGGCGGGATCTCTGGTTCGAATAACACGATGTTCAGCATACTGCCCCCTTAATTGCGGGGGGCAGAATAGCAGATATTTGGCGAACCCTCACCCTGAGGGAGAGGGGCGGCGTAAGGGAAAACGTGGAGAATTACGCGGCGTTATTCTGCTTCAGTGCATCGAAGGTCTGCAGCGCTTCCGCGTTCTGCACCAGCGAATCACGGCTGATTTCACGGATGCTTTTCGCCCCGGTGAGGGTCATCGCCACTTTCATCTCTTTCTCGATGAGGTTCAGCAGATTCGCCACGCCCTGCTTACCGTGGGTCGCCAGGGCGTACAGGTAAGCGCGGCCCAGTAGCACGCTGTCGGCGCCCAGGGCGATCATCCGCACCACGTCGAGCCCGTTGCGGATGCCGCTGTCTGCGAGAATAGTGATGTCGCCTTTCACCGCGTCGGCAATTGCCGGCAGGGCGCGGGCCGAGGAGAGCACGCCATCGAGCTGGCGGCCGCCGTGGTTGGAGACGACAATGCCGTCAGCGCCGAAGCGCACCGCGTCGCGGGCGTCCTCCGGATCGAGGATCCCTTTGATCACCATCGGACCGTCCCAGAAATCGCGGATCCACTCCAGGTCTTTCCATGAAATCGACGGATCGAAGTTATTCGCCAGCCAGCCAATGTAATCCTCAAGCCCGGTCGGTTTGCCGAGATAGGCGGAGATATTGCCCAGATCGTGCGGGCGACCGTTAAGGCCGACGTCCCACGCCCACTGCGGATGGGTGACGGCCTGCCAGTAGCGGCGCAGGGCGGCGTTCGGGCCGCTCATGCCTGAATGGGCGTCGCGGTAGCGGGCGCCGGGAGTCGGCATATCGACGGTAAAGACCAGCGTCGAGCAGCCGGCGGCTTTGGCGCGCTCCAGCGCATTGCGCATAAAGCCGCGGTCGCGCAGGACATACAGCTGGAACCACATCGGGCGCTTGATGGTCGGGGCGACCTCTTCGATCGGGCAGACGGAAACGGTAGAGAGGGTGAACGGAATGCCTTTGTCGTCCGCCGCGCCGGCGGCCTGCACTTCGCCGCGGCGGGCGTACATCCCGCACAGCCCGACCGGCGCCAACGCCGTCGGCATCGCCAGCTTCTCGTTGAATAACGTCGTTTCCAGACTCAGGTCCGACATATTGCGCAAAATACGCTGGCGCAAGGCTACATCGGAAAGGTCCTCGACGTTGCGGCGCAGGGTATGTTCGGCGTAGGCGCCGCCGTCAATATAGTGGAACAGAAACGGCGGCAGGATACGCTGTGCGGCGGCGCGATAGTCGCTGGCGGCGGAAATAATCATCACGAGTTCTCCCTGGAATTTTCATTGTGGTCACCGGGCAGGCGGGTAATTCGCGCCTGGCGGGCCTGGTCTTCATCAAAACGTTTGATGGTGGCGTGGACAAAGCCTAAGTGGCCCATCATCGCCTGGCGCGCCGCCTCGGCGTCGCCGGCGACAATCGCCTCCATGACGGCCTGGTGCTGTTCGGTCAGGCGGGCAAACACCGGCGGCACCTGATACATGCGCTGGCGGCTCTGCTTAACGGAGGAGTGCAGCAGGTCGAAAAAGCCGCGCATGGTTTGCAGGAGCACCACGTTATGCGAGGCTTCGGCGATCGCCAGGTGAAAGCGGACATCCGCCTGCGAGGCGATATCCGGGTCTTCACTCTGGGTCGCTTCAAAGCACAGACGAATTTTTTCTTTATCGGCGTCGGTGGCGCGCATCGCCGCGTGCCACGCGGTGCTGGCTTCGATGGCGTGGCGGGCTTCGAGGATATCGAAGCTGTAGTCCGGGTCATCGGCCAGCAGCGTCTTCAGCGGCTGGACGATGTTTTGCTCTGACCACGGCTCATGCTGAAAGCGGACGAAGGTGCCGCCGCCGCGACGGCTCAACAGCACCCCTTCATTGACCAGCATCGCCAGCGCTTCGCGCAGGGAATTGCGTGAGACGCCGAGCTGGGCGGCGAGCTGGCGCTCGGCGGGCAGTCGCATGCCCGCCTCCAGCTGTTGTTCTTCAATCAGCGTCCGGACGCGACGCGCCACGTCGTCGGCCAGGCGTTTAGGCATCACTATCACGGGATCATCCAGGTTAAAACGTAGGCCTGCAGCGTGGTGATCAGCCCCACCATGCAGGTGAAGATCAGGCTATGTTTGACGGTAAAGCGGAACAGATCCGACTCTTTGCCCACCAGGCCTACCGCGGCGCAGGCGATGGCGATCGACTGCGGGGAAATCATCTTGCCGGTAACGCCGCCGGTGGTATTAGCCGCGACCAGCAGGATATCGGAGACGCCAATCTGCTGCGCCGCCGTTGCCTGCAGCGCGGCGAACAGGGCGTTAGACGAGGTGTCCGAACCGGTCAGGAATACCCCCAGCCAGCCAAGGAACGGCGAGAAGAAGGTAAACGCGTGGCCGGTATGGGCCAGCGCCAGGGCCAGGGTCGACGACAGCCCGGAATAGTTAGAGATAAAGGCGAACGCCAGCACCATGCCGATAGAGTAGATCGGCAGCGCCAGATCCTTCAGCGTCCCGGCGAAGGTGGTCAGCGCATCTTTCGGCTTCATGCGCAGCCAGACGATGGACAGCAGGGCGGCGAACAGAATGGCGGTGCCGGTTGCCGACAGCCAGTCGAATTTATATACCGCGGCGTAGGGCGTTGCGGCGCTAACCACCGGCGGCATACGGGCAACCATTTTGTCGAGGAATGGTACCGAAATATTGATAACGAAGTCATACATCGCGCCGCCAGGAGCGAACAGCGCTTTGAATGGCGGCACGCTCCACAGGGTCACGGTGGCGGTCAGGAACAGGAACGGCGACCAGGCGCGGATCACTTGTCCCGCCGTGTAGCGTGTGCGGGCCAGCGTCATATCCACCTGCGAGGCGCCGAGATCGCCGAAGCGGAAGATGCGTACCGGCTGCCAGCGTTTGAGGAACAGGGTCAGACAGACCAGGGAAACCAGCGACGAGATGATATCCGGCAGCTCCGGGCCAAGGAAGTTAGAGCTGAGGTACTGGGCAATAGCGAACGAACCGCCTGCGACTATCACCGCCGGCCAGGTCTCTTTAATGCCGCGCCAGCCGTCCATAATCGCCATGATCCAGAACAGCACGATAATGGTCAGGAACGGCAGCTGGCGGCCCACCATCTGGCCGATGGCGAAGCTATCGATACCGGTCACCTGGCCGGCGACCAGAATCGGGATGCCCATCGCGCCGAAGGCCACCGGCGCGGTGTTGACGATCAGGCACAGGCCAGCCGCATACAGCGGGTTAAACCCGAGACCAACCAGCAGCGCGGCGGTAATCGCGACCGGTGCGCCGAAACCCGCCGCTCCTTCGAGAAAGGCGCCGAACGAGAAGCCGACGATCAGCATCTGCAGGCGCTGGTCCGGCGTAATCGACAGAATCGATGAGCGGATGATGTCGAACTGTCCGGTCTTCACCGAGATTTTATAGACGAAGACCGCGGCGATAATAATCCACGCGATAGGCCACAGGCCGTAGAAGAAGCCGTAGACCACCGAGGCTAAGGCGCGGTCCACCGGCATTTTATAGAACAGTAAGGCAACGACCAGCGCGATTGCGACGGTCCAGGTGGCAGCGATGTAGCCTTTCAGTTTGAGCTTAATCAGCGCAAAAAAGAAAAACAGAATCGGTAGCGATGCGATAAGACTGGATAGCCAGATATTACCGGCGGGATCGTAGTTTTGTTGCCAGAGATTCATGCAGGGTCTCCATCGGGCCGCCAGGAGAGGAGGGCTGAGTCTGCGCTCATTGCCGATCCCACCGAAGGTAAAATTGGCCCGGCCAATTAAGGGTATCAGGGTTGATGACAACGAATGGTTAATCAGATGTTGCTCACAAGCAACGGGTTTGTGATGGGTTTTGACGGATTTGTGAACTGCCAGGGGGTGGATGAAATTATTGGTTGGACCAATCGACCCGGCTGAAGGTAAAAATGTGGGGGGAGTGAAGACAGAATAGCCCTCTCCGTACGGAGAGGGCTGGGGATCAAAATTCGCTGCGGGCGAAACCGGTCATCTCTTTCAGACCCATTTCCCGGCCCAGGGCGGTCATCGGATGGACAACCACCAGGCCGCGAACGCTTTTCTTCAGCTTGCCCATATCTGCCTGCTCTTTTTTGGTAATCGCGCGGCGGAACGGCAGGCTCATCAGTTTCTGCGCCTCTTTGCTCAGCTTCTGGCTCTGGACGGAACGCAGACGTTCAATCTCCGTTTCCAGAGTGGCTTTTTCTTTTTCCAGTTCAGCATATTTATCGGCGGCTTCCACCAGCGACAGCTCGGCCTGCTGGTGGCGGATGGCGTCGAGACGATCGCTCAGACGCTTGATTTCATTCTTTTCGACTTCTTTCATGGTGATTTGATCTGTTAATAAAGGGGCTTCATTCGCCTATAGTATGTGCCGTGACCGCTATTGTTGATAGCTATTTATCAAAAATTCGCCGTTTGTCGCCCGCGGAATGCAATATCATTTATCGCTAATAATTTGAATTTTATTAATATTCCGCCTAATACCCGTTCTAATTTCAATTCTGTGAAGCCTGTCGGCAGATAAGCACGTTTTCCTTAACCCACGCCGGTGAATTGGCTAATGCTTAATCAGATTATTCCCAAAAGGAGGACGTGATGGCAAAGATCGGCGACGGCGTACCACGTTTAATCGACAAAGCGGTTGATTTTATGGCTTCCAGTCAGGCGTTTATGGAGTATTTGAAAAAGTCTCCGCGTCTGCAGCATGTACCGCGAGACATTCCTCAGGATAAGGAAGCGTTGTTCCTGCAGCGTCTGGAATATTATCGTCAGCTTTACCGGCCGACCTGCGACCAGACGGAACCGGAATCAGAGCGTTGATTTCTGAAAGGCTTTTTTTAAGCTGATTCGTGAAATCAGCTCAGTCAGGGACAGCACCATCGTTGAGCGCACCATCTGCTGGTAACGCAGTTTCTGCATTGCCAGCAGTTCGGCATCGCTGTCATCAAATTGCGGCGTTGGCGGCAGGGCGGCGACGCAGTGCAGCTCGCCGAACGGACCGATAATTTCGTCGTCGGTAAAGCTGTACTCATTGCCGTCGTGGTTAAGCTCTTCGCGCAGGGCCATCAGCAGCTCGGCGTCTTCATATTCGGCACGACTTATCACCCCAAGGCCATAAATCAGCTTCAGGCGTACAGAGAGATCGCCGAGCGGCCCGCTGCCCTCCAGCAAGGGCTCGACGGCGTATTTCACCGCGTAGTCGTCTTTACGGAACACCTGAAGCACCAGAATATTGACCGCTTCCGTTAACAGCTCGACGGTGGCGATCAGGAAGCTTCGTACGGTTTTGCCAGCATTCAGACGCTCAAGCACACGGTTTTCAAATGCTTGTGTTTCTTCCATCATTGCCTGCATATCTGACAGGAGTCGTAATGGGCGCGACGTCGGCCGCGCCAGGTTGTGCATCATTTTTCCGCGTTGTAGTCGTTAACGGCCTCCGCGACGACATCACTTGCGGCATCCAGGCCGGAAATCTGCGCCAGCGCGGCCTGCGGCCCCTTGTCGGCGATCAGTGCCGCCAGCTCCTGCGCCTGCGGATCGTCTTCGCTACGGAAATGCATCGCCGCCGCAATCCCTTTCACCAGGTTGCGGTGCGGCAGCCCGTATTCCAGTGTACCCAGCAGCGGCTTAATTAAACGGTCGCCAGCGCTCAGTTTGCGCAGCGGCTGACGGCCAACGCGCTCAACATCGTCTTTCAGGTACGGGTTCTCGAAACGGCCAAGTATTTTCTGGATATAAGCCGCGTGCTTCTGCGGGTCAAAGGCGTAACGTTTGATCAGCACCGCGCCGCTCTCTTCCATCGCGCCCTGCACGACGGCACGAATTTTCTCGTCGAGGATCGCGTCGCGAATCGTCTGATGGCCCGCCAGTTTTCCGAGGTAGGCGGTTATAGCATGCCCGGTGTTCAAGGTGAAGAGCTTGCGTTCGACAAATGCCATCAGGTTATCAGTTAATTCCATCCCCGGGATAGTCGGCAGCGCGCCCTTGAACTGAGTCTTATCGACAATCCATTCGCTAAAGGTTTCCACGGTGACTTCCAGCGGGTCATGAGTGGCGGAAGCCGATGGCGGCACAATACGGTCAACGGCAGAGTCGACAAAGCCGATATGCGCTTCCACCCACGCTTTATCTTCTTCCGCCAGCGCGTTAAACACGTGGCCTTTTAACTGCGTGGTGCCGCGCACCATATTTTCGCAGGCGATGATGTTCAGCGGGCGTTCGGTGCCCTGCGCTTTGCGCTGCGCCAGCCCTTTGGCGATCGCTGGCGCGATGCGCTCGAGCACGACGGGACCGACGGCGGTGGTGACCAGATCCACCTCAGCGATCAGGTCCACAACCTCATCGCCGATGCTGCTGACGGCATTGACGCCGGAGACGGTGTCCACCTGCTCATTCTCACCGACGACGTGAACCTGATAGCTATGACGGGCATTCAGGGCATCAAGTACGGTCTGATTGACATCGGCAAACGTCAGTTCGATGCCCGCGTCGGCCAGCAATTTACCGATAAAGCCACGTCCGATATTACCTGCGCCAAAATGTAATGCTTTCATAGTATTAACCTTCAATTAATGTTTTCACCTGAGAGGGCTGGGGTGAGGCCTTTCCCCTCACCCCAACCCTCTCCCAAAGGAGAGGGTTGGATAGCGCTGATTATTTATTTAACAGTGCCAGAACTTCGTCGACGCTGGTGGTTTTCGCCAGGCGCTCAATCACGGTTTCGTCATCCAGGGCGTTAGTCAGACTGGTGATAACCTGAATGTGCTCGTTATTACGAGCGGCGATGCCGATGACCAGACGCGCGACTTCATCTTCTTCTTCACCGAAGCGCACGCCTTCCGGGTACTGGCAGAAGACGACGCCGGTTTTCAGCACGCGGTCCTTCGCTTCGATGGTGCCGTGCGGTACCGCAATGGACTCGCCGAGATAGGTCGAGGTCAGTTTTTCGCGGTCCAGCATCGCCTGCACATATTCCGGCTCAACGTAACCGCCTTTCACCAGCTGCTCACCGGCGAAGCGAATCGCTTCTTCTTTGGTGGCTGCTTTGCGACCGAGGAAGATGTTATCCGCGCCCAGCTGGAACAGGTTGTTGTTAGTATCGTCAAAGCTGTCTTTCAGGCTATCGGTGACTTTGACTTCGTTGTCGATGTGGCGCTGGGCCGCGACCAGGCGCTCGGTCAGGCTGGTGTACAGACCGCTGTCGAGGAAGTTGGTCAGCGAAATATGCTGCGCCTGCGGCACCTGGCGCATGGCGCGCTCGGTAAGGTCGCGGTGGGTGATGACCAGGTCAACATCCGGCGGCAGGTTATTGATTGCGCTGTTGGTGACCGAGATGTTGCTCAGCCCGGCATCCTGCACTTTCTTGCGCAGTACCCCGGCGCCCATAGCGCTGGAACCCATCCCGGCGTCGCAGGCGACGATGATTTTACGCACATGGCTCAGGTCGTTGGTGACATTACCGGCCGCCAGCGGGCTGGCGCCTTTGGATTCCGCTTTCATGTCATGCATACGACGCGTTGCGGCTTCGATATCGTCTTCTTCTTTAACTTTGCTGGTCTTGAGCAGAACCGCAGAGACCACGAAGGAGACCGCCATCGCTGCGATAATCGCGGCGATGTTAGCGAAGTAGGCGCCTTTCGGCGTCATCGCCAGCACCGCCAGGATAGAGCCTGGGGAAGCCGGAGAGACCAGACCGCCATTGAGGATGGTCAGGGTGAAGACACCGGTCATCCCGCCGAGGATAACGGCCAGGATCAGACGTGGGTTCATCAGCACGTACGGGAAGTAGATTTCATGGATACCCCCCAGGAAGTGGATGATAGCCGCCCCGCCTGCTGACTGTTTTGCGCTGCCGCGACCAAAGAACATGTACGCCAGCAGAACGCCCATCCCTGGACCCGGGTTAGCTTCAATCAGGAAGAAGATGGATTTACCCAGCTCGTGGGACTGCTGAATACCCAGCGGCGAGAAGATACCGTGGTTGATGGCGTTGTTAAGGAACAGGATTTTTGCCGGTTCGACGAAGATAGACGCCAGCGGCAGCATGTCGTGCGCCACCATAAAGTTAACGCCAGCCGCCAGAATTTTCGACAGAACTTCGACCGCCGGGCCAATGCCGAGGAAGGCCAGAATGGCGAGGATCATCCCGATGATGCCGGCGGAGAAGTTATTCACCAGCATTTCAAAACCGGATTTGATCTTACCGTCTACCCAGTTATCGAACTTCTTGATGCAGTAGCCGCCCAGCGGGCCGGCAATCATTGAGCCGAGGAACATCGGCATATCCGCGCCGACGATAACGCCCATGGTGGTGATCGCCCCGACCACGCCACCACGTTCGCCGCCGACTAATTTACCGCCGGTGTAACCGATCAGCAGCGGCAGCAGGTAGGTGATCATCGGACCGACCAGCTTCGCCAGCGTTTCGTTTGGCAACCACCCTGTCGGAATGAAAAGCGCGGTGATGATACCCCACGCGATAAACGCGCCGATATTCGGCATCACCATATTGCTGAGGAAACGACCAAAGCTTTGCACTTTGATCTTGATATCGGATGACATAAAACACCCCTTCTTCTGTTTTGCGTAGCGCGCAGGCTTAAAGCCCGAGGTTTGTTGTTAATGTGGCGGCAGAGGTAGCCGGGCCCTGATTGATAGTGCGAAATCTGGCACTGAATCGTTTAGCTGTCCAGCCAGCGCCCTTTTATGTGATTTGGATCACATGAATATAGGGGGCTAAGAGGGTTTTTTAGTGATGATGATCACAAAATTACTGTGTAAAAAAACAACACAGCGCCTTTTTAGCCGCTGATCTGCCTTTTTGTGTGATATTTGTCACATTTTTGTTTCGTGTTTTTGTTGTTTGTTTGTGATTTTGATCACAAAGAATTTCGCGAGGGGTTTACGCCGCTGTGATCTCGGCCCGGTTTTGCGGCCAGGGCGAGATGGCTCTGTAACTAAGCAACCTTAACTGCCGAATAACTTTTTTACGCCGGATGGCAAAAATGAAAGGCGTGAATTATGCTCAAAATAGCGGCCCGAATGTCAGTGGGTCGTGAATAAAATTCATATAAATTATTAGCGTAAAGCCGAGGGAATTATGTTTCTCAATTATTTTGCGCTGGGCGTTCTGATCTTCGTTTTTCTGGTCATTTTTTATGGGATTATCATTATTCACGATATTCCTTATTTGATCGCCAAAAAACGCAACCACCCTCATTCCGATGCTATTCATGTCGCCGGATGGGTCAGTCTTTTTACTCTCCACGTCATCTGGCCGTTTTTATGGATTTGGGCCACGTTGTACCAGCCTGAGCGCGGCTGGGGCATGCAGCATAAGGCGAATACGGCCCCTGACGAACCTGAAAAAGAGACCGATATACAACAGCTTCGCCAACGACTGAGCGACCTTGAACACCAGGTGGCGGCCATCCAGCGGCCGCAGTCCACCTCTGCGGCGGAGAAATAATCTATGGATCTGTTGATAATTTTGACCTACGTGGCCATCGCCTGGTCGATATTTAAAATCTTCAAAATACCGGTAAATAAATGGACGGTACCTACCGCGGCGCTGGGGGGCGTATTTATTGTTAGCGCGCTTATTTTATTAATGAACTATAACCACCCTTACACCTTTCTGGCGCAAAAGGCGGTGATATCTATTCCTATTACGCCGCAGGTTACCGGAGTGGTTAACAGCGTCACCGACAAAGCGAATCAGCGCGTCAAAAAGGGTGAGGTGCTTTTTACTATTGACCCGGCGCGCTATCAGGCGCGGGTCGACCGTCTGCAGGCCGACCTGGTGACGGCGCTGCACAGTATTAACACCCTCAAGGCGCAGCTCTCTGAAGCCCAGGCCAACACCACCCGCGTGTCGGCGGAACGCGATCGCTTATACAAGGACTATCAGCGCTACCTGAAAGGGAGCCAGGCGCGGGTGAACCCGTTCTCGGAAAGCGACATCGATAACGCCAGGCAGAATTACCTTGCCCAGGACGCGCTGGTCAAGGCGTCGGTGGCGGAGCAGGCGCAGATCCAGAGCCAGCTGGACAGCATGATCAACGGCGAGCAGTCGCAAGTGGCCAGCCTGCGCGCCCAGCTGGCGGAGGCGAAATATAATCTCGATCAGACCACCGTGCGGGCGCCAAGCGATGGGTATATCACCCAGGTGCTGATCCATCCGGGGACCTATGCCGCCTCGCTGCCGCTGCGTCCGGTGATGGTGTTTATCCCCGAGCAAAAACGGCTGATCGTCGCCCAGTTTCGGCAAAATTCCCTGTTAAGGCTGGAGAAAGGCGACGACGCGGAAGCGGTGTTTAACGCCCTGCCCGGGCAGGTGTTCCACGGCAAACTGGTGAGTATTTTACCGGTGGTGCCGGGAGGAAGTTATCAGGCGCAAGGGGCGTTACAGTCGCTGACCGTGACGCCGGGCAGCGATGGCGTGCTGGCGACCATCGAGCTCGACCCCAATGCCGAAATTGATGCGCTGCCTGATGGTATCTACGCGCAGGTGGCGGTCTACTCCGACCATTTCGCCCACGTCTCGGTGATGCGTAAAGTGCTGCTGCGGATGACCAGCTGGATGCACTACCTCTATCTCGATCATTAATGCGATCGGCGGCAGGTTGAGCGGGACGCTCACCTGCCTTTTGTCCTGCCCTGAGCCATACTCATATCTTTGTTGGCGATAATTTGTTGGCGATAAGGAGCAGGTTATGAAACTGATCGGCAGCTACACCAGTCCCTTTGTGCGCAAAATCTCCGTGATCCTGCTGGAAAAGCGCATCCCTTTTGAGTTTGTCAACGAATCCCCCTACAGCGAAAGCAACGGTGTGGCGCGCTATAACCCGCTGGGCAAAGTGCCGGCGCTGGTGACAGATGACGGCGAATGCTGGTTTGATTCTCCGGTTATCGCGCAGTATCTCGAGCTGCTGGGCGTGGCGCCGCCGATGATCCCCGCCGACCCCAGAGCCGCTCTCAGGATGCGCCAGCTTGAGGCGCTGGCAGATGGGGTGATGGAGGCCGCCCAGGCGCTGGTGCGCGAAAAAGCTCGCCCTGCGGCCCAACAGTCAGAGCAAGAGCTGCTCCGCCAGCGGGAGAAAGTGGCGCGCGGCCTCGACAGGCTGGAAGCCTGCGCGGCGGACGGAACGCTACGCGGTGACGAGGTCAATCTGGCGACCATCTCTACGGCCTGCGCCATTGCCTACCTGAACTTTCGCCGGGTGGCGCCGGGCTGGTGCGCCACCCGGCCGCAGTTGGTGAAGTTGGTGGATGCGCTGTTCCAGCGCGCCAGCTTTGCGCGCACCGAACCGCCGCGGACTTGACCCATGCAGGTAACAGTTTGCGCAAGGAGGCGTTACAATCGCCGCTGATTGTTGACTCCCTCTCCCGTCGGGAGGGGGGAAAATAACTTACCGCCAGGCCCATTCATGACTACCGAAATTCGTGCGCTTTATACCCGGCTTCCGGCCATTGACCGCTTACTACGCGACCCCGCTTTTTCTCCCCTGCTGGCGCAGCACGGCCATTCGCAGGTGGTGGCGCAGCTGCGCCAGATGCTCGATGAGGCGCGGGAACAGATTAGCCAACGGCAGACGCTCCCTGACTGGAGCCATGACTGGCAGCACGCCTGTGAGCAGCGGCTCACCGCCGGCCAGCGGAGCGCCCTGCGTCCGGTGTTTAATCTCACCGGTACGGTATTGCATACCAATCTGGGGCGCGCCATCCAGGCGGAGTCGGCCGTGGAGGCGGTCGCCAGCGCGATGCGCGCGCCGGTGACGCTCGAATATGATCTCGACGACGCCGGGCGCGGCCATCGCGATCGCGCCATTGCCGATCTGCTGTGCCAGATCACCGGCGCGGAAGACGCCTGTATCGTGAACAACAACGCGGCGGCCGTTCTGCTGATGCTGGCGGCCACCGCCAGCGGTCGCGAAGTGGTGGTCTCTCGCGGCGAACTGGTGGAGATCGGCGGGGCATTTCGCATCCCCGACGTGATGCGCCAGGCGGGTTGCCAGCTGCACGAAGTGGGTACCACCAACCGCACCCATGCCAAAGATTATCGCCAGGCGGTGAATGACAATACCGCGCTGCTGATGAAGGTCCACACCAGCAACTACAGTATTGAGGGCTTTACCAAAGCCGTCGACGAAGCGGAGCTGGCGGCCATTGGCCGCGAACTGGATGTTCCGGTGGTAGCCGACCTGGGCAGCGGGTCGCTGGTGGATCTCAGTCAGTATGGCCTGCCAAAGGAGCCGATGCCGCAGGAGATGATCGCCGCCGGGGTGAGCCTGGTCAGTTTCTCCGGCGACAAGCTGCTCGGTGGCCCGCAGGCCGGGGTTATCGTCGGCAAACGCGCGCTGATTGCCCAGCTACAAAGCCATCCGCTGAAGCGGGCCCTGCGCGCCGATAAAATGACCCTCGCGGCGCTGGAGGCTACGCTGCGCCTCTATCAGCACCCGGAGGCGCTGAGGGAGAAATTGCCGACGCTGCGCCTGCTCACCCGTCCGGCGGAGGAGATCCGCCGGCTGGCTGAACGCCTGCAGCCTGACCTGGCGGCACACTATGCTGATTTTGCCGTCAGCGTGGCAGCCTGCCAGTCGCAGATTGGCAGCGGCTCGTTACCCGTCGACCGCCTGCCCAGCGCGGCGTTGACCTTTACCCCGCATGACGGCCGCGGTAGCCGGCTGGAGGCGCTGGCGGCCCGCTGGCGCGCGCTGCCGTGTCCGGTGATTGGCCGCATATATGACGGTCGGCTCTGGCTGGACCTGCGCTGTCTGGAAGATGAAACCCGCTTTATGGAGATGTTGTTACGATGATTATTGCCACCGCTGGACATGTTGACCACGGCAAAACGACGCTGCTGCAGGCGATAACCGGCGTGAATGCCGATCGTTTGCCGGAAGAGAAAGCGCGGGGAATGACGATCGATCTCGGCTATGCCTACTGGCCGCAGCCGGACGGGCGGGTGCTGGGATTTATTGACGTTCCCGGGCACGAAAAGTTTTTGTCCAACATGCTGGCAGGGGTGGGCGGTATTGACCATGCGCTGCTGGTGGTGGCCTGCGATGACGGGGTGATGGCGCAAACCCGCGAACACCTGGCGATCCTGCAGCTGACCGGAAAGCCGACGCTGACCGTGGCGCTGACCAAAACGGACCGCGTGGCGGCCGCCAGGGTGGCGGAGGTTCAGGCAGAGGTCGAGCAGACCCTGGGCGAGCTGGGCTTTGACGCCGTCGCTTTCTTTCCCACCGCGGCGGCGGAAAACATCGGTATTGCGGAACTGCGCAGCCATCTGCTGCAGCTTGCGGAGCGCCCCCGCCCGCAGCAGCAGCGGTTTCGCCTGGCGCTGGATCGCGCTTTTACCGTCAAAGGCGCGGGGCTGGTGGTCACCGGGACGGCGCTCTCCGGCGAAGTACGGGTCGGGGATACCCTGTGGCTTACCGGCGTCAACACGCCGATGCGCGTCCGCGGCCTGCATGCCCAGAATCAAGCGGTTGAGCAGGCGCACGCCGGGCAGCGCATTGCGCTGAATATTGTCGGCGATGCGCAAAAAGAGGCAGTGCACCGCGGCGACTGGCTGCTCTCCTCACCACCGCCGGAGCCAGCAGAACGGGTGATTGTCGAGCTGCAGTGCCATACGCCGCTCAGCCAGTGGCAGCCGCTGCATATTCACCATGCTGCCAGCCACATTACCGGCCGGGTGTCGCTTCTTGAGGGCAACCTGGCGGAGCTGGTGCTGGATACTCCGCTGTGGCTGGCGGATAACGACCGGCTGGTGCTCCGCGATATCTCCGCTCGCTTGACGCTGGCGGGCGCACGGGTGGTGACGCTGGATCCTCCGCGTCGCGGCAAACGTAAACCGGAATATCTGCAGTGGCTGCACGCCCTGGCGGCGGTCGGCGCTGACGATGCGCAGGCGCTGGAGCTGCATCTGCAGCGGGATGCCGTCCGGCTTGAGCGCTTCGCCTGGGCGCGGCAGCTCAGCGAAGCCGGGATGGCGGCCCTGATCCAGCGACCGGACTATCTGCAGGCCGGACAGCGCCTGCTTAGCGCGCCGCTTGCCGCCCGCTGGCAGCGAAAATTGCTGGATGCCCTTGCGCGCTACCATGAGCAGCATCGAGACGAGCCGGGCCCTGGCCGGGAGCGCCTGCGCCGCATCGCGCTGCCGATGGAAGATGAAGCGCTGGTGCTGCTGCTGATTGAGCAGATGCGCGAGAGCGGCTTAGTCCACAGCCATCACGGCTGGCTGCATTTGCCGGAGCATAAAGCCGGGTTTACCGACGAGCAGCAGGCGGTCTGGCAGAAGGTGGAGACTCTGTTCGGCGACGATCCGTGGTGGGTGCGCGATCTTGCGCGCGAAGTCCATGTTGAAGAGTCCCTGATGCGCGCGGTGCTGCGCCAGGCGGCGCAGCAGGGGATGATTACCGCGATCGTCAAGGATCGTTACTACCGCAACGATCGCATTGTGCAGTTCGCCCAGCGGGTGCGCGAGCTGGATCGGCTGCGCGGTTCAACCTGCGCGGCGGATTTCCGCGATACCTTAAACGTCGGGCGGAAGCTGGCGATCCAGATCCTGGAGTATTTCGATCGGATTGGCTTCACCCGCCGTCGCGGCAACGATCATATCCTGCGCGATAAGGCATTGTTCCGGTAATCATTAACGTCGGCTCCCCGGCGGACTTCGTGCCGGGGAGCTGGCGAAAAGAACTTGTTAAAACCACTACGTGAGACCGCCGAAGCAATTTCGCGTGAGCTGGGTTTCACGGTGCGTGAAGCGTCAGGCAAATGACCACATCCTGCCGGCCATCTGACAAAAAACAGCGCTGATTCCATTCAGGATCAAAGCGCGGGCAGGGGATATTCTGGCACCCTGCGGTTTTATCCCCAGGGAGCAGAGGATGAACCAGTTTCTTATTGCCAATGCCCAGCGGTGCATCGGCTGTCGTACCTGCGAAGTGGCCTGCGCGGTGGCGCACCAGCAGGCGCAGGATGTCGCCGCCCTGTCGACGAACCATTTCGCGCCGCGTATCCGGGTGGTGAAAAGCGGTGACATATCGACGGCGATGGCCTGTCGGCAGTGCGAGGATGCGCCCTGCGCCAGCGTTTGCCCACAGGGGGCGATTCAGCGCGACAATGACGTCTGGTGGGTCGACCAGCGGCGCTGCATCGGCTGCAAAAGCTGCATGGTGGCCTGCCCGTACGGCGCGATGACCGTTATGGTAATGAACCAGCAGGCGCAGGCGCTGAAATGCGATCTATGCCATCACCGCGCCGAAGGACCGGCCTGCGTGGCCGCCTGCCCGACGCAGGCGCTGCGGGTGATGGTTCCCGCGGAGCTGGAAGCGCTATGCGCGCAAAAACGCCAGCGGCTGGCGCTGGCGTGAATGGGGTCGCTGACGAACGTTACCCGCCCGCGGCGTCCGAGACTATGCTTCCTGTTCGCGCCAGGCAAATTCAACCTCTTCGGCGAGGATTTTCACTCCGGCTTCGATTTTTTGCGGGTCCGGTACATAGTTCATGCGCATACACTGGTGGGTGTGCGGCCACGGTTTATCCAGACCAGGGAAGAAGTAATCCCCCGGCACCATCAGCACGCCGCGCTTTTTCAGCCGCTGATACAGCAGCTCGGTGGAGATCGGCAGATCCTTAAACCACAGCCAGAGGAAGATTGCCCCCTCCGGTTTGTGAATAAGGCAGCGCTCCTCCGGCAGATAGCGGCGAATAATGGCGATGGTTTCCTGCACCCGCTGGTAATAGAAGGGCTTGATCACCGTCTCTGACAGGCGCAGCAGATCCTGTCGTTTAATCATTTCGCACATCATTGCCGGCCCGATGCCGCCAGGGGCGAGGCTGATAATGCCGTTCATGTTGCTGATGGCGGTGATGATTTTTTCGTTGGCGATGATAATCCCGCAGCGGCTGCCCGGCAGGCCCAGCTTGGACAGGCTCATACACAGCACGATGTTCGGATTCCACAGCGGTCGGGCGTCGCTAAAGATAATGCCCGGGAACGGCACGCCGTAGGCGTTATCAATCACCAGCGGGACCCCGTGCTGATTCGCCAGCGCATCCAGTTTGATCAGCTCTTCATCAGTGATGACGTTGCCGGTCGGGTTGGTGGGGCGCGAGACGCAGATCATCCCGGTCTCTTCCGTCACCTGCAGATGCTCAAAATCAACATGGTACTTAAACTGGCCTTCCGGCAGCAGTTCGATGTTCGGCCGGGTGGCAACGAACAGATCCTCTTCCAGACCGGCATCGGCGTAGCCGATGTATTCCGGCGTCAGTGGGAACAGTACCTTACGGGTGGTGCCATCTGCCCGACGGCCTGCAAACAGATTAAATAAGTAGAAAAATGCGCTCTGACTGCCGTTTGTTAGCGCAATATTCTGTGGTTCGATCTCCCAGCCCAGCTCGTCGCGCAGCATGTTCGCCAGCAGAGCCAGCAGCTCGCTTTTGCCCTGTGGACCATCATAATTACAAAGCGCATCAAGGGCTTTGCCATTATCCAGCATGTCGGCCAGCAGCTGCTGGAAGTAGTCATTCATTTCCGGGATCTGAGCGGGGTTGCCGCCGCCCAGCATAATAGCGCCCGGCGTGCGCAGACCGTCATTAAGGTCTTCCATCAAGCGGGTGATGCCTGAATGACGGGTGAATTTGTCGCCGAAAAGGGAAAATGTCATCGCGAATAGTCTATCGGTGGTTCTGGAAAGTGGCTAACCATAACGCCAGCGCTGGCGTGGTGCAAATCGGCGGGAGGAGGCGGCTTTTTATCTTTATCCTGTAAATTGCTATTTTGTTAGCGTTTTGTTCTGAATGGCTCCCCGCCAGGGCGGAGAGCCACCTGTGGATTACTGCTGCTGCCCGGCCCAGATGACCATCACTTTGTCTTCACCGCTCTCACGCACGAACCCGTAACCACGCGACATCGACAGCGTTGTCTGTTTGCCCATGCCGATTGCCGGATGGCGAGCGCGGAACTGGCCGATCTTCTGCCAGTGGGTAACGCTGCGGGCCGCCTTGCCGTTGACATCCTGCCAGTTCATCTCCGAGCGGGTGCCCTGCAGCGGGTCCGAGCCGGTGGGGCCGAACGGGCGCGATGATTCGTCGCCATAGAAAATCTGCACGGCGCCAGGGGCCAGCAGCAGTAGCTCCGCCGCGGTGGTGCCGCCTTCGCGGAACAGCCGCGTATCGTGCGAGGAGAGGTAGCTCAGGACGTTAAAGCTCTGCAGCTTGTCCGCCATTTGCTGCCAGGTGAGGTCAATATTGGCCATACAGGTCGCCGCTTTCGCCGCCTGGTCCTGGTAGTCGAAATTGATCATCGCATCAAAACCGTGGCGATAATAATCGCTCTGCATCACTCCATGTCCCCAGGCTTCGCCAGTCATCCAGAACGGCGCCGCATCCAGCGCTTTATCCGGATTGGCTTTCTTCCACTCCGCCAGCGCGGCGGTGGCCTGGGTTTTTAACTGCTGCCAGGCGTCCATCTCCACATGTTTGGCGGTATCGACGCGGAAGCCATCGATGCCGTAGTCACGTACCCACTGGCTCAGCCAGTGTGTCAGATAGTCGCGCGGCGTATAGCCCGGGATCGCTTTCGCTGCGGTGTCTGGTTTATGGCTATAGAAGTTCGGCAGGCCTGAGACCTCCTTCGATTCGGTTTTCAGGTCCGGCAGGAAGGCCAGCGACATGGTGAGATCGTCATAGCCCGGATTGTCGTAATCGCCGATATCGGTGCGGATCCACTTCTTACCCCACCATTTCTCCCACCCGGCTTTGTCGCTGAAGTTGATATAGTCGTTAAAGCTGTGCCAGGTCTGTCCAGCGCCCGGCTTCCAGTCCGTCCAGCGCTCGCCGAGAGTTTTTTTCAGCTCATCTCCTTGCAGATACAGGGAGCCGAACTGGAACTCCTGCATGTCGGCCAGGGTAGCGTAACCGGCATGGTTCATCACCACGTCGAACAGAATACGTATTCCGCGCTTATGCGCTTCATCCACCAGTCGGCGGAGATCCGCTTCGGTCCCCATGTTGGCGTCCAGTTTCGACCAGTCCTGGGTGTAATAGCCGTGATAAGCGTAGTGAGGGAAATCGCCCTTCGTGCCGCCGCCGACCCAGCCGTGGATCTGCTCGAGCGGGGAGCTGATCCACAGGGCGTTAACTCCCATCTGCTGCAGATAATCCAGCTTGCTGGTTAATCCCTGCAGGTCGCCGCCGTGGAAGGTGCCGATCTCCTGCATGCCGTCTTTATGGCGACCATAGCTGTTGTCGTTGGCCGGGTTACCGTTTACGAAGCGATCGGTCAGGACGAAGTAGACGGTGGCATTGTGCCAGTCAAACGGCGCCGGGGCGGCGGTCTCGGCACGCTCGAGTAGCAGCAGGCCATTGCTGCCGAAGGCGGGCTGCAGGGTGATTTTGCCGCCGCTGACGGTCGCGACATTACCGCTGTAGAAATCGCGGACCTTGCTGCCCTCGGCGAAGGTTTTGCTGACGTCGATGGTCAGAGGTTTTCCGTCCCACTTCGGACACTGGCGGATCTGCGGCGCCGCGGCGCTGGTCTCTTTTTCCTCCAGCGAAATCATCATCGTTGGCGTGCCGGAACGGGTATCCACCTCCAGGGTATACAGACCCTGGCGGAAGATGCGCCATTGCGGCGGTGTGCCGCGACAGGGCTCCATGGACAGCATCTGGTTGAGCTTAATGCCGCCGGAAGGCTGCCAGCACTGCTGGTCAAAATTTAGCTGCAGGGGACGTGTACCCTTCTCAACCACTTTCTGGCTGATGAATCGGCCGGTCCCTTCTTCGGTAAAAGCAGGAAAGTCGGTGGTAGTCCAGGCGGCAAAGGCCATCCCAGGCACGAATAACGTGGCAAGCGCAGCGAGTTTCATTGCGAGATCCTGTGAGCGGTTTTTATCTAGTGTGCCTTGTCGCCGCGCGGGTGAACTCCTCCTGACGCGCGTTTTACCAGGAGGATGAAAAGGGGTGAGTGACACCGCTCAAAAAATAGGCTAAAAATGAGACGAAGCTAGCATTTTCGCGCTGGCGATGCGCCGCAGAAACCGATTTCAGATGACAGCAATTCGGAATTGGACTATTTCTGTTGATGCCCTCAGTGCGTATTTTTGATACTATTAGCGATTCAGCTATCGTTTTTTTGTGAAAAACAAGGTGTTGGAATGCATATATCCGACCAGGAGACCTGATGATATCGAATCCCATACGACGATATGGGGCCGCCATACTTATGTTACTAACCTGCATCTTTTCAGGTAGTGTGTTGGCGACAACGCACACAGCGACAAAGAGTCATAAAGCCCCAACGGTAAAGAAGATAAGTAGTACTAAGGTAAGCAGTAAACAAGAGTATTCTCGCAATAGTGTAAAGAGCAGTTCACTTCCTGACTTGCGAAAATACCCTTCCGGAACACCAAGGAAAAAAGCGTTTCTCCGGACGGTCATGCCTTATATTACCAAGCAGAATCAGGCGATTACTGCGGATCGTAACTGGCTTATTTCCAAGCAGTACGATGCTCGCTGGTCACCGACTGAGAAGGCGCGCCTGAAGGATATCGCTTCCCGTTATAAGGTGAAGTGGTCAGGCAATACGCGTCATGTGCCCTGGAACGCGCTGCTTGAGCGTGTCGACATTATTCCGAACAGCATGGTGGCGACCATGGCGGCGGCGGAAAGTGGCTGGGGTACCTCCAGGCTGGCGCGCGAGAATAACAACCTGTTCGGCATGAAGTGCGGCGCCGGTCGCTGCCGCGGCGCGATGAAAGGTTACTCGCAGTTTGAGTCGGTAGAGCAGTCGGTGCAGGCTTACGTAACAAACCTGAACACCCACCCGGCCTATTCTTCTTTCCGCAAGTCGCGCCTGCAGCTGCGCAAGGCGGATCAGGAAGTAACTGCCAGCACCATGATCCATAAGCTGAAGGGGTATTCGACCAAAGGGTCGAGCTACAACAACTATCTCTTCGCGATGTATCAGGACAATCAGCGGCTCATCGCCGCTCATCTGTAATCCGGATGCCCGGCCTTGTCGCCGGGCATTTTTTTACCCTACAGCATCACCTCGCTGTGCCGATCGCGGTACTCCTTCGGCGTCACGTCGTACTCCTTCTTAAACACCGAATAGAAATATTGCAGCGACGGATAGCCGCACATCTGCGAAATCTCATTGATCGACAGACTAGTGGACACCAGCAGGCTACGCGCCTTTTCCAGTTTTTCGCTGTGGATCACCGTGTGGATGGTCTCCCCGACCTCCTCTTTGAAGCGTTTTTCCAGATTAGAGCGAGAGATGCCCACGGCGTCGAGCACCTGTTCCACCTTGATGCCTTTGCAGGCATTGTTGCGAATGTAATGCATCGCCTGTATCACGGAGGGATCGTTTAACGACCGGTAGTCGGTGGAGCGTCGCTCAACGACGCGCATCGGTGGGATCAGCTGGCGCTGCAGCGGGAGGGCCTCGTTATTCAACAGCCGGTGGAGTAATTTTGCCGCCTGATAACCCATCTGGCGGGTGCCCTGGGCGACAGAGGAGAGGGCGACGCGAGAGAGATAGCGGGTTAGCTCCTCGTTATCGATGCCGATAACGCACAGTTTCTCTGGCACCGGGATATGCAGCAGCTCGCAGGCCTGCAGGACGTGGCGGGCGCGGGCGTCGGTGACGGCGATGATGCCGGTTTGCGGCGGCAGGGTTTGCAGCCAGTCGGCGAGCCGGTTTTGCGCGTGCT
Organism: Klebsiella sp. HMSC16A12; assembly: GCF_001808265.1. Classification (NCBI taxonomy): domain Bacteria; kingdom Pseudomonadati; phylum Pseudomonadota; class Gammaproteobacteria; order Enterobacterales; family Enterobacteriaceae; genus Klebsiella; species Klebsiella sp. HMSC16A12. The sequence continues at coordinate 113,076 of NZ_KV792621.1, forward strand.
GCCAGTTCTCCGGCGCTGTCTCCAGCCCCTGGTAGACCACGCCGCGATACTTCTCCTTCGCGACCAGCTGGCAGAAGGCATACTCGCGCTCTACCGCCCAGCGTTTACCGCTGGAGGTGGGGAGTCCGTAAAACGCGAAGCGGTGCACCCCTTTTTCCTTCAAATGGAGAAAAGCGCTTTCCACCAGCGCGGCGTTGTCGGTGGCGATATAGTGGACCGGCGGGTACTGCTCTGGCTGATGATAAGATCCGCCGACGCCGACGATGGGCACGTGGACATCGGCCAGCAGCTTTTCGATTTCGGGATCGTCATAGTCGGCGATAACGCCATCGCCCAACCACTCTTTGATGTTTTCGATGCGTGCCCGAAAGTCCTCTTCAATAAAGATATCCCACTCCAACTGGGAGGCCTGCAGATACTCGCCGACACCTTCAACTACCTGGCGGTCATAAGCTTTGTTGGCGTTAAATAACAGCGTAATACGGTGACGCTTTTCAAACATAGATAATGTTCCTGCTCTAACCCCGGTCATACCCCTTCATTCAAGATGTTGCCGATGGCCTGACTTACCACTCATCCCGGCCACGTACGCCGGTACGCGGCCGGGGGCGCCGTCTGCAACCCGAATGATGTTGGGTATACACTACCGGCTAATGCCCGAGATATTTCAAGCGCCTTATGGCGAAGTTTGGCGGTAGCGCAAAGAATTCAGACATTCTTCAGAGAGTCTCTGCTTATGCGCGCCGCTTGGTGGCAGAGTCCATCCACACCGCCAGCAGCAAAATGGCGCCTTTAACGATATATTGCCAGAAGGTAGCGACGTCCATCATGCTCATGCCGTTATCCAGGGCCGACATAATAAACGCCCCCATTACCGCCCCGGCGACGCTGCCGATGCCGCCCGCCAGGCTGGTGCCGCCGATGACGCAGGCGGCGATGGCGTCCAGTTCGGCGATATTGCCCGCCGAAGGCGACCCCGCGCCGAGCCGTGAGCTGAGGATTAGCCCGGCAATGGCGACCATCAGGCCGTTAATGGCAAACACCGCCAGCTTGGTACGCTCGACGTTAATCCCGGACAGACGGGCCGCCTCCAGGTTGCCGCCGATGGCGTAGATGCGGCGACCAAAGGCGGTGCGGGTGGCCATAAACAGGCCCGCCAGCAGCAGGGCGGCGAGGATCAGCACCGGGGTCGGTACGCCGCGATAGTCATTGAGCAGCCAGATTGCGCCCAGCACAATCACCGCGGTAATGGCCTGGCGGCCGACGGCGGCGGTGGAGGACGAGGTCGCCAGACCTAATGCCTGCCGGCGCATCCGCCCGCGCCACTGCCAGACGATAAACACCGCCATGCCGACAACGCCGATGCCGAAGCCGATGCCGTCTGGCAGGTAGCTTTGGCCGATCTGCGACATCGCCGGGCTGGTGGGCGAGACGGTGGTCCCGTTGGTGATGCCGATCAGAATGCCGCGAAACGCCAGCATCCCGGCAAGGGTGACGATAAACGAGGGCACTTTGCGATAGGCTACCCACCATCCGTTCCACGCGCCGAGCAGCAGGCCCATCACCAGCGTCACCAGAATGGTGAGCGGCAGCGGCCAGCCGAGCCAGACGTCAAAGATCGCCGCAGCGCCGCCCAGCAGCCCCATCATCGAGCCAACGGAGAGGTCGATTTCTGCCGAAATAATCACAAACACCATGCCGACGGCGAGGATGCCGGTGATGGCCGTCTGCCGCAGCAGGTTGGAGATGTTGCGTGCGCTCAGGTAGGCGCCATCGGTAACCCAGGTGAAAAACAGCATAATGACGACGATGGCGGCGATCATCACGAAGACCTGGAGATTCAGCCCTTTCAGCGCCGGCAGGGCCGCGGGGGCGGTTGGGGTGAGTTTGATTTCAGACGACGTGTTCTTCGACATGGCGTTCGCTCCTCAGCGCGGCTTCCATCACCTGTTCCTGGGTCAGATGTTGATTAACCAAATTGGCTTTTAGTCTGCCTTCGTGCATGACCAGCACCCGATCGCTGAGACCGAGCACCTCGGGCAGTTCGGATGAAATGACAATGACCGCGATGCCCTGCTGCACCAGCTGGTTAATCAGTTTATAAATTTCATACTTCGCCCCGATATCGATGCCACGGGTGGGTTCGTCGAGGATCAGAATGCGCGGATTGAGCAGCAGACAGCGCGCCAGAATCGCCTTTTGCTGGTTGCCGCCGCTCAGACGGCCAATCGCCAACTCCGGCGAGGAGGTTTTAATTTTCAAACGCTGAATGGACTGCTGAATGCAGTGCTGCTCGGCGGCGTCGTCCAGGCTGCTCATTGCGCCGGTGAACTGGTTGAGCGCCGCGAGGGTAATGTTTTTGCCCACCGCCATCACCGGCACGATGCCGTCTTTTTTGCGGTCTTCCGGCACCATGGCGATGCCGTGGGCAATGGCCTGCTGGCAGTTAGAAATGCTCACCGGCTGGCCATCAATAAAGATCTCCCCTTGCCAGCGCCCCGGCCAGACGCCGAACAGGCACTGTACCGCCTCGGTACGTCCGGCGCCGACCAGCCCGGCGATGCCGAGGATTTCTCCGCGACGCAGGGAAAATGAGACGTCATTGACCCGTTTAATATGGCGGTTTACCGGGTGCCAGGCGGTTAAATGTTCAACCCGCAGGATCTCCTCGCCGTGGGCGTGCGGCTCGCTGGGATAGAGCGCGGTGAGCTCGCGGCCGACCATCATGGTGATGATATCGTCTTCGCTCATGCCGCTGGCATCGCGGGTGCCGATGTGCTGGCCGTCGCGGATCACGCAGATCGTATCGGAGATCGCTTTGACCTCATTGAGCTTATGCGAGATATAGATGCAGGCGATATCGTGGTTTTGCAGATCGCGAACGATCGCCAGCAGCGTCGCGGTTTCTTGTTCGGTTAAGGAGGCGGTCGGTTCGTCGAGGATCAGCAGGCGAACCTGTTTATTCAGCGCCTTGGCGATCTCCACCAACTGCTGCTGACCAAGGCCGAGGTCGCCGACGCGGGTATCGGGGGAAATGGGCAGATTGACCTGCGCCAACAGCTTCTGACAGCGCAGCGTCATGGTTTCATAATCCAGCAGACCATGGCGGGATATCTCGGCGCCGAGGAAAATATTCTCCAGCACGGTGAGATGTTTCACCAGCGCCAGCTCCTGATGAATAATGGCGATGCCTTTGCGTTCGGTATCGCGAATATGGTTTGCCTGCAGCGTTTCGCCGGCAAAAATAATCTCGCCCTCATAGCTTCCGTGCGGATAGATACCGCACAGCACCTTCATCAGCGTCGATTTCCCCGACCCATTTTCACCGCATAACGAGACCACCTCGCCTGCGTTCAGGCGCAGGCTGACGTTATCCACGGCTTTAACAGCGCCGAAGGTTTTGGTGATGTTCTTCATTTCGAGTAGCCAGGTCATAAAGACTCCGCAACAGTGATATCCGGCGGGATGAAAATGACGCCCCGCAGCGGGGCGTCAGCCATTACAGTTCACTCTTTTTATGGAAACCGTCTTTAATCACCGTGGCGTCGATATTCTCTTTATTTACCTCAATTGGCGTTAACAGGCGCGAAGGGACGTCTTTTAAGCCGTTATTCAGCGTGGTATCGGCCTTCGGCTGCTTATCGTTACCCAGCTCAACGGCGATTTCAGCGGCGTTGGTGGCCAGGGTGGTAATCGGTTTATAGACGGTCATCGTCTGGGTACCGGAAATAATGCGCTTCACGCCCGCCAGGTCGGCATCCTGACCGGAGATCGCCACTTTGCCGGCCAGCCCCTGGGCGGTTAAGGCCTGGATGGCGCCGCCGGCGGTGGCGTCATTGGAGGCGACCACGGCATCGATCTTGTTATTATTCGCCGTTAGCGCGTTTTCCATTATTTTCAGCGCGTTCTCCGGCAGCCAGCCGTCAACCCACTGATCGCCGACAATCTTAATTTTGCCATCATCGACATACGGCTTGAGAACCTTCATCTGTCCGGCGCGGAACAGTTTAGCGTTATTATCCACCGGCGAACCGCCCATCAGGAAATAATTACCCTGCGGCACTTTGTCGACCAGACTTTGCGCCTGCATTTCACCAACTTTTTCATTATCGAAAGATATATAGAAATCAATGTCGGCATTATTAATCATACGGTCATAGGCCAGGACTTTAATACCTTCCTGCTTGGCTTCTTTAATAACGTTACTGAGTACCTGGCCGTTATAAGGAATAATGACTAACACATCGACGCCGCGGTTGATCATGTTTTCAATTTGCGACATCTGCGTTTCTTCATTGCCATTAGCGGACTGGACAAAAACTTTGGCGCCTAAGGATTCCGCTTTATTGACGAAAATATCACGGTCTTTCTGCCAGCGCTCCAGACGCAGATCGTCGATGGCCATGCCAATCTTCACTTCTTTCGCCATCCCCGCCATGCTGGCGAGCAGGAGGGAGCTGGCGCAAAGCGTAAGGCAAAGGTTCTTTATCTTCATAATAACGATACCTTTTTTGTAAGGGTAGGTAAGACGAACGGAAAATAATGTTTGATACATGAGGTTGCGGATACGTTACAGATTCTTAACGCGGAAAGCAGGGCTGGCAATTACCGGTTCTTATTTTGCCGTTATGAAATTTCGTTTAATGTGCAAATTATGACGGCGATCGTATTTTATTCATGCACGCTCTTATTATTGCACTGGACTGTCTCTGACAAAGCGGCGCAACGGTGACTGGATATTATTTTTGCGAGCTGGCGCACGTTTGTGGATTCTCTCAATGGCGGTGTGAAATAACGTAATTGAGGAAAATGAAAGCGAAATTCTATATTGGCTTAAACCCGTCATACTTCAAGTTGTAGGTGGGTTGGTGACATTCGTTGCTCCGCCCCCGGTTACCGGGGACTCGCGCTCCTGCCGCCTTCCTGCAACTCGAATTATTTAGGGTATCTGATTGGTTATTCGCCGCATCTCTGAATATGGAGTTCTCTATGCAGACCTATTTCGATCAACTCGATCGCGTTCGTTACGAAGGCCCGAAATCCACTAACCCGCTGGCTTTCCGTCATTACAACCCGGATGAACTGGTGCTGGGCAAACGGATGGAAGATCATCTGCGTTTTGCGGCCTGTTACTGGCACACCTTCTGCTGGAATGGCGCCGATATGTTTGGCGTGGGCTCCTTTGATCGTCCCTGGCAGCAGCCTGGCGACGCCCTGGAGATGGCCAAACGCAAAGCCGATGTGGCGTTCGAATTCTTCCATAAACTCAACGTGCCTTACTACTGCTTCCACGACGTTGACGTCTCGCCGGAAGGCGCTTCGCTCAAGGAGTACAGCAATAACTTCGCCCGGATGGTCGAGGTGCTGGCTGAGAAACAGCAGCAGAGCGGCGTGAAGCTTCTGTGGGGGACCGCAAACTGCTTTACCAACCCGCGCTACGGCGCCGGCGCGGCCACCAACCCGGATCCGGAAGTATTTAGCTGGGCGGCCACCCAGGTGGTCACCGCCATGAATGCCACCCATCAACTGGGCGGTGAAAACTATGTGCTGTGGGGCGGTCGCGAGGGCTATGAAACCCTGCTGAATACCGACCTGCGCCAGGAGCGTGAGCAGATTGGCCGCTTTATGCAGCTGGTGGTGGAGCATAAGCATAAAATCGGCTTTAAAGGCACGCTGCTGATTGAGCCCAAACCGCAGGAGCCGACCAAGCATCAGTATGACTATGATGCCTCTACCGTTTACGGCTTCCTCAAACAGTTTGGTCTGGAAAAAGAGATTAAACTGAATATTGAAGCTAACCATGCCACGCTCGCCGGCCATTCGTTCCATCATGAAATTGCGACGGCCATTGCGCTGGGGCTGTTCGGCTCCGTTGACGCCAACCGCGGCGATCCGCAGCTGGGCTGGGATACCGACCAGTTCCCGAACAGCGTCGAAGAGAACGCGCTGGTGATGTATGAAATCCTCAAAGCGGGCGGCTTCACCACCGGCGGGCTCAACTTTGATGCGAAAGTGCGCCGGCAGAGCACCGACAAATACGATCTGTTCTATGGTCATATTGGCGCGATGGATACCATGGCGCTATCGCTGAAGGTCGCGGCGCGGATGATTGAGGACGGCGAACTGGATAAGCGCGTGGCCAGACGCTACGCCGGCTGGAACGGTGAGCTGGGGCAGCAGATCCTTAACGGGCAGATGACCCTGAGCGATATTGCCCAGTATGCCGCTCAGCATCAGCTGGCGCCGCAGCATCGCAGCGGCCAGCAGGAACAACTGGAAAACCTGGTCAACCATTATCTGTTTGACAAGTAATCATACGGCGGCGCCCGGGGTGACCGGCGCCGCAACCAGGATGCTCTGTTCGCGCCACGCTCAGCCGTGGCGCGCGTTTAAGGAGAGGGAGTATGTATATCGGCATCGATCTGGGGACGTCGGGCGTCAAAGCCATCCTGCTCAATGAGCAGGGTGAGGTAGTGGCATCGCATACCGAAAAACTCACCGTCTCGCGTCCGCATCCGCTGTGGTCGGAGCAAGATCCCGAACAGTGGTGGCTGGCGACGGACACGGCGATGAAAGCCCTGGGCGCGCAGCATAGCCTGCGCGACGTGAAGGCGCTGGGCATTGCCGGACAGATGCACGGCGCCACCCTACTGGATAAATCGTTACAGGTGTTGCGTCCGGCCATTTTATGGAATGACGGCCGCTGCGCCGAAGAGTGCCAGCTGCTGGAAGACAAAGTCAGCGCTTCCCGGCAGATCACCGGCAACCTGATGATGCCGGGCTTTACGGCGCCGAAGCTCTTATGGGTACAGCGCCACGAGGCGGCAGTGTTCAGCCAGGTCGATAAAGTTCTGCTGCCCAAGGATTATCTGCGCCTGCGCATGACCGGCGAGCTCGCTAGCGATATGTCTGACGCCGCCGGCACGATGTGGCTGGACGTCGCCCGGCGCGACTGGAGCGACGAGATGCTCGCCGCCTGCGATCTCAGTCGGGATGCGATGCCGGCGCTGTTCGAAGGCAGCGACGTCACCGGGCAACTGCGACCTGAGGTGGCGCAGGCGTGGAATATGCCACCGGCGCTGGTGGTGGGCGGGGGGGGCGACAACGCCGCGGGCGCGGTCGGGGTCGGCATGGCCGATGCCGGTCAGGCGATGCTGTCGCTGGGTACGTCAGGCGTCTACTTCGCCGTCAGTGAAGGGTTCCTTAGCAAACCCGAAAGCGCGGTGCACAGCTTCTGCCATGCCCTGCCGGGCCGCTGGCATTTGATGTCGGTGATGCTCAGCGCGGCCTCCTGTCTGGACTGGGCGGCAAAATTAACCGGTCTCGCCAGCGTGCCGGCGCTGATCGCGGCGGCGCAGACGGCGGATGAAAGCGCCGGTCCGGTGTGGTTCCTGCCCTATCTGTCTGGCGAACGCACGCCGCACAACAACCCGCAGGCTAAGGGCGTCTTTTTTGGCCTGACGCATCAGCATGGGCCGGCAGAGCTGGCGCGGGCGGTGCTGGAAGGGGTGGGCTATGCGCTGGCGGATGGTATGGACGTGGTGCACGCCTGCGGCATCAAGCCGCAGAGCATCACGCTTATCGGCGGCGGGGCGCGCAGCGCTTACTGGCGGCAAATGCTGGCGGATATCAGCGGCCTGCAGCTCGATTACCGTACCGGGGGCGATGTCGGCCCGGCGCTGGGGGCGGCCAGGCTGGCGCAGCTGGCGGTTCACGACGAGGCAGACCGCCCCGGGCTGCTGAAGCCGCTGCCGCTTGAACAAGCCCATCGCCCGGACGATCGCCGTGTGGCCCACTATGCGCCGCAGCGGGAAACCTTCCGCCAGATTTATCAGCAACTGAAACCGCTGATGTCTTAGCCTCAGTCCGTCCGGCAGCGCCGGGCGGATTCCCTTCCTGAATGTCCCGGCTACATCCATCCATAAATGCGTATTTATTTATTCCGAAATCTCCGCTTTGTCGTACGTAATCTGAGGCATCGCCGAGGGAGTCGGTCATAATCAGCCCCTGTCGACCAGGGAGGTGAGATGATCACAAAACGCAATATTGCCAGGGGGATGATGGCGACAGGATCGCTGGTTTATCTGCTCGGTATCTGGCGGACCTGCCCGCTGTTCAGCGGCAAAGGGTATTTTCTCGGCGTGCTGGTGATGGGGATGTTTGCTGTTCTCGCCCATCAGCGCGCCAGTCAGTGGCAGGAACAGGACGACGGTTTTATTGCCTTATGCCGGCTGGTGCTGCTGCTATCGGTCGGCCTGCTGCTGGTCGGCGCCTGGTATGTACCGGCAGACTGGCATGAAAAAGCCGTCTATATCGCGGCATGGTTTGTCTGCTTATATGGCGCATCGGCAACCCCCGAACGGACCCGCATCGCCCGCGCGATGCAAAAAACGGAATAAGCGCCGCCCCGAGGCGCGTAAAAGGTAAAAAGTGATGGAAAACAAGCACGCGACGTATTCTCCTGCGTTTCATTTGATCTCCTGGATTGCCCTGATCGGCGGCATCGTCACCTATCTGGTGGGGCTGTGGAATGCCGATATGCAGTTGAATGAGAAAGGCTATTATTTTGCCGTCCTGGTACTGGGGCTGTTTGCCGCGGCATCTTATCAAAAGACGGTGCGCGATAAGTATGAAGCCATTCCGACCACCGCGTTGTACTACACCACCTGTCTGGTGGTCTTCGTTATCGCTGTAGGTCTGCTGGTTATCGGACTGTGGAATGCCACTCTGCTGCTCAGCGAGAAAGGGTTCTATGGGCTGGCGTATTTTTTGAGCCTGTTTGGCGCTGTTGCGGTACAGAAAAACGTGCGTGATGTCTGGGACCCGACGCGCTTACGGGAACCTCTCAGCGTGACGGAAGAGGGGCCTGAGACGTAAGTCGGGCCCCTCCGGGCGGCGGACCGTTAGCTGACCAGCCGGCGGCTATCAATCCGCTGCACCAGGCCTGACAGCAGCAGGCTGCCGAGCAGGGCGGCGCTAAATATCCACACAATATCCAGCAGCGGCCAGCGGGATAGCTCCAGATGGCTGGCGCGCAGCGCATGCACTATCAGGGCATGAAAGCCGTAGATCCCCAGCGAATGTCGCGCAATGCAGGCGATACCGGGCAGGGGACGCGCGTTAAGCCAGTTTTTGGCCAGCGTCAGCAGGGTGACCGCGCAAACAAACACCGCCGGTCCGCAGTAGAGATACCAGGTGTCGCCGAAGTCTCCGCGCCAGCGCAGCTCATGCAGCGTGCCGCGGGAAATGACCCACACGGCGGCGATGAACAGCGCGGCGCAGAGCGGTGTTAGCCATTTTTTATCGGTGTCCAGGGTGCCAATGGCTCTGCCCAGCACGCCGTAGAGCACGTAGTAGAAGGTGTCGCCGTTGATATAAAGGTTGACTGGCAGCCACTCAATCCCGGCGGCTTTAACGCTGACCATATTGGGGTTGGCCAGAATGCCGAGGATCGCCATCAGCGCCAGCAGCATTGTGCTACTGGTGGACTTAACCTGAATCAGCGGCGAGAGCAGGTAGATGACGGCGATAGCAAAGAAAAACCACAGGTGGTAGAAGACAGGCTTCTGCAGCAAATTCTTTAACGACAGCTCGACGTTGATATGGGTAAACAGCGTGATATACAGCAGAGATAGCGCGCTATAGAACGCAATGCACAGGCCAATCCGCCAGAAATGGCGCGGCTGGGCGCTGCGTTCCCCAAAAAAGAGGTAGCCCGAGATCATAAAAAACAGCGGCACGCTGACGCGGGAGGCGGAATTGAGCAGATTGGCGATATCCCATTGCAGCAGGGTAATCGCATGGGGGTGAGTGATATACCAGCTGGTGCTGTGGATCATCACCACCATCATGCAGGCGATGCCGCGCAGGTTGGTGATCCAGTGTATCTTTTCTTGCATCAGTCCCTCAATGTCTGCTGGAGAAATAAGATATGACCTGCCCGGTTTCCCGGTGTCGCAATAGATTAGTCTGAGTTTTCGGTCACAGACTTGTCGCAGTTTCATGATATTCGCAAAATACCTGTAATACTGAATCTTTAGGATAACAACTTGCTAACAAGGCGGTGGAGGAGAACGTGGTGAAAGGTGTTGTTTCCGTCATGCTGGTGCTGCTCCTCGCGGGCTGCAGCGAGACCGTCTCCCCGCCGACGCAAAAAGCGCAGCGCGCTCGTATTACGCCGCAAACCACGCTCAATATGGCGCAGCTTTGCAAGGATCAGGCGGCTATCCGCTATAACACGCAAACGCAGCTCGTTGACGTGAACCACTTTGAACAATTCCAGGCGAGCTATGAGCTTTCTGGCCGTACCGGCAAGAATGAGCGTTTCATCTGTTCCTTTGACCCGGACGGCCAGTTTATGCATCTTTCGATGCGCTGAATCGACCCCGCCTGGCGTAAATTTCGTCCGTTTTCCTGAAACAACGCCGTTTCGTACTGTATATCTCGCAGCCAGCGGGTATACTGACTCCTTCCTTTAAATCCACACGTATCCAGCACGAAATCATATGCAAAAGTTTGATACCAGGACCTTCCAGGGCCTGATCCTGACCTTACAGGATTACTGGGCTCGTCAGGGCTGCACCATTGTTCAACCACTGGACATGGAAGTCGGCGCCGGCACCTCTCACCCGATGACCTGCCTGCGCGCGTTAGGGCCGGAGCCAATGGCGACCGCCTACGTGCAGCCTTCCCGTCGTCCAACCGATGGCCGCTATGGCGAAAACCCGAACCGTTTACAGCACTACTATCAGTTCCAGGTGGTGATTAAACCCTCTCCGGACAACATCCAGGAGCTGTACCTCGGGTCGCTGAAAGAGCTGGGTATGGACCCGACTATCCACGACATTCGCTTTGTCGAAGACAACTGGGAAAACCCGACGCTGGGCGCCTGGGGTCTGGGCTGGGAAGTGTGGCTCAACGGCATGGAAGTGACGCAGTTCACCTACTTCCAGCAGGTCGGCGGCCTCGAGTGTAAGCCGGTGACCGGCGAGATCACCTACGGTCTGGAGCGTCTGGCGATGTACATCCAGGGTGTGGACAGCGTCTATGACCTGGTCTGGAGCGATGGCCCGCTGGGGAAAACCACCTACGGCGACGTGTTCCACCAGAACGAAGTGGAGCAGTCCACCTATAACTTCGAATATGCCGACGTCGACTTCCTGTTCACCTGCTTCGAACAGTATGAGAAAGAGGCCCAGCAGCTGCTGGCGCTGGAGACCCCGCTGCCGCTGCCGGCCTATGAGCGTATTCTGAAAGCGGCTCACAGCTTCAACCTGCTGGATGCGCGTAAAGCCATCTCCGTCACCGAGCGTCAGCGCTATATCCTGCGCATTCGCACCCTGACTAAAGCAGTGGCGGAAGCGTACTACGCTTCCCGTGAAGCGCTCGGCTTCCCGATGTGCAACAAGAATAAATAAGAGGCGGCCATGTCTGAGAATACTTTTCTGGTGGAAATCGGCACTGAAGAGCTGCCACCAAAAGCGCTGCGCAGCCTGGCGGAATCTTTTGCTGCGAATGTGACCGCGGAGCTGGATAACGCTGGCCTTGCGCACGGTAAAGTGGAATGGTTTGCCGCCCCGCGTCGTCTGGCGCTGAAGGTGGCCAACCTGGCGGCGGCGCAAGCCGATCGCGAAGTGGAAAAACGCGGCCCGGCTATTGCCCAGGCGTTCGATGCCGAAGGCAAGCCAAGCAAAGCGGCCGAAGGCTGGGCGCGCGGCTGCGGTATCACCGTCGATCAGGCCGAACGTCTGACCACGGACAAAGGCGAGTGGCTGCTGTATCGCGCCCATGTGAAGGGCGAAAGCACCGAAGCGCTGCTGCCGAACATGATTGCCAGCTCGCTGGCGAAGCTACCGATCCCGAAACTGATGCGCTGGGGCGCGTCTGACGTCCACTTCGTGCGTCCGGTACACACGGTGACTTTGCTGCTGGGTGACAAAGTGATCCCGGCCACTATCCTCGGTATTCCGTCCGATCGCGTGATTCGCGGCCATCGCTTTATGGGCGAGCCGGAGTTCACCATCGACCATGCCGACCAGTACCCGCAGATCCTGCTGGAGCGCGGTAAAGTCATCGCCGATTACGAACAGCGTAAAGCCAAAATCAAAGCTGATGCGCAAGAGGCGGCGCGTAAGATTGGCGGTCAAGCCGATCTGAGCGAAAGCCTGCTGGAAGAGGTCACCTCGCTGGTGGAATGGCCGGTGGTGCTGACGGCGAAGTTCGAAGAAAAATTCCTCGCGGTGCCGTCTGAAGCGCTGGTTTACACCATGAAGGGCGACCAGAAGTACTTTCCGGTCTACGACAACGCCGGCAAACTGCTGCCGAACTTTATCTTCGTGGCCAACATCGAGTCCAAAGATCCGCAGCAGATCATCTCCGGTAACGAGAAGGTGGTCCGTCCGCGTCTGGCCGATGCCGAGTTCTTCTTCAATACCGACCGTAAAAAACGTCTGGAAGATAACCTGCCGCGTCTGGAAACCGTGCTGTTCCAACAGCAACTTGGGACTCTGCGCGACAAGACCGATCGCATCCAGGCGCTGGCGGGTTGGATTGCCGAACAGATTGGCGCTGACGTGAACCACGCAACCCGCGCGGGCCTGCTGTCCAAGTGCGACCTGATGACCAACATGGTCTTCGAGTTCACCGACACCCAGGGCGTGATGGGGATGCACTACGCGCGCCATGACGGCGAAGCGGAAGACGTGGCCGTGGCGCTGAACGAGCAGTATCAGCCGCGATTTGCTGGCGACGCGCTGCCGTCTAATCCGGTGGCCTGCGCGGTAGCGATTGCCGATAAGATGGACACCCTGGCGGGTATCTTTGGTATCGGTCAGCATCCGAAAGGCGATAAAGACCCGTTTGCGCTGCGTCGCGCCGCGCTGGGCGTGCTGCGTATCATCGTTGAGAAGAACCTGGATCTCGATCTGCAGACGCTGACCGAAGAAGCGGTTCGTCTGTACGGTGAGAAGCTGACCAACGCCAACGTGGTTGATGATGTGATCGACTTTATGCTGGGCCGCTTCCGTGCCTGGTATCAGGACGAAGGCTACGGCGTCGACACGATCCAGGCGGTACTGGCGCGTCGTCCAACCCGCCCGGCGGATTTCGATGCGCGTATGAAGGCGGTATCGCACTTCCGTACTCTGGAAGAGTCCTCCGCGCTGGCGGCGGCAAACAAACGTGTCTCTAACATCCTCGCGAAATCCGATGAGACGCTGAACGACATCGTTCACGCTTCGGTGCTGAAAGAAGCGGCGGAAATTAAGCTGGCGGGTAATCTGGTGGTGCTGCGCGACAAGCTGCAGCCGTATTTCGCCGCAGGCCGTTATCAGGATGCGCTGATCGAGCTGGCCGCGCTGCGCGAGCCGGTGGATGAGTTCTTCGAGAACGTGATGGTTAACGCTGAAGACAAAGATGTTCGCATCAACCGTCTGACGCTGCTGTCCAAACTGCGTGAACTGTTCCTGCAAGTGGCGGATATTTCTCTGCTGCAGTAAGCGTATCGGTAATAATAAAGACCTGCCTCAGGGCAGGTTTTTTTATACGTGAAATATAAATAGGTGAACCGTTAATAATTCTGCCATTGATATCTTCATTATTTGCATTCATCGATGAGAAAAGTTTTAGGAATATATAAACATAATTCCGAGAGGTATTTACGCTAGAATGGCGGCGGGTGCTTGAGACTATGTGTCTCAGGTATTCAGCGGGAGACAGACAGAGAAAAGCCCCACCTGATAGTAATCAAAGTGAGGCTCCCCTATGCATGAACACCATAAGAGTAGCCTCTTACTTGTTGAAAATCAACACTGGAGGCGTGGAATGCCGCAAAAGTATCTGTTGTTTGGCTTAGTAGTGATTTGCTTCACTATTTTATTATTGACCTGGATGGTTCGTGATTCGCTATGTGAATTACAGCGCAGGCAGGGAAATATTGAGCTGGTGGCATTCTTAGCCTGTGATATTAAACAGTAAGAGCATCTGGTGGGGATCTATCCCCACCATGCTTGCGGTGTCAGGCATTCTCAATGCACCCTTTCATTGTTCACCAAATAAATCCTTTGCCTCCTGATATCAGGAGGCCTTTTTATTTTTACAAGATCGTTGAATAAAACAGGCTTGCAACGCATACCGGAGTGTGGCTATCCTATGTCCCGACGAATCCCTCGTCTCACCGGAGCGCGCCCCACAAATGAACAAACACGACTGATGAATTTCACGCCTTACCTCGCAGACCTTGCGGGTAGGGGAGTATTGATTTCATTCAGGAGTGCTTATGGCTCATTGCGCCCACATCCCCGCTTTTGTTTTACATCAGGTCACCTGTCAGTTTGCGACGGGACAGACCCTGTTTGGTCCGCTCAGCGTCTCGCTGGAACCGTCCCTTTGCGGCCTGGTCGGCCGGAACGGCGTCGGCAAGACGCGTCTGCTGCGTCTGCTGGCGGGCCTTGATTCTCCTGCCGGCGGCCATATTGAGCGCGCCGCCGCCGTTGCCTGGGTAGCGCAGCAGCCGACGCTCACGCCGGAGACCACCCTCGCTACGCTGCTGGGCTATGCGTCGGTTTTTGCCGCCTTGTCTCGCCTTGAACAGGGCCAAGGGCTGGCCGACGATTTCGATCTGTTAGATGGTCACTGGGATCTCACCGATCGCCTGAGTTTAGCGTTCCGTGAAGCCGATCTCCCGCCGTTCTCTGCCGATCGCCCCGCGTTTTCACTCAGCGGCGGCGAGCGGATGAAGGCTCTGCTGTGCGGCGCCTTCGTCTCGGGCGCCGATTATCTGCTGCTGGATGAGCCTACCAACCATCTGGACCGCCAGGGGCGGGAGTGGCTCTATCACCAACTGGAAAGCTGGCAGGGCGGGGCTCTGATCGCCAGCCACGACCGCGAGCTGCTGACGCGGATGCCGAGGATTATTGAGCTGACGCCGATGGCGCTGCGCAGCTACGGCGGCAACTATGATGAATATCAGCGCCAGCGTATGGCGGAGCAGCAGGCCGCGCGCGCGGCGCTGGAGCATGCCGTGACCGACCGACGGCGCACCCGCGCGCGAATGCATAAGGAGCATGACGCCGCCCAGCGGCGCTCGGCTCAGACGCTGCGTACCGTTGATACGCTAAATATCGCCTCCTTCGAACGCGTGAAGTACAAAGGAGCGGCAAAAGAGCGCCCGGGAACGCTGCGCCGTCAGCATCGTGAACAGAACAGCAGTCTAAATGCCGCCGTGCAGCAGGCGCGGGAGCGGGTTGAGGAAGAGACCCCAGTGATGTTTACCCTGCCGGGTAGCGAAGTGGCCGCCGGCAAGCAGGTACTGGTGGTGGAGTCATTACAGCTCGACCATGCGCCGGCTGCGCCGCTGAACTGGCGTATCGATGGCCCGATGCGCATCGCGCTAAAGGGGCCAAACGGCTGTGGCAAAACCACTTTGCTGAAAACGCTGTTGGGGCTGGAGCAGGCCGCGTCAGGCGATGTCCGGCTTTCGGTGAGCGCCGCTTACCTCGATCAACATCTGACGCAGCTGGATTTATCCCTGTCGGTAATGGCGCACCTGAGCCTGGAAGATACCCCACTGGATGAGGGCCTCCTGCGCACCCGCCTGGCGCAGCTCCAGCTGGGCGCGGATAAGGTCACTCTGCCGCTGTCGGCGCTCAGCGGCGGCGAGCGCCTGAAAGCGGCGCTGGCGTGCGTGCTCTGGCGACGCGAGCCTGCCCAGCTGCTTTTGTTGGATGAGCCAACCAACCATCTCGATTTAGCATCGACGCAGGCTATTGAAAGCGCGCTGGCGGCGTTTCCCGGCGCGATGCTGGTGGTGTCGCATGATGAGGCGTTTTTACAAGGTCTGAAGCTGACCCATAGTCTGGCGTGGCGGGAGACGAGCTGGCACTTTTCCCTGCTTTGAATGCCCGGTAGCCGCCATCTTATGCTGGCGGCTACTGGCGACAGATAAAAAAAATCCCCGCCATCAGGCAGGGATTCTCGATTCTTAGCGGCTTGAACTTACAGAGAAGTTACGTTGCCAGCTGCCGGGCCTTTAGCGCCGCTTTCGATGGTGAAGGATACTTTCTGACCTTCGTCCAGGGATTTGTAGCCATCGTTCTGGATAGCAGAGAAGTGTACGAACACGTCTTTAGAGCCATCGTCAGGAGTGATGAAGCCGAAGCCTTTGTCAGCGTTGAACCATTTTACGATACCAGTCATTTTACCGGACATAGTGAATTACCTTTAAAAAAATAAGTGAGCCTTGCGGCGTAGGGGTCTGGACTACAGATTTAAAGCGATAAAGGGAAAGTTCACTACGGGGGTATCTTTGGATAACCTTAGAAGGACTGCTCTATTCGACTGCTCTGTGGTCTGTACATCAAACCTGCGAGCATTAACGCACGTTCAGCACCTGATAGCAAACTTTTTTTTACGGTGCAGCGGCAAAAGCTCCCTTACTGGCCTTTGCCGCTGCGCGCGAGATTAATCGAGTAATTGTCGTGAAAGCTGTGGATTGGCCTGAATCAGGCGCATCAATTTCAGCTCAGTGGGAGACGGTCTAACCCGTCTCGACTCCCACTCTCTTACCATGGCGACGCTCACGCCCATGACGTTGGCAAAGTCGTCAATCTTAAGTCCAGTGCCTTTACGCAGTTGCTCAAATTCACTAAACACAGTGGACTTACGGTTTGAGGTAACTTTCTGATTATCATCCTTAAAAACGATGTGTTCCAGGCTGCTCAGCAGTTCAAACACGGGATCTTTATATTCCATTGAGAACTCCTTTTATCACACAGCGGAAAAGATTTTTCTATAGCTCATTAAGAATAGTCAGAAAATGGCGCAAGGGATGGTAACGTCGGTGATTATTTGCCAACAGGCTATCGAATCTGCCCCGACAGCCAAACGGCAGCGTAGCCTAAAAGAATGATTATTAACGCGATGAGGTGGCTTCGAAAATTTTTGTAAACGGATAAGAAAAAAGCGGCAAAGCCGGCGCGGGGCGCCGGCTTATAGGGTTAGGCTTTCTGCAGGCTTCTCGCCTCATCTGTCGTCGCCGGCACGGATTTACTGACCCGGTACTTGATCAGCAGCGCAATGGCTGACAGGAACGCCGGGATGGCCAGCAGGGTGAAAATGGTCTCAAAGGAGAGCTGAGCCTGCATCAGGAAGGCGCCGCTGAACGCGCCGAGGATGCCGCCGAAGCGGCCGATACCCAGCATCCAGGCGACGCCGGTGGCGCGCCCCTGCGTCGGATAGAAGCCAGCCGCCAGCGCCGGCATCGACGACTGCGCGCCGTTCATAATGCTGCCGGCGATAAAGACCATCACTCCCATTAGCGCCAGGCTGCTGGTGGAGAACCCCACCAGGCAGACAAAAACGCCGGTCAGCAGCCAGCCGACGGCCACCACTTTATTGGGATTGATCTTGTCCATCAGGGCGCCGAGGATCAGCACGCCAATCCCGCCGCCGAGCGGGAACAGGGCGGTGATAATTGAGGCCTGACTCATCGAGGCGCCGGTTTCACGGATGAGCAGCGGCAGCCAGCTGGTCAGCAGATAGAAAATCAGCAGACCCATAAAGTAGGTCAGGCACAGCATCACGGTACCCACCGCGTAGCGAGGGGAGAAAATGACGCCGATCGCGGATTTCTCTTTCACCTGGCCTGCTTCGCGTAGTACAAATTCCACTGCCTTCGGCAGCGGCGCGATACGGCGCAGGATAGCAGCAATGCGCTGCGCCGGGTGCTGCTTCACCACCAGATAGCGGACGGACTCTGGCAGCAGGAATATTAATGCCACCGCCAGCAGGAGGGGCATCACGCCGCCCAGCACCAGCACGCTCTGCCAGCCATAGTGCGGGATCATCCAGGCGGATAAAAAGCCGCCCAGCGAAGATCCCATCGGAAAGCCGACAAACATCAGGTTCACCAGCAGCGCCCGACGGCGCTCCGGCGCATATTCACTCATTAGCGTCGCGGCATTCGGCATCGCCGCGCCAAGGCCCAGACCGGTCAGGAAGCGCAGCAGCGTCAGCTGATTAAGGCTGGTGGCGAAGGCGGTGAGCAGGCTGAATCCGCCGAACACCACGATCGACATG
This sequence comes from Klebsiella sp. HMSC16A12, assembly GCF_001808265.1. Classification (NCBI taxonomy): domain Bacteria; kingdom Pseudomonadati; phylum Pseudomonadota; class Gammaproteobacteria; order Enterobacterales; family Enterobacteriaceae; genus Klebsiella; species Klebsiella sp. HMSC16A12. The sequence goes on from NZ_KV792621.1 coordinate 131,151, forward strand.
ATCAGCACTTTTTTGCGGCCGATGCGGTCAGCCAGCGGCCCTGCGGTTAAGGCGCCGACCGCCAGGCCCACCAGCGCGGCGCTCATCACCGGGCCGAGGGCCGATTTTTCCACGCCCCACTCTTGCACCAGGTCGGAGGCGATGAACCCGATAATTGCGGTATCGAACCCGTCCATCGCGACGGTGATAAAGCAGAGCGCAAGGATCATCCACTGGTAGCGGGTGAAGGGGTGCTCGTTGATAAAGGCCTGAATGTCGATGGTTGTCTTAGTCATACGGCTTTCCTGGCAGACTGAGCGAGGGACAGAGGTTTATTATTATCGTCGCCTTCGCGTCGTTGAGTTTGATTTGTGCGATAATCGAACATATCGCCGTTAATCGCTCATTCATCAAATCATTGAAGTGCGAGGCAGGCAATCCAGACGCGTGCCAAAGCGTGCGATTATCGTCCGCTTTAAGGCGCAGTGCCGGGTTGTGGCTTTTTATTTATATTAATATCAATGGCTTATGAAGTTCTGGCCCACCTGATCTTAAGACCATATTTGTGATGCGCATAACAGACGTTCTACAGCGCGACGATGGCGTGCAAAATGGTGTTTTTCCCGCGTAAGATTAGCAGGAAAGGGTATCCTGCGAGGCCGAGCTGGACTATCCTTGTCAGCGTCTGGCACGTGTGTGCCGTTGTGCGCTTTTTTTGGCTGAAAGGAGTAAAAAAATGGCGACAGGAAAGTCCTGCTCTCGCTGGTTTGCGGCTATGGCGGCCTTATTGATGGTGGTTAGCCTGAGTGGGTGTTTTGATAAAGAGGGCGATCAGCGCAAAGCGTTTATCGACTTCCTGCAGAATACGGCGATGCGTAGCGGTGAACGTCTGCCGACGCTGACCGCCGATCAGAAAAAACAGTTTGGGCCTTTTGTCTCTGACTACGCGGTGATCTACGGTTACTCGCAGCAGGTGAGCCAGGCGATGGACGCTGGTCTGCGCCCGGTGGTGGACAGCGTCAATGCGATCCGCGTCCCGCAGGATTATATGACCCAGCGTGAGCCGCTGCGTCAGGCGAACGGCGCGCTGGGCGTGCTCAGCCAGCAGCTGCAGAATGCGAAAATGCAGGCCGATGCCGCGCATGGCGCGCTGAAGCAGGCTGACGATCTCAAGCCGGTCTTCGATCAGGTTTACGCCAAGGTGGTGACGGCGCCAGCCGACGCGCTGCAGCCGCTGATCCCGGCCGCGCAGATCTTTACCCAGCAGCTGGTTCAGGTTGGGGATTTTGTCGCTCAGCAGGGGACGCAGGTGAGCTTTGTCGCCAACGGCATTCAGTTCCCGACCTCCCAGCAGGCCAGCCAGTACAATGCGCTGATTGGGCCGCTGGCGGCGCAGCATCAGGCGTTTAATCAGGCATGGACGGCGGCGGTGAACGCCACCCGTTAATGCTTCATCTGGCTGACGTTGGCTGCGGCGAACGGGCAGGATGATGGACAGGATGCAAAAAGAACCCGGGGAGGGCGGTTGCCGCCGTTACCCGGGTTTTTTTATGGCTTATTTTACCTGCGGATTGACGCAGTTTTTCTCTACGTTGCCGTTCAGGGCGTCGATCAGGTTGTCCACCGCACAGGCCGCCATGTTGTAGCGCGTCTCATGGGTGGCGGAGCCGATATGCGGCAGCGCGACGACGTTCGGCAGGCTCAGCAGCGGTGAGTCCTTGGCCAGCGGTTCGTGTTCGAACACATCGAGACCGGCAGCGTGGATCTCACCGTTCTGCAGGGCGGCGATCAGCGCCTGCTCGTCCACTACCGGGCCACGCCCGGCGTTAATGAAGATGGCGGAAGATTTCATTTTGGCAAACTGCGCCTGACCGAACAGATGGTGAGTCTCTTCGCTCAGGGGCAGGATCAGGCAGACAAAGTCAGCCTCCTGCAGCAGGGTATCGAGATCGCAATAGCGGGCATTGAAGCGTTCTTCCGCCTGCGGATGCTGGCGACGCGCGTTATACAGGATCGGCATGCCGAACCCGAAGTGGGCGCGCTGCGCCAGCGCCATACCGATGCGGCCCATGCCGACGATGCCTAAGGTTTTATGGTGAACATCCGTGCCGAACCAGTCCGGACCAATGCTCTTCGTCCATTCACCCGCTTTGACGCGCTCCGCCACTTCCACCACCCGGCGCGCGGTACTCAGCACCAGCGCCATGACCGTATCGGCGACGGTCTCGGTCAGCACGGTCGGGGTATGCATCAGCAGCACCCGGCGGGCGTTCAGCGCCTCGACGTCGAAGTTGTCATAGCCAACGGAAACGGTGGAGGTCGCACGCAGCTTCGGCATCTTCTCCAGCAGCGCGGCGTCAACCTTTTCGCTGGAGCCCAGCAGGCCTTCAGCCTGGGCGAAGGCCTCAGCGTGCTGCGAAACGGTCTCCGGCCGCAGGTTTTTCACCTGAGTGACGGAAAAGTGCTCCTCCAGACGCTGTAGCAGGTCGTCGGGAAGCGTTTTATAGAGAATGACAGACGGCTTCATGCGAATCTCCGTAGTATGAGTCGTTCAGGCGTGATGAGCGCCAAGTGGAAGGTTTTGATTATTAGCAGGCTTAACAATCAAAGTCAGCCATACTGAGGCGAAAAGCGCTACCCCCATAAAAATATAGGACGCTGCGGGGCTGCCGGTGGCGCCGTTCAGGTAGCCGACAAACCACGAGCCGCAGAAGGAGCCCAGCGCGCCCATGCTGTTGATCAGCGCCATGGCGCCCCCGGCGACGTTGCGCGGCAGCATTTCCGGAATAATGGCGAAGAAGGGGCCGTATGGCGCATACATTGCCGCCCCGGCTACCACCAGCAGGGTGTAGGAGACCCAGAAGTGGTTGGCGCCGACCGCCCAGGAACCGATGAAGGCCAGTCCGCCAATCAGCAGCAGCGGCCAGACGAACAGCTTACGGTTTTGCAGTTTATCCGAGGCCCAGGAGACGACGATCATGGCGATGGTGGCCGCCAGGTACGGGACAGAAGAGAGCCAGCCCACTTCCACCATCCCCATATTTTCACCGCCGCTGCGGATAATCGACGGCAGCCACAGTACAAAGCCGTATACGCCGATACTCCAGGCAAAATACTGCGCGCAGAGCAGGATCACGTTGCGGGAGCGGAAGGCTTCGCCATAGTTACGCACCGCTTTGATGCCTTGCTGTTCACGATCCAGTTGTTCCTGCAGCGCCGCTTTTTCAATCTCCGCCAGCCAGGACACCTGCGACGGCTTATCTTTCACCAGCACCCACCAGCAGAAGGCCCAGATCACCGCCGGCACCCCTTCGATGATGAACATTTCCCGCCAGCCGAAGGCCTGAATCAGGTAGCCGGAGACTACCGACATCCACAGGACCGTCACCGGGTTACCGAGGATCAGGAAGGTGTTGGCGCGAGAGCGCTCTGATTTGGTGAACCAGTTGCTGATATAGATAAGCATCGCCGGCATCACCGCCGCTTCGACGACGCCGAGGATAAAGCGGATCGCCGCCAGCGCCGGGATATTATGCACAATACCGGTCAGGGAGGCGCAACCGCCCCACAGGATCAGGCAGATAAAGATCAGTTTGCGAACGCTGCGGCGCTCCGCATAGATAGCGCCGGGGATCTGGAAGAAGAAGTAGCCGAGGAAGAACAGCGCCCCCAGCAGGGAGGAGATCCCCTTGGTGATGCCCAGGTCTTCGGTAATGCCTGCCGCGGAAGCGAAGCTGAAGTTGGCGCGGTCGAGGTACGCCAGGCTATACGTGATAAACACGATAGGCATGATGTACCACCAGCGTTTCGTTGCATTTGTTGAGCTATTCATAGGCTTGCCTCTGTCAATGAGGAGACATACGTCCGTCGAAACGGACGCTGCTGTGCCGCGCTGCAGGTAGGGTACAGGACGGCTGTTATCGTTGCGTAGAAAAGTTACTCGCCCAGCGCGTCGCGAGTGGGCAGCCCCTCGCTGTCGCCCTGGACCTGAATCGCCAGCGAACCGATTTTATTGCCGCGGTTCACCGCCTGAAGCAGGGTTTTGCCTTCCAGCAGGGCGCTAATCACCCCGACGGCAAAGCCGTCGCCGGCGCCGACGGTATCGACGACGTTATCGACTTTAATGGCATCGACCGTTCCCTGTTCGCCGCTGGCGCTCTTGAACCAGGCGCCGTCGCAGCCGGTTTTAATGACTACCGCCTTGACGCCGCGGGAGAGATAGAAATCGGCAATCCCTTCCGGGGTCTGCTGGCCGGTAAGAATCACGCCCTCTTTCAAGCCTGGCAAAACCCAGTCAGCCTGGAAGGCGAGACGGTTGAGTTTCTCTACCATCTCGGCTTCGCTTTTCCACAGTACCGGGCGCAGATTGGGGTCGAAAGAGAGGGTTTTTCCTTCGGCTTTCATTACCTTCGCCGCATGCTCCAGCAACGCGTAAGAGCTCTCAGAAAGGGCCGCCGCGACGCCGCTCAGGTGCAGATGGCGGGCGCTGGTGAAGTAGTCGGCGCGAAAATCGTCCGGCGAAAGATGGCTGGCTGCGGATCCTTTGCGGAAATACTCCACAATGGGATCGGTTCCATTTTCGACTTTCGATTTCATCTGGAAACCGGTAGCGAAGCGGTTGTCGATGGCCACAGCGTGGCTATCGATCCCCTCTTTCGCCAGCGATTGCAGTACGAAGCGGCCAAAGCTGTCGTTGCCGACGCGGCTCACCCAGCCGACTTTCAGACCCAGGCGCGCCAGGCCGGTGGCGACGTTCAGCTCGGCGCCGGCGACACGTTTCATGAAATGCTCCACCTCGGCCAGATCCCCGGTTTCGGTGGCGACAAACATGGCCATAGCTTCGCCGATGGTGATGACATCTAAATTTTCCACGACTTAATCCTCGCGTAACAGGTTGACGTAGCGGCGGGTCACGGCCGTCAGGTCATGGCCAGTCAGCGGAAACTCGATTCCACGCGGCGCGTCGGCGGGAAGATTATCGAGCAGGGCCAGCCAGCGTTCGGCGGCCTGATCCGGCGGTACAGCGCGGAATTTCTCATGATGAGGCTCCGCCGCTTTAACATGAATATAGCTGACTGCCGGCGCAAGATGACGTGCCGCCTCTTCCGGCGAATCGCCAACCCACAGCCAGTTGCCCATATCAAATGTTAAGGTGATCGGCAGCTGATGGACCCGGCAGGCGGCTTTGAAGCGCTGCATCGGCGCCAGCTGGCCGCAGTCGGTCTGGTCATTCTCTACCACCAACGCCATGCCGCTGTCGCTGAGGATATCGCGCAGCTCATCCAACTGCTGATTGTGGAGGAAATGGCCAAGGGAGAGCTTCAGCCACAGAGCGTTCAGAGTTTGCGCTTCCGCGAGCAGCGTCGGGAGATCCGGGTTAAGCTCGCCGTTGTCGGTGAACAGCGCCTGCGGCGCGGAGTAGCAGGCCAGCAGGCCGTGGCGCTCAATGGTGGCCGCCAGCGAGGGCAGAGCGTTGAGCTCTTCCGCGCTGCACAGCTCGCGGCGGATTTCGACGCCGTCCGCGCCGGCGTTGGCGATAAACGGCAGGACGGCGGCCTGCCCGCCTAAGGATTTAACATGGTCATTACCATACGCAGCGGTAACGACAATAATTTTTCTGGCCATCGCGCTCTTACTCCCGGCGTTTGTTGCTTAATCTCCTTAATACGCTAGATGGTATCGGTTCCATAAGAAAGGGCGAGATGTTTAATTTATGATCGGCATCACGAAGGATCGTTAACGGGAGGTTGATCCGCGGACGATAAGCTCGCCGGAAAATACCCGTTCGCGGATGGGGTCGTTAGTGCCGGCAATGCGCCGAATAACCTGTTCGACCGCCGCGTAGCCGATCTGCCACGTCGGCTGTTTGAGGGTGGTAATACCGACGCCGGCCAGCTCCGCCCACTCCAGTTCGTCGAAGCCCAGCAGGCCGATATCGCTCCCCCAGATCAGGCCGACGCGCTTCAGGGCGCGGGCTACCTGCAGCGTCAGCGCGCCGTTGGCGGAGATGACCGCTTTGCGCATCCCGCGGTGGCGGGCATGGAACTGACGCAGGACGTTGTCCAGCATCGCGCCGTCGTTAAGCTGCACCTCGGCGTTTTCGGCCACCACGCCGTGGTGGCGGGCAAGCGTGGCGCGAAAGGCGCTCAGGCGCTCGCGACGGGTATTCACCGAGCCCAGCGGTTCGCTGAGAAACAGGATGGCCTCGAATCCTTTTTCCACCAGATGTTCGGTGGCGGTGGTGGCGGCCTGGGCGTTATCAAGCCCGACCACATCGCAGGCGAAGTCGGGGATTTTACGGTCGATCAGCACCATCGGCAGGGCCGACTGCTGCAGGCGGTTCAGGCCATCCTCCCGCATACCGACTGCGTTGACCACGATGCCTTCCACCTGGTAGCTGCGCAGCAGGTCCAGGTAGTGCAGCTCCTGATCGAGCTCGTTATTGGTATTACACACCAGCAGGGTGAAGCCCTTTTCCCGGCAGGCTGCTTCAATGCCGCTCATGACGTTGACCGAGTAGGGATTGGTGATATCGGCGATGATCAGGCCGATGAGGCGGGTTCGGCCGTGCTTGAGGCCGCGGGCCATCAGGCTGGGGCGGTAGTCGAGTTCGGCAATGGCTTTTTCAATACGTGATAACAGGTCGTCGGAAAGCAGATGCTTCTCGCCGTTAAGATAACGTGAAATGCTGGTTTTGCCGGTCTTTGCGGCTTTCGCCACATCGCTGATAGTTGCACGCGCCGCTTTCGCCATGGTGGCTTCCTTTGCTGAAAATCTGCCAACACCTTAGCGCGAAAAATAGCGATATCAAGCATTTTGCCCGGCAGAGCGGCTGCCGGGCGACATGAGGTTGCGCTTACTGCAGCGGGCTGAGGGTAATTTCCACGCGACGGTTCTGCGCTTTGCCTTCCGCTGTGCTGTTGCTGGCGATAGGGTTCGCCGGGCCCATGCCGGTGGTGCGAATGCGATTGGCCGCCACGCCCTGGGTGATGAGCGCGCTGGCGACGCTGTCCGCACGCTGTTGCGACAGACGCATATTCAGATCCTTGCTGCCGGTGCTGTCGGTGTAGCCGACCACGTTAACAGCGGTTTTCTCATACTCTTTCAGCACCATGGCCACGCCGGTCAGGGTGTTGGCGCCGGCCGGCTTCAGGTTGGCGCTATTGCTGTCGAAGGTGACGTTATTCGGCATGTTCAGCACGATATTGTCGCCATTTCGCGTCACGCTGACCCCGGTTCCCTGCATTTTGTCGCGCAGCTTCGCTTCCTGCACGTCCATGTAGTAACCAATGCCGCCGCCGAGCGCCGCGCCGGCCGCTGCGCCAATCAGCGCGCCTTTGCCGCGGTCATGTTTGGAAGAGGAGAGCGCGCCGACGCCAGCGCCCACTAAGGAGCCAATACCTGCGCCAATACCGGATTTGCCTGCTTCACGTTCACCGGTATAGGGGTTGGTGGTGCAGCCAGAAATGGCCAGAGTGCCGCTGACCAGCGCCGCAATCATAAGTACGCGTTTTTTCATTTAATGTCCTTAATCCTTTTTATTCTTTGTCACAGCGAACGTGACGGTTGATTATGACGCGCGATTACGGAGAAAATTCCCCGGATACCATCTCTTTTTGTAAATAACATTGAACGGTTGCCCATCACGCCGTCATGACACCTGCATTCGCTGACCAGGAGCCGCCCTTGCCAACCTCATCTGCAACCAAAACCATCTTAACCGCCGCCCACTGGGGACCGATGCTGGTGGAAACGGACGGGGAAAACGTCCTCTCTTCCCGCGGCGCGCTGGCGACACCGTTTGCCAACTCGCTGCAAACGGCAGTGCGCGATCAGGTGCACAGCAAAACCCGCGTGCGCTATCCAATGGTGCGTAAAGGCTTCCTTGCTTCACCGGACAAGCCCCAGGGGGTCCGCGGTCAGGATGAATTCGTGCGGGTGAGCTGGGAGCAGGCGCTGGATCTGATCGATGCCCAGCATCGGCGGATCCGCGACAGCTACGGTCCGGCCTCCATTTTTGCCGGCTCCTACGGCTGGCGCTCTAACGGCGTATTGCATAAGGCGGCGACGCTGCTGCAGCGCTATATGAGCCTGGCGGGCGGCTATACCGGCCATCTTGGCGATTACTCCACCGGCGCGGCGCAGGCGATCATGCCTTATGTCGTTGGCGGCAATGAGGTGTATCAGCAGCAGACCAGTTGGCCGCTGGTGCTCGAGCACAGCGAAGTGGTGGTGCTGTGGAGCGCCAACCCGCTGAACACGCTGAAAATTGCCTGGAATGCCTCCGACGAGCAAGGGATCCCGTGGTTTGATCGGCTGCGCCAGAGCGGTAAGCGGCTGATCTGCATCGATCCGATGCGATCGGAAACCGTCGATTTCTTTGGCGATTCGATGGAGTGGATCGCGCCGCATATGGGCACCGACGTCGCGCTGATGCTGGGGATCGCCCATACGCTGGTGGAAAATGACTGGCAGGATGATGCGTTTCTTACCCGCTGCACCAGCGGCTACGATATTTTTGCCCGCTATCTGACCGGCGAAAGCGACGGCGTAGCGAAAACCGCTGACTGGGCAGCAGCGCTCTGCGGCGTTAAAGCAGATAAAATCCGCGAACTGGCGCAAATTTTCCACGAAAATACCACTATGCTGATGGCCGGCTGGGGCATGCAGCGTCAGCAGTATGGCGAGCAGAAACACTGGATGCTGGTCACTCTGGCCGCCATGCTGGGACAGATCGGTACCCCCGGTGGCGGGTTTGGTCTTTCCTATCATTTTGCCAACGGCGGCAACCCGACCCGCCGCGCGGCGGTGCTGGGCTCGATGCAGGGGAGCGTGGCCGGAGGCGTGGACGCGGTGGAGAAGATCCCGGTCGCACGAATTGTCGAGGCGCTGGAGAATCCGGGGGCGGAGTATCAGCACAACGGCATGGCGCGGCGCTTTCCCGATATTCGCTTTATCTGGTGGGCCGGCGGCGCCAACTTTACTCATCATCAGGACACCAACCGACTGATTCAGGCGTGGCAGAAACCGGAGCTTATCGTCATTTCCGAATGCTTCTGGACCGCCGCCGCGCGCCATGCCGATATCGTCCTGCCGGCGACCACCTCGTTTGAGCGCAACGATCTGACCATGACCGGGGACTACAGTAACCAGCATCTGGTGCCGATGAAGCAGGTGGTTGCCCCGCGAGATGAAGCGCGCGACGATTTCGCGGTCTTTGCCGACCTCAGCGAACGCTGGGAGGCGGGTGGCCGCGAACGCTTCACCGAAGGGAAGAGTGATTTGCAGTGGCTGGAGACTTTCTATCAGATGGCCGCCCGGCGCGGCGCCCAGCAGCAGGTGACGCTGCCGCCATTTGCCGAATTCTGGCAGGCTAACCAGCTGATTGAGATGCCGGAGGAGCCGGAGAATGCCCGTTTTGCGCGTTTCGCCGCCTTCCGCGCCGATCCCCAGGCCAACCCGCTGAAAACGGCGAGCGGTAAAATAGAGATCCACTCGCCGACCATCGCCGCTTTTGGTTACGCCGACTGTCCGCCGCATCCGATGTGGCTGGAGCCCGACGAGTGGCATGGCAACGCAGAGGCGGGGCAGCTGCAGCTGCTGTCGGCCCATCCGGCCCACCGTCTGCACAGTCAACTGAACCACACCGCGCTGCGCGAGCGCTATGCCGTCGCCGGGCGCGAACCGGTGACTATTCATCCGCAGGATGCGCAGGCGCGCGGGATTGTCGATGGCGATCTGGTGCGGGTATGGAACGCCCGCGGTCAGGTGCTGGCCGGCGCCGTGGTGACGGAGGGGATCCGCCCGGGGGTGATTTGCCTGCATGAAGGAGCGTGGCCCGACCTGGATCCGCAGGTCGGCATCTGCAAAAACGGGGCGGTGAACGTCTTAACCAAAGATATTCCGACATCCCGGCTGGGCAACGGCTGTGCCGGGAACACCGCCCTGGCGTGGCTGGAGAAATATACCGGCCCGGCGCTGCCGCTTACGGCATTTGATCCGCCGGCCAACGCATAATCCACGTCGGGTGCTGAGTATCGTCCTGCCATGCGCAGTCTTCAATCCGGAAGCCCTGCGCATGGTAGAAACTCACCGCCGATTCGTTCTTCTGATAAACCTCAAGGCTCAGCCTGGCGTAGTGCTGTTTGACTTCATCCAGCAGCGCCCGGCCAATACCCTGGCGGGTGGCGCCCGGCGCGACAAACAGCGCGCCGACGAAACGGGAGTCCAGCACGCTGACAAAGCCTTTTAACTCGCCATCCTGCTCCCAGACCCAGGTGCTGGCGGCGGGAAGATAGACATCCCGTACTACCGCGACGCTGTCGCGCCAGTAGCTTTCGCTGATAAAAGGATGGGCATGAATCGTGCTGTCCAGCCACAGCGCCAGCAGCGGCGCGGTATCTTCAGTGTCCCACTTGCGGATCATCCTGACCTCCAGGGTGACAGAAGCAGCCGGTGACATGGTCGTTGACCAGCCCACAGGCCTGCATAAAGGAATAACAGATTGTCGAGCCGACAAACTTAAAGCCGCGTTTTTTCAATGCTTTGGACAGCGCTTCGGAGGCCGGCGTCGTGGTGGGAATTTCCGCCAGCGTCGCAGCGCGGGTCACCTGTGGCGCATTGTCGACGAAGGACCAGACAAAATCAGTGAACGACTCGCCATTTTCTTCCATCGCCAGATAGGCGCGGGCGTTGCCGATAATGGCCTGGATTTTTCCCCGATGGCGAATGATGCCGGTATCCTGCAGGAGTCGCTCGATATCGTCATCACCCATCGCCGCCACGCGCACCGGATCGAACTGGTGAAAAGCCTGGCGGTAGTTCTGCCGTTTTTTTAACACCGTGATCCACGATAAACCGGCCTGCTGGCCCTCAAGGCAGATCATTTCAAACAGCTGGCGACCCTCTTTTTGCGCCACACCCCATTCGGTATCGTGATACTCGATGTATAACGGATCCTGACTCACCCATCCGCAACGCTGCATAGCTGTTTCTCCCTCTGCGCTAAAAAAGTGGACGCCCGCCTTGACGGCTGAAAGATAAAGATAATAGTTAATACAGGGAAATCGTATCCCCACTAAAAACACAGCAATATTGCCGATTCGGCTCTTTTCTGGAGTCGCATTAATGATAATAAAGAAATGCAATGGCCTCCGGGGGTTCTTGATCCCGGCGAGCGTATCCGTCTGGGTGTCATGTGTCTCTGGAGCGAATGCCTGGCAACAGGAATATATCGCTATCGATACAAAAAGTAATACGTCGGAACGCTATACATGGGATAGCGATCACCAACCACGTTATGAAGATATTCTCGCCGAGCGGATGAAGTCCTCTGAGACGCCCGGCGGGCTGGCGTTAAACCAGGGGCTGGCGCCGCCGGACAGCGGCCGCGGCCTGAGCGTTGGCTGGAATTATCCGCTGGCAAACGGCGTAACCTCCGGGCCGGTGGCCAGCCTGCGCAGCGACGTCACCGCGCCGACGGTGAGAAGCGCAGGCGAGGCGGGCTACGTTAACACGCTCGGCTGGCGCATGGATTATCAGGCGCTGTGGGGCGTGCATCCCTGGGCGCAGGTGAGCTATAACCAGTCGCTCGCCAGCGATGTCTGGGCGCCGATGACCCGTGCCAGGGAGGGAGGCTGGAGCGATGTCACCCTGGGCGCTGATATGCGGTTGGGATCCCACGTGGCGGCATGGGCAACGCTGTCGCAGGCGGATAACCTGCCGTCAGGGGAAAATACGCTCTATTTGATGGGGGTCAGCGCCAATTTTTAATCGGGAATTGTTACGCATTTGAAACGATGTGGTTATTGTTAAATCTCAGCAATGGCGCATTTCTGTGAGATAGCGCACACTAACTTTTTGCCTGTAATTTACGGAATGAATGTTATGCAATGCCATTCATTCCAACATTAATGCATTTCATTCCCCGCTGATGGCAGTTCATGCCTTTTTCCCCCACTGGATGAGGGGCCTTCGCTATTGTGGCGGCAGTTAATTTATCAGGACAACTGCTATGAACGCTGCAAACCGTCAATCGACCCGCTGGCTGACACTGATCGGCACCATCATCACCCAATTCGCTCTCGGTTCGGTTTATACCTGGAGCCTGTTTAACAGTTCGCTGTCTGACAAACTGGGCGAGCCGGTCAGTCAGGTGGCTTTTTCCTTTGGTCTGCTGAGCCTCGGGCTGGCGCTCTCTTCGTCGGTCGCCGGCAAGCTGCAGGAGCGCTTTGGCGTGAAGCGCGTCACCATGGCCTCCGGGATCCTGCTCGGCCTGGGCTTCTTCCTGACCGCGCACTCCAGCAGCCTGATGATGCTGTGGCTGAGCGCGGGCGTGCTGGTGGGGCTGGCGGACGGCGCCGGTTACCTGCTGACCCTGTCGAACTGCGTGAAATGGTTCCCGGAACGTAAAGGGCTGATCTCCGCCTTCTCCATTGGCTCCTATGGTCTCGGCAGCCTGGGGTTCAAATTCATTGATTCCCACCTGCTGGCCACCGTTGGCCTGGAAAAAACCTTCGTTATCTGGGGCGCTATCGTGCTGGTGATGATCGTCTTTGGCGCGACCCTGATGAAAGATGCGCCAAATCACCCGGCAGCCACCGCGGCCAACGGCGTCGTGGAAAACGACTTCACCCTCGCCGAATCGATGCGTAAACCGCAGTACTGGATGCTGGCGGTGATGTTCCTGACGGCCTGCATGAGCGGTCTGTACGTAATTGGCGTAGCGAAAGATATTGCCCAGGGAATGGTCCACCTGGATGTCGCCACGGCGGCCAACGCGGTAACGGTTATCTCGATTGCGAACCTCAGCGGTCGCCTGGTGTTAGGTATCCTGTCTGATAAAATCTCCCGCATTCGCGTGATTACCATCGGTCAGGTCGTGTCGCTGGTGGGGATGGCCGCGCTGCTGTTCGCCCCGCTGAATGCCTTGACCTTCTTCGCCGCCATCGCCTGCGTCGCCTTTAACTTCGGCGGCACCATTACCGTCTTCCCGTCGCTGGTGAGTGAGTTCTTTGGTCTGAACAATCTGGCGAAAAACTATGGCGTGATTTATCTGGGCTTCGGTATCGGCAGCATCTGCGGCTCTCTCATCGCTTCGCTGTTCGGCGGTTTCTACGTGACCTTCTGCGTGATCTTCGCCCTGCTGATCCTCTCGCTGGCGCTATCCACCACCATCCGTCAGCCGAAAAGCACGGTATATAACGAGGCGCACGCCTGAAACCTGCAGCGTGAAACGTGCCCCTGGTTATTTCCCTAAGCAAATAGTGCCAATCCAGCCAAATGTTTTGTAAATGTTTGGCTGGATCACATTCCCTCCTGATACTTTTCTCGTTCCCTGTGGTCTACTTATCGCGGTTTGTAGAGGTTTCTGATAACCAACCCTAACGCACCCTATTAGCCTACTGACTCGTGCCACAGCGTCAGGCGGTGTTTTATTCTTCTTTTTCCAGGTTTGCTTGCATGAAATATATTAGAACGATGACGCAGCAGAAGCTTAGTTTTTGGCTGGCGCTGTACATCGGCTGGTTTATGAACGTCGCCGTTTTTTTCCGGCGTTTCGATGGTTATGCTCAAGAGTTCACTTTCTGGAAAGGGCTTTCCGGTGTTGTTGAACTGGTTGCCACGGTATTTGTCACCTTCTTCCTGTTACGTCTTCTGTCGCTGTTCGGCCGCCGTATCTGGCGCATTCTGGCGACGCTGATTGTCCTGTTTTCCGCCGCGGCGAGTTACTACATGACGTTCCTCAATGTGGTGATTGGCTACGGGATTATCGCTTCGGTGATGACCACCGATATCGACCTGTCGAAAGAGGTCATCGGCTGGCACCTGATCCTCTGGCTGGTGGCGGTGAGCGCGCCGCCGTTGCTGTTCATCTGGAGCAACCGCTGCCGGCATACGCTGCTGCGCCAGCTACGCACCCCGGGCCAGCGGGTTAAAAACGTGCTGATCGTGGTGCTGGCCGGACTGATTGTCTGGGGACCCATCCGCCTGCTAGAGCTGCGCCAGCATGATGTGGAGCGCCATTCGGAAGTGGATATGCCGAGCTATGGCGGGGTGATCGCCAACTCTTACCTGCCGTCGAACTGGTTGTCGGCGCTGGGTCTGTACGCTTGGGCGCAGGTGGATGAATCCTCAGACAACAAATCGCTGATTAACCCGGCGAAGAAGTTCACCTACGTCGCGCCGGAAGGTCTGGATGATACCTACGTGGTGTTTATCATTGGCGAAACGACCCGCTGGGACCATATGGGCATCCTCGGCTATAGCCGCAATACCACGCCAGAGCTGGAGAAAGAGAAGAATCTCGTCGCCTTCCGCGGTTACTCGTGCGATACCGCTACCAAACTGTCGTTACGCTGCATGTTTGTGCGCGAGGGCGGGGCGGAAGATAACCCCCAGCGGACGCTCAAAGAGCAGAATGTCTTTGCCGTACTGCATCAGCTGGGCTTCAGCGGCAATCTGTACGCCATGCAGAGCGAGATGTGGTTCTACAGCAACACGATGGCCAACAATATCGCCTACCGCGAGCAGATTGGCGCCGAGCCGCGCAACCGCGGTAAGAGCGTTGACGATATGCTGCTGGTGGATGAGATGAAGCGCGGTATGGCGCAGGGCAACGCCTCCGGTAAGCATCTGATCATTCTCCACACCAAAGGCTCCCACTTTAACTACACCCAACGCTACCCGCGCAGCTTCGCCCAGTGGAAACCGGAGTGCGTCGGCGTCGACAACAAGTGCTCGAAAGCGGAACTGATCAATTCCTACGACAATAGCGTGACCTATGTCGATCACTTTATCGTCAGCGTCCTCGACCAGCTGCGGGATAAGAAAGCGATTGTGTTCTATGCCGCCGACCACGGGGAGTCGATTAACGAGCGTGAACACCTGCACGGTACGCCGCGCAAGATGGCGCCGCCGGAGCAGTTCCGCGTGCCGATGATGGTGTGGATGTCGGATAAGTACCTGGAAAATCCCGATCACGCCGCCGCGTTTGCCCATCTGCAGCAGCAGGCTGCGATGAAGGTGCCGCGCCGTCACGTCGAGCTGTACGACACCATTATGGGCTGCCTCGGCTATACCTCGCCGGATGGCGGGATCAATGAGAACAACAACTGGTGCCGGTGGAAAAAGTAAGGCCCGATAGTTTTCAGATTCTCGGGTCTGTTTTCCTTTCCTGAGCCCAGGATAAGCTAATCCCTCGCCGGCTGACGCCGCGCGAGGGATTTTTTTCGCACAGTGGACGTGTCTGGCAGGTGACCTCTTCTTCTTTGATTACCCCTGTTTCCTCGCTTCCCCTGTGCATGAACTTTTCATGGAGAGAAAGGATGAAGGTGATAAAGGGGTTGGTCCTACTGTGCCTGATGATGCTCGCGGGCTGCCAGTCTGAGGAAGAGACCAGCCAGTTCCTGCTGGCCTGTAAATACGATGCGCCAGCGACGATCGCAGCCATGCTGGATAACGGCATTGATGTGGATGGTCAGGATAAAACCGGCTTAAGCGGCCTGATGGTCGCTGCTGCGGAAAATCGTCGCGATGTGGTGGAATTGCTGCTTAAGCGTCGGGCGAAGCCGAACCTCCAGACGCGCCAGGGCGTCACGGCGCTGATGCTGGCGGCGGCGCGTGGCAGCGATACCGCGATTATCGGCGATCTTCTCCAGGCGGGAGCGTCGGTGAATCAGACCTCCATCGACAAGAGTACGGCATTGATGTCCGCCATCTCCGACGGCGGGGACATCAGAAACGACTATCAGCATATTCTGGCGATGAAAAAGCCCGATGCGCCTGTCGAAGAGGAGAGTACGCTGGACAAGATAGTTGGCGCAACGGCGGCGAAATCGCTGGCGACGGGCAATCGCGCGCTGATGACCGAAGACATGGCGTTACAACTGGCGCCCGGCGCGTTTAAGAAGAACGTCGACGAGATAGTGGCGCTGCTCCTCAAGCACGGCGCGGACGTGAAGGCTGTCAACGCGTCCGGGGAATCGGCCTTTTTCCTCGCTGTCGATCACGCGCGATCGGCGGAAACCATCACGACGTTGGCCAACGCCGGGGCGGACACCAGCCTGGCGGATAAATCCGGCACCACACCGCTGATGCTGGCGGCGGCGGGGGATGATCCCGATCTGGTGCTGGCGCTGTCGGCCTCCGGGGTGGAAGTGGATCAGCCGAACCGTGAAGGACTCACGGCGCTGCAGGTGGCGGCGGGGCAGGGGGCGCCTGCGGTGATCGCGGCGCTGGTGCAGCGCGGCGCAAAGGTGGACCAGCTTTCCGCCAACGATCTCAGCCCGCTGATGCTGGCGGTCAAAATGAATAATAAAGCCAATGTCGAGGCGCTGCTTGCGGCTGGCGCCAGCGTCAACCTCAGCAATAAGGCCGGCTATACGGCGATTGGCTACAGCCGGGCCGGCGAGGTTCGCCAGCTGCTGCTGGCACAGCATGCCGAGCTGAAGGGGCAGGCCGCGCATATGGCGCAAAGCGAACTGCAGTTTTGTGCTAATGCCTTTGCCGACAAGCTGGCATACAGCGACATCGCCCGGGCGGTGAATAACGATACCCGCCCGGATATTATGCGTCATCAGCAATCCTGCCCGGAGCTGGGGGAGCTGACGATGCTACTGGGAGAGTTTACATTCACCCCGGCGGGCGCAACCTATCTCGGCGAGCCGGTGACATGTAAGGTATCCGAGTATCGCAAAACGTTTGAGGTCAACTGCCGCTAAAAACGTTGAGCAACCGGCGATTCGCTGCTCAGGCTGCTGAGTTTCTCGCCGGTTGAGCGATTTTTTGAAAATAAGGCATTGACGGGTAGGCATCCCAGCAGTAAGATGCGCCCCGCATTCGGTGATTGGCGCAGCCTGGTAGCGCACTTCGTTCGGGACGAAGGGGTCGGAGGTTCGAATCCTCTATCACCGACCAAATTCGAAAAGCCTGCTCAATGAGCAGGCTTTTTTGCATCTGGGGCCTGCGAGGATGAGAACCTCCGGGGGCAGGAGGTTCGACTCGCGTTCCGTAGGCCCGCGCAAGCGCAGCGCCGCCGGGCAACATCAGTGCACGACTGGCCAAAAATACCACCAAAATCACAATAAACGTCTTTACTCACGTTTTCAGCCGGCTATTCGCTATTTTGTGACATCTTCCATTGCATTTTTTTATCGATGAACAGATCTTTTTTCGCGAAGCTTATGGCTGAATGCAGCATTTTCCGCTGTGCGTTTTAACGTTCACGCTATTAATCGCTCACATATTGGTCACACAGCAAGAAATTTTTCTCATTTGCTGGCATTGTTTCCCACTGGGTGTTGCAAATTAATAAGGTCTTTATTCTGCTGAATTGCCAGTAGCATAAATTTCTCTGCTGAAAATAGCGTCCTGAAGTTTTTTTAATCTTTGCCTGCCGTTTCTCACGCTGGATGTAAAACCCGGCTGGCTGTATTGACGTTTCCCCATTCTGTTGACAGATTGTAGGGCATGAGGGGCATTTCATGGAGAATCCGTACTGCAACTCAGTCGTTTTTGCGAAAGGAATCCCCATCTCTCTCTACGCCTTCGGGCACCACCGACCGGACCGGGTAAAAAATAAATAAAGGTCCGGCGGATATATGCAAACAACATCACAATTTTGGAGCAGAATAATGAGTATTTCCTTGAAGAAATCAGGGATGCTGAAGCTTGGTCTGAGCCTGGTCGCCATGACCGTCGCCGCCAGCGTGCAAGCGAAAACCGTGGTTTATTGTTCTGAAGGCTCGCCGGAAGGATTTAACCCACAGCTCTTCACCTCTGGCACCACCTATGATGCCAGCTCCGTACCGATCTATAACCGCCTGGTCGAATTTAAAACCGGTACGACGGAAGTTATTCCAGGACTTGCTGAGAAATGGGAAGTCAGTGCGGATGGCAAAACCTATACTTTCCACCTCCGTCAGGGTGTGAAGTGGCAGGAAAATAAAGACTTTAAACCAACCCGTGACCTGAACGCCGATGACGTGGTGTTCTCCTTCGATCGCCAGAAGAATACTAATAACCCGTACCATAAAGTTTCTGGCGGCAGCTATGAATACTTTGAAGGGATGGGCTTACCGGACCTGATTAGCGAAGTGAAGAAAGTGGACGATAATACCGTCCAGTTCGTCCTGACCCGTCCGGAAGCGCCGTTCCTCGCTGATCTGGCCATGGACTTCGCCTCCATTCTTTCGAAAGAGTATGCTGACAACATGCTGAAAGCCGGCACGCCGGAAAAAGTGGATCTCAATCCTATCGGTACCGGCCCATTCCAGCTGCTGCAATACCAGAAAGATTCCCGCATTCTGTATAAAGCCTTCCCGGGCTACTGGGGTACCAAGCCGAAGATCGATCGTCTGGTCTTCTCCATCACCCCGGACGCTTCCGTGCGCTATGCCAAGCTGCAGAAAAACGAGTGCCAGGTGATGCCGTACCCGAACCCGGCCGACATCGCGCGCATGAAGGAAGATAAGAACATTACCCTGCTGGAACAGCCGGGTCTGAACGTCGGTTATCTCTCCTTTAACACCGAGAAGAAACCGCTGGACGACGTCAAAGTACGTCAGGCGCTGACCTACGCGGTCAACAAAGAAGCGATCATCAAAGCGGTTTACCAGGGCGCAGGCCAGGCGGCGAAGAACCTGATCCCGCCGACCATGTGGGGCTATAACGACGACGTTAAGGACTACACCTACGATCCGGAGAAGGCGAAGCAGCTGCTGAAAGAAGCGGGCCTGGAAAAAGGCTTCACCATCGATCTGTGGGCGATGCCGGTACAGCGTCCGTACAACCCGAACGCCCGCCGCATGGCGGAGATGATTCAGGCTGACTGGGCCAAGATTGGCGTCCAGGCCAAGATCGTCACCTACGAGTGGGGCGAGTATCTGAAGCGGGCGAAAGCGGGCGAGCACCAGAGCGTGATGATGGGCTGGACCGGCGACAACGGGGATCCGGATAACTTCTTCGCGACCCTGTTCAGCTGCGCCGCGGCGAAAGACGGCTCCAACTACTCGCGCTGGTGCTATAAGCCGTTTGAAGATCTTATTCAGCCGGCCCGCGCTACCGACGACCACAACAAGCGTATTGAACTGTACAAACAGGCTCAGGTAGTGATGCATGACCAGGCTCCGGCGCTGATCATTGCTCACTCCACCGTCTATGAGCCGGTGCGTAAAGAAGTCAAAGGCTATGTGGTGGACCCGCTGGGCAAACACCACTTCGATAACGTCTCTGTCGAATAATAAGTACGATGCCTGACCCCCTCTCCCCGCGTGGGAGAGGCGGGGGGCGTATTCCCGCTATTCCGGGGAATGCTTTTGTGAGCAATACAGACGCCCTGTCGCCAGGCGGGGCGTCACTAGAGAGAATCCGGGTTATGTTGCAGTTTATTCTCCGACGTCTGGGACTAGTCATCCCGACATTTATCGGTATCACCCTTCTCACCTTTGCTTTCGTCCATATGATCCCCGGCGATCCGGTGATGATTATGGCGGGCGAACGTGGTATTTCCCCCGAACGTCACGCGCAGCTGCTGGCCGAAATGGGCCTTGATAAGCCGCTGTGGCAGCAATATGCCCACTATATCTGGGGCGTGCTACACGGCGATTTAGGCATCTCGCTGAAAAGCCGCATTCCCGTGTGGCAGGAGTTTGTCCCACGCTTTAAAGCCACCCTTGAGCTGGGCGTCTGCGCGATGATCTTCGCCGTCGCCGTCGGCATTCCGGTGGGCGTGCTGGCTGCGGTAAAACGCGGCTCCATCTTTGACCACACCGCGGTGGGCCTGGCGCTGACCGGCTACTCAATGCCTATCTTCTGGTGGGGCATGATGCTGATTATGCTGGTTTCGGTACAGCTGAACCTGACGCCGGTCTCCGGGCGTATCAGCGATACGGTGTTCCTTGACGATACCCTGCCGCTGACCGGCTTTATGCTGATCGACACCGCCATCTGGGGCGAGCAGGGCGACTTTATTGACGCCTTAATGCATATGATCCTGCCCGCTATCGTGCTGGGCACCATCCCGCTGGCGGTGATCGTGCGTATGACCCGTTCGTCGATGCTGGAAGTGCTTGGCGAAGACTATATCCGTACCGCGCGCGCCAAAGGCCTGACCCGGATGCGGGTGATCGTGATCCACGCGCTGCGTAACGCGATGCTGCCGGTGGTCACGGTGATTGGTCTGCAGGTGGGCACCCTGCTGGCGGGCGCCATCCTGACGGAAACCATTTTCTCATGGCCTGGTTTAGGTCGCTGGCTGATCGACGCGCTGCAGCGTCGCGATTATCCGGTGGTGCAGGGCGGGGTGCTGCTGGTGGCGACGATGATTATCCTCGTCAACCTGCTGGTCGACCTGCTGTACGGCGTGGTGAACCCGCGTATCCGGCATAAGAAGTAAGGGGCCATCATGTCACAAGTTACTGAAAATAAAGTTATCGCTGCGCCGGTACCCATGACTCCGCTGCAGGAGTTCTGGCACTATTTCAAACGCAACAAAGGGGCGGTCGTCGGGCTGGTATACGTGGTGGTGATGATCGTCATCGCGGTATTCGCCAACTACCTCGCCCCCTATAACCCGGCGGATCAGTTCCGTGATTCGCTGCTGGCGCCGCCGTTCTGGCAGGACGGCGGCAGCATGGCGCATCTGCTCGGCACCGACGACGTGGGCCGCGATATTCTGTCGCGCCTGATGTACGGCGCCCGCCTGTCGCTGCTGGTGGGCTGCCTGGTGGTGGTTCTGTCGCTGATCCTCGGCGTGGTGCTCGGCCTGGTGGCGGGCTATTTCGGCGGAGTGGTGGACTCAATCATCATGCGCGTCGTCGATATTATGCTGGCGCTGCCGAGTCTGCTGCTGGCGCTGGTGCTGGTGGCTATCTTCGGGCCCTCCATCGTCAACGCCTCGCTGGCGCTAACCTTCGTGGCGCTCCCGCACTATGTGCGTCTGACGCGCGCCGCGGTGCTGGTGGAGGTCAACCGTGACTACGTGACCGCCTCCCGCGTAGCGGGCGCCGGCGCGATGCGCCAGATGTTCGTTAATATTCTGCCTAACTGTCTTGCGCCGCTGATCGTTCAGGCGTCGCTGGGCTTTTCCAACGCCATTCTCGACATGGCAGCGCTGGGGTTCCTCGGCATGGGTGCGCAGCCGCCGACGCCGGAGTGGGGCACCATGCTTTCCGACGTGTTGCAGTTCGCGCAGAGCGCCTGGTGGGTAGTCACCTTCCCGGGCGTGGCGATCCTGCTGACGGTGCTGGCATTTAACCTGATGGGTGACGGTCTGCGTGACGCGCTCGATCCCAAACTGAAGCAGTAAGAGGTTCGAGATGGCGTTATTGAATGTAGATAAATTATCGGTGCATTTCGGCGATGAAAACGCGCCGTTCCGCGCCGTAGACCGCATCAGCTATAGCGTGAAGCAGGGTGAAGTGGTCGGTATCGTCGGGGAGTCCGGCTCCGGTAAATCCGTCAGCTCGCTGGCGATTATGGGGCTGATTGACTATCCCGGCCGGGTGATGGCGGACAAACTGGAATTTAACGGCCGCGATCTGCAGCGCATCTCTGAAAAAGAGCGGCGCCAGCTGGTGGGGGCCGAAGTGGCGATGATCTTCCAGGATCCAATGACCAGCCTCAACCCGTGCTTTACCGTCGGCTACCAGATTATGGAAGCGATTAAGGTCCATCAGGGTGGTAATAAGCAAACCCGCCGCCAGCGGGCCATCGACCTGCTGAACCTGGTGGGCATTCCCGATCCGGCCTCGCGGCTGGACGTCTATCCGCATCAGCTTTCCGGCGGCATGAGCCAGCGTGTGATGATCGCGATGGCGATTGCCTGTCGGCCAAAACTACTGATTGCCGATGAACCGACCACCGCGCTGGACGTGACCATTCAGGCGCAAATCATTGAGCTACTGCTGGATCTGCAGCAGCAGGAGAATATGGCGCTGGTGCTGATCACCCACGACCTGGCGCTGGTGGCGGAAGCCGCGCATAAAATTATCGTTATGTACGCGGGTCAGGTGGTGGAGACCGGTGACGCGAAAGATATCTTCCGCGCGCCGCGCCATCCTTATACCCAGGCGCTGCTGCGCGCGCTGCCGGAATTCGCCCAGGATAAAGCGCGTCTGGCCTCGCTGCCGGGCGTGGTGCCGGGGAAATATGACCGTCCCAACGGCTGCCTGCTTAATCCGCGCTGCCCCTATGCCACGGATAAATGCCGTAGCGAAGAGCCGGCGCTCGCGGATCTGACCGGCGGCCGCCAGTCTAAATGTCACTACCCACTCGATGATGCCGGGAGGCCTGGATTATGAGTACGCAAAAGGCCGCCACGCCACAACCTCTGTTGCAGGCCATTGATCTGAAAAAACACTATCCGGTGAAGAAGGGGTTATTCGCCCCGGAACGGCTGGTGAAGGCGCTGGACGGCGTCTCCTTTACCCTTGAGCGCGGTAAAACGCTGGCGGTAGTGGGGGAGTCGGGCTGCGGCAAATCGACCCTCGGTCGTCTGCTGACGATGATTGAGATCCCCACCGGCGGCGAGCTCTATTATCAGGGGCAGGATCTGCTTAAGCACGACCCGCAGGCGCAGAAGCTGCGGCGGCAAAAAATCCAGATTGTGTTCCAGAACCCGTATGGTTCGCTGAACCCGCGTAAAAAAGTGGGGCAGATTCTGGAGGAGCCGCTGCTGATTAACAGCAGCCTGAGCAAAGAGCAGCGGCGTGAAAAAGCGCTGGCGATGATGGCGAAAGTGGGCCTGAAAACCGAGCATTACGATCGCTACCCGCATATGTTCTCCGGCGGTCAGCGTCAGCGTATCGCTATTGCTCGCGGGCTGATGCTGGATCCAGATGTGGTGATTGCCGATGAGCCGGTCTCCGCGCTGGACGTTTCGGTACGCGCCCAGGTGCTGAACCTGATGATGGATCTGCAGCAGGATTTAGGGCTGTCCTACGTGTTTATCTCCCACGACCTGTCGGTCGTCGAGCACATCGCCGATGAAGTGATGGTGATGTATCTCGGCCGCTGCGTGGAGAAGGGCACCAAAGACCAGATCTTCAACAATCCGCGTCATCCGTACACCCAGGCGCTGCTGTCGGCGACGCCGCGTCTGAACCCAGACGACCGGCGCGAGCGGATCAAGCTGACCGGCGAACTGCCGAGCCCGCTAAATCCGCCACCGGGCTGCGCCTTTAACGCGCGCTGTCGCCGTCGCTTTGGCCCCTGCACTCAGCTCCAGCCGCAGCTGAAGGATTACGGCGGCCAGCTGGTGGCCTGCTTTGCCGTCGACCAGGATGAGAATCCGCAAAAGTCCCACGCCTGATGGCGCGCTCCCGGTCCCATGGCCGGGAGCTTCTCTCCCGCCGTGGATAAAACCTGGCGCTTACGCATATTGCCGCAGTTTATGTCACGCTCTCAGAGCATTCTTCGTAGATTATCCGAAAAAATAAGCCTTTCAGTCCATTTTTATAGAATTAAAGAGAAATTAAAATGGTTCAGGTTTATTCTTTCGCTGATCTGACGCTATGATTTCATCATGACCTAATACTTTTATATAAAAACGACTGGGAAGCGTGGTGATTGCGGGAAGTTAAGGATGTACGCATACCTAAAAAATGGGGCTACCCTTCTGCAAGGGAAATGTTAGTGTAGCGATACTTCTGCCGTGGAATCATCCCGAAAATCAAATTCTAAACTATTATAACCCTGTCAATCGTGTGTATTGGTACGTCACCATCGGCGCGTTATCTGCCATCCCAGAAGCGTCACGATATTTTTAAATACCCAGAAAATAACAACAAACTTAATATGAAATTTTTAAAATCATGAGGTTATCAATGAACCATTATGATGATCTGCAGCGCTTTCAAGAAAAAACGCGGACGCAAAACCTCAACTTTCAGGATCTTTCTTCGCAAGCCGCCACGCGGGAACACGGCGACTGGGCGATCCTCAATCAGCTAAATCCCGGCGCCGAGAAACCCTCTTCTCTGGCGCTGGGAGGCTCGGTCTCCGCGCCGTTGCCGCAGTCGGTGCCCGCGGATCTGTTCCGCCAGGTAGAGGCGGCCGTAGCAGCGGCGCCAACCTCTGATCCTGTTGTGTCTGCCGCTTCGGCCGCGCCTGTTACTTCCCAGCCGGTCGTGGAGACCGCCGCAGCCGCACCGGAGCCGGTCAGGCAGGAGCCTGCGCCGACCCCTGCGCCTTCAATTCCGGCGTCGGAACCGGCCATGGCGCCGCCGCCGAGAATGGCCCCCCGACCCGCGCCCGCCGCCGAGAACTATGCCCACCTGTTCGCCGCGAAAAGCGCGGAGCCGGTGGCGAAAAATAAAGACCAGCCTTTGAAATCACTTCTGGAAAGGATCGCGACATGCCGTTGATTTGCGTCTGTTCACCGAAAGGCGGCGTAGGGAAAACGACCCTGGCGGCCAATTTAGCCTATTCGCTGGCGCGGACGGGCAGCAAAGTTCTGGCGCTGGATTTTGATGTCCAGAACGCGCTGCGTTTGCATTTTGGCGTACCGCTGAACGATGAGCGGGGCTATGTGGCGAAGGCGCTGGAGCTGCACGACTGGAGCCAGTGCGTGTTGAGCGCCGGCAGTAATATTTTCGTCCTGCCATATGGCGAAGTGAGTGAGGCGCAGCGTCAGGCGTTTGATGAGCAACTGACCCATAATGACCATTTCCTCCAGCGCGGTCTGTCCGCGCTGCTTAATTATCCCGGGCTTATCACCATCGCCGATATGCCCCCTGGACCTTCGCCCGCGCTAAAGGCGCTGACGGGGCTGGCGGACCTGCATCTTATCCCGCTGCTGGCGGATACCGCCTCGATGTCGACCCTGGCGCACGTAGAAAAGCAGCGCCTGACCGGCGCGGCGCTGAATTATAAGCACGGGCACTATTTCGTCATTAACCAAAGCGATAGCCGTCGCCAGGTCAGCCGGGACGTCACCAGCCTGATGGAAGAGAAACTGGGCGAGCGACTGCTTGGCGTGATCCATCGTGATGAAAGCGTGGTGGAGGCCAATGCCTCGCAGAAGTCGATCCTGGACTTTAACGCTTCCTCGGCAGCGGCCTTCGATATTGAAATCATGGCTAAAAAAATATCTTCGCTGTTGGGTATTCATATTGGCGATGGCACGGTGCACAGCCAGCCACGCATGTCAGGGCGTTAACTTTTTGCAGGGCTGCTGAATGAAAAAGTCTCTTTTTTGGTTGCTGGCGCTGGTGCTGTCACCGGTCGCCGTGCTGGTGGTGATCACGCCGATGGACAGCCAAAAGCAGTATATTTTTGGTCTGTTAAGTATCGGTATTCTCTTTCTGATGGGCTTCAGCAAGCGCCGCAGCGTATCGGTCATTATGGTCGTCACGTCGCTGCTGATGTCCACCCGTTACATGTATTTTCGCCTCACGCAGACCCTGCACTTCAACTCGTCCATTGAAGCTATTCTCGGCATGGGACTCTTTCTGGCGGAAGTCTATATCTGGGTGATGCTACTGCTTAACTATCTGCAGACGGTCTGGCCGCTGAAGCGCGGCATTGTTCCGCTGCCGGATGATATGAGTAAGTGGCCGACGGTCGATATCTATATTCCGAGCTATAACGAACCGCTGGAGGTGGTGCGCGATACCGTCCTGGCGGCACAATGCATTGATTATCCAAAAGATAAAATGAAAATCTATCTTCTGGATGACGGTAAGCGCAGCGAGTTTGCCGTGTTCGCCGCCGACGTTGGGGTGGGCTATATCACCCGCAATGACAACAAGCACGCCAAAGCGGGGAACCTTAACCATGCGCTGACCCTGACTCAGGGGGAGCTTATCTGCGTTTTCGACTGCGACCACGTCGCCACGCGCGTGTTCCTGCAGGCCACCGTCGGCGGCTTCCTGAAAGACCCGATGCTGGCTCTGGTGCAGACGCCGCACTACTTCTATTCCCCGGATCCATTTGAACGTAACCTCTCCGTCGGACGCAACATTCCCAACGAAGGGATGTTGTTCTATGGCCCGATTCAGCAGGGGAACGACAACTGGAACGCCACCTTTTTCTGCGGCTCCTGCGCGGTGATCCGTCGCGAGGCGCTGGCGCAGATCGGCGGTTTCGCCGTCGAAACGGTGACCGAAGATGCTCATACGGCGCTGAAGTTTCAGCGTCTGGGGTGGAAGTCGGCCTTTCTCGATATCCCACTGGCCGCAGGCCTCGCTACTGAACGCCTGGTGGTGCACGTCATCCAGCGTACCCGCTGGGCGCGCGGGATGACGCAGATTTTCCGCGTCGATAATCCGCTGTTTGGCCGCGGGCTGACTTTTCAGCAGCGCTTGTGCTATCTCAGCGCCATGCTCTACTACCAGTTCGCGCTGCCCAGGGTGGTGTTTGTCACCGCCCCGCTGGCTTACCTGCTGTTTAACCTCAATATTATTTACTCGTCGGCGAGCCTGATCGTCTCCTATGCCCTGCCGCACCTGTTCCTCGCTATTTACGTCGGTTCGCGAATGAACGGCCGCTATCGCTACAGCTTCTGGGGGGAAATTTACGATATTGTGCTGGCCTTCCACCTGGTGCTGCCGACCCTGGTGACGATGATTTTCCCTAAACGCGGCAAGTTCAACGTCACCGATAAGGGGGGGCTGCTTGACGTCGGCTACTTCGATTTCACCGTGGTGCGCCCGCACCTGGTGGTGGCCTGCCTGCTGGCCCTGGGGGTGATCGTCGGCATCGTCCGGGCGATTGGCCATGACTATTTTGGCTCGGATCCCAACGTTATCGCCCTCAACGTCGGGTGGGGGATCTACAGTCTGATCTTCCTGCTGGCGGCGATTGCCGTGGCGCGCGAAACGCGGCAGGTGCGAAAAACCATTCGTATCGATGTCGATATTCCGGTGGTGATCCATTACGCCAGCGGCATCGTCTCGCGCAGTCATACCGCGGATCTGTCGATGGGCGGCTGCCGCGTGGTCGCGCCTGATAATCGCCATCTGGAGGATGACATCGAAGAGATTGAGCTGATCCTGCAGTCCGGGGCTATCTCGATTCCGGCCCAGCTGGTCACCTCTGACGAGCGCTTCCTGCGCCTCAAGTTTGATGAAGATATTCCGCTTTCGCGCCGCCGTGAACTGGTGCGGGTGGTGCTGGCCCGCGCGGATGCGTGGATTAATCCGCCGCGCCCGCAGGATAACCCGTTCCGCTCCTTCTTCACCATTTTACGCTGCGTGTTCGAACTGTTCTGGCTGACGTGGAAAACCCGTCGTAGCCAGCGCAATCGGGCAACAGTGGCGAAAACGGCGCAGGAGGATGGGACGTTATGAAGCGATTAACCACGCTGGCGCTGCTGGCAGGGATGCTCTCTGCGCCTGCGCTACACAGTGAAGAACCGGGCTCCGGCTCCGCTGCCCCGCTGAGCTTCCCGCAGCTCAACGACGCGGCGGACAGCGAGCCAGGCGACGAACCTCCGGCTGCCTCGCCGGAGGAGGGCGCCTCTCCGGCAGCCCCCGCCACCGCCGGCGATGCGGTGGCGACGGCCCCTGCGCCGGTTATGCCGGACTTACCCCCGCCGGTGAGCGGCACGGCCGCGCCGGAGGTCATTCCTGTCGCTCCGGTCTGGGGAGGCGATCTGAATCTGGCGCAGATGGGGATGCCGGACGGGATTATCCTCAGCGGCGGCCAGCGACAGGGTGGGGTCAGCTTTACCCTGCCTGCCGATCAGGTGGTGATCCATTCTCAGCTCAGCCTTGCCGTTCGCGTATCGCCGGAGATGGCGAGCCGCAACGCCACCCTGCAGCTGATGCTCAACGGTCAACCGCTCGGCACGCTGCCGCTGGGCGCCGATGGCGAGGATGTCTCCCATTATCAGCTGGATATTCCGCCCGCGCTGATGGTCTCCAGCAATAACCTGAGCGTGAAGATCAATGATGGCGATACCCTGCAGTGCCAGCGTGACATTCATGATACGTCGCGGGTGACGGTGCTGCCCACGTCGCATTTCAGCTGGGAAAGCCAGCAGCTGAACATCAGCGACGACCTGAGCCACTTCCCGCGGCCCTTCTTTGACAGCATGCAGATGACCCCGGCGGACATTGCGGTCGCCTATGGGGCCAAGCCGTCGGCGGACGTCTTCAGCGCCGCGGCGCTGATCTCCTCCTGGCTGGGTATCCAGGCGGACTATCGCGGCATCGCCTTCAGCGCTCTGCGCGACCGCCTGCCGGAACGCCACGGCATCGTGATTGGCCATCCGGGGGAGCAGGTGGGCGGCATGATGCTGCCGGAAACCGATAAGCCGCTGCTGCGCATCATCGCCAACCCCGCCAATCCGGCCTATAAACTGCTGCTGATTGTCGGTAAAAACGATACGGCGCTGCGCATGGCCGCCTGGCGGTTAACCCGCGGCAACTTTGCGCCGCAAACCGCGACGCTGGATGTCGAACCGCAGACCATCCCGGTTGGCAAAGCATATGATGCCCCGCGCTGGATCCCCACCGATCGTCCGGTCAAGCTCAGCGAGCTGCTGCGTAAGGATCAAAGCCCGACCGTCAGCGGCGTCTGGCACGAACCTTTACGTATCGCCTTCCGCGCCGCGCCCGATCTCTATCTGTGGGATGGAGAGACCATTCCGCTACAGGTTGGCTACCGCTTCCCGTCGGAAAGCTGGATTAATGAGGACAAGTCCTTGCTGAGCGTCACGCTCAACGGCACCTTCCTCAACAACCTGCCGATGAACAAGCAGGGGCCGCTGGAGAAAGTCTGGCGCTACCTCGGGGGCGATGCGCGCCAGGAGCGCTTTACCATCCCGCTGGCGCCCTACCTGATTTACGGCGATAACCAGCTGTCGATGTACTTCAATGTGGTGCCAAAGGACGATGTTCCATGTTCGGTGCTGCTGAATAACAATATCAAGAGCCGGATCACTGACGACTCCTGGATCGATTTGAGCAAGACGCGTCACTTCTCGCTGTTGCCCAATCTCTCCTACTTTGTCGGCGCCTCGTTCCCCTTCTCGCGGCTGGCGGACTATTCGCAGACGACCCTCCTGCTGCCGGCGGACCCGTCTGAAACCCAGGTGGCGACCCTGCTGAATCTGGCGGCACGCTCCGGGAACGCGACCGGCACCGCGCTGGCGAATAACCGCGTCGTGCTCGGGATGCCCACCGGCGGGGGGGATTTGCAGTCGCTGCGTGAACGTGACGTGCTGGCGGTCACCGCTCTCGATCAGCAGGCCTTTAACCAGAGCCTGCTGGCCGACTCACCCTATCGCCCGGTAGATAATGTGCTGAGCGTCCGCGAGCCAGACCTGTGGCAAAAAGTCCAGCGCCGGCTCACCGGCGACTGGACTTCCGCCAGCCTCGACGCCGATCGCTACTTTTCGTCGAGCAGCGCCTGGCGCGGGTTCATCAGCTATCGCTCGCCGTGGAATTCCACCCGCCTGGTGGTGGTGGCGCTGGCCAGCAATGATGACCAGCTGGCGCGACTGAAGACCGATCTGGAATCGCCGCGCATTAACGCCGGGATCCGCGGCGATACCGCGGTGATCACCAGCGATAACGGGGTGCGCAGCTTCCAGGTGAGTACGCCGTTCCCCAGCGGTCAGATGCCGTGGTACATGATGGCGGTCTGGTATGCCAGCCAGCACTCAGGTTTCCTGGCGGTGCTGGGGCTGATTGCCACCTCGATAATGGGACTGGCGCTGACCGCGATGTTTAAACGTCACGCCCGTAAGCGTCTGGGTTCGGGGGATAACCAATGAAAAGAAAGATAATAATAACGATGAAGACCTCCCGTCGGCTCACCACGTTCTGCCTCACCGGCGCGTTGACTCTCGCTGCCTCGGGCGGCGCGCTGGCGTCGGGGAACGACGCGGCGCTACAGGCGCTGTTCGCTCAGGCCAATTACTGGCATGAGAAATCTCATGACGAGCTGGCGATGGAGTCCCTGCAGAAGGTGCTCTCGGTGGATGCCAACAACACCCAGGCGCTGTATCTGATGGCGCTCTGGTCGCAGCAGGGCGGCGATATGCAGGCGGCGGCGCAGTGGCGCGCGCGGCTGGCGAAAGCGGCCCCTGACAGCCCGGGACTACAGGATCTGGACAACGCCAAAAAGATGTCGCAGGTGCCGCAGGGCCAGCTCAGCCTGGCCCGCCAGCAGGCGCGCGGAGGCAATATCCCCGGGGCGCTGGCGACCTGGCGCAGCATGTTCAATGGCAATACGCCGCCTGCCGGGCTGGCGGCGGAATATTACCTGACCATGGCCAGCGACAAATCGCTCTATCCGCAGGCTATCAGCGAGCTGCGCCAGTACGTGGCGCAGCATCCGCAGGAGAACGCCCCGCGGGTGGCGCTGGGCAAAGCGTTAACCTGGCGGGAAGAGACTCGCCGGGAAGGGATCGCCCTGCTCGAGCCGATGGCCAGCGGCAATAAAGAGGCGGACAGCGGCTTGCGCCAGGCGCTGCTCTGGCTGGGCCCGCAGGCCGGGGATGAGCAGTATTACGACACCTGGATGCAGCGGCATCCCCAGGACAGCGAAGTTCAGAATTACTTTCGCGAACGGCGCAGCGGTCAGGCGCGCGGCCAGGGCTACGCCAATCTCAACAGCGGCAATACCGCCGCCGCGAAGCAGCAGTTTGAAGAGGTATTGCAGACTAACCCCCAGGATGCCGATGCGCTGGCGGGCATGGGCTATATCGCGCAGCGCAGTGGCGACTACCAGGCCGCGTCGCAGTATCTGAGCCGGGCCGCGGACCTCGGCGGCGACGCCTCGGCGACCCGTCGTCAGCAGGCGGCCGATGCGCTGTTCTACGGCCAGCTGGCGCAGGCCCAGCAGGCCTATAAGCAGGGCAATATCAGCCAGGCGCTGGCGCTCTCCGCGCCGTTGGCGCAGCAGAGCGGGGCGCAGGGCGCCTCGGCGAAGCTGTTCCGCGCCGATGTGCTGCGGCACAACAAAGATTTGCCCCAGGCGGAGCAAACGCTGCGCTCACTGTTAAATGACGATCCGCAGAACGCGGCGGCGCGGGAAAACCTCTATTACGTGCTGCGCGAGCAGAATAAATCCGCCGAGGCGCAGGCGATGCTGCAGAAGCTCCCGCAGAGCCTGCGGCAAAAACTGCAGCCGCGGGTGGTGGCCGGTATGCCGGGCGATGCCCTGCGCCGTCAGGCCCAGGCGCAGGTCAGCAGCGGTAACCCAGCCGGCGCCATTGCCACCCTGCGCGAAGGCGTCGCCCGCTATCCGGACGATCCCTGGCTGCGCCTCGACCTGGCCCGGCTGCTGCAAAAATCGGGTAACGGCAGCGAGGCCTCTTCGCTGATGTCGGCGGCCTATCGCCCCGGCGCCAGCAACAGTGCGCTGTATGCCGCCGCCCTGTTTGCCAGCGAAAACGGCGCTTGGCAGCAGGCGCAGACGCTGCTGGCGCGCATTCCCGGCGGCAGCCAGACCAGCGACATGCGCGATTTGCGCCAGCGGGTGAACTACAACCTGCAGTTGGTGACGGCCGAAAACTACCTGGCGCAGGGCAATACCATCGCCGCCAGCAATACCCTGCGGGCGATGGCCTCCACGCCGCCAAAAGCCCCGGCGGACGCCGGCAAGCTGGCGCGTCTGCTGGCCGAGAGCGGCGACCTGACCACCGCGGTCTCGCTGGTGCGCAACAATATCAGCAGCGGCGTATCCGGCAATGCCGGGGATTACGCCGATCAGATCGCCGTCCTGAATCAGGCCGGGCTGACCGGCGAGGCGCAGAACCTGATCAGCAATCCGCAGCTGCAGGCCAGCAGTACGCCGACGCAGCTGGCGAGCATTCGCAATGGCTATGTGATCAACGAAGCCGACCGCCTGCGCGAGCAGGGCAATTACGCTGCGGCGTATGACAAGCTGATCCGCGCTATGCAAAGCGATCCGCAAAATACCGATCTGATGTTCGCCATGGCGCGGCTGTACCAGAGCGGCAAAATGAACAAAGAGGCCGGGGTGGTCTATGACTACCTGATGACGCGCGATACGCCGAACCAGGATGCGCGCGCCGGGGCCATCGACGTGGCGCTGTCGGCGGGGAACAACGATCGTGCTGAACAGCTGGCCGGCGGTTTGCGCCAGGATAACTCCCCGGATCGCCTGCTGCTGCTGGCGAGAGTGGCGGAGGCCCAGGGACATCATCAGCAGGCGATGACCTATCTGCGCAGCGCCCGCGGCAAACTGCTGGGCATGCAAAGCACCAACAGTAGCGAAACGCCGACCGTCGGCGGGGTGCTGGCGGCGGATAACCCCTTTATCGGCGTGTCGCAAACGTCGGCGCCGACGCGGACGGCCTCCGCCTACGGGCAGTACATGCCGTGGCAGGTTGCCCAGTCGGCCGCCGCGCCCGGTTCCACGCTGCCGGGGATCCAGCGCACCGATCTGCCGGTGGACACCGCCCAGACGCGGATGCTGCGTCAGGTGGACACCATGATGGAGTCGCTGCAGGAGAAAACCGGCAGCTGGCTGCAGGGGGGAATGGACGTGCGTGGACGCGACGGCGAATCGGGCACCAGCAAGCTGACGGAGCTCCGGACGCCGCTGACCTGGTCATCCTCGCCGTTTGGCGACTCGCGCTTTGACTTTACCGTCACCCCGGTGTCGTTGAACGCCGGGACCGCCAGCGGCGACGCCTGGCGTCGCTACGGCGCCAACCCGCTGGCTAACGCGGTCTCCAACATGGTGAGTACCGCCACCAGCGAGCAGGCGGCGATCGCCTCGATGACCGAGGCGGAGCGGACGGCCTATTTCGCCAGCAATCCAGGTGCCGAGGCGTTAAGCGGCCTCGGCACCCTGAACGCGGCAGATTTCAATCCGACCACCAGCAGCGGGATGGAAAACCTGGCGAAGCTCGGGAGCTATGATGCGGGGCAGGTGGCCAGCTATCTCTCTTCGTCCAGCCGCAAGCCGAACGTTGACCAGACCAGCGGCTCGACCGATTCGCAGAAGGCCAATGGCGTCGAACTGGCGCTGGCGTTAAGCGGTGACGATTACCGGGTCGATATCGGCAGCACGCCGTTGGGCCAGGATCTTAATACCGTAGTCGGCGGGGTGAAATGGTCGCCCAAGCTGACCAACTATCTGTCGCTGATCCTCACCGGCGAACGCCGCTCGCTAACCGACAGCCTGCTTTCCTACGTGGGTCTGAAAGACGCCTATTCCGGGAAAACCTGGGGGCAGGTGACGAAAAACGGCGGCACCCTGCAGCTGAGCTATGACGACGGCGACGCGGGCTTCTATGTCGGCGGCGGTGGATACAGCTATCTGGGGCAGAACGTCGCCAGCAACACCAGTATCAACGCCAATGCCGGGGTCTATCTTCGTCCCTACCATGACGAATACCGCCAGCTGCAGGCCGGGTTGAGCATGAGCTATATGGATTACTCCAAAAACCTCAGCTACTTCACCTATGGTCAGGGGGGCTACTTTAGTCCGCAAAACTACGTCAGCGTATCGCTGCCGGTCAGTCTGACGGAGAAATATGATAACTGGACCATGAAGCTCGGCGGCTCGGTGGGCTATCAGTCTTACAGTCAGGATAAGAGCGCCTATTTCCCGACCAATTCGGAGTGGCAGCAGACCCTGGAGACGGCGGTGAGCAATGGGTTTGCCAAGGAAGCCTACTACTCCGCGACCTCGAAGAGCGGCATAGGGTATACCCTGCGCGCCGGGGCGGATTACAAGGTCAACAAACAAATGACCCTGGGGGGCCAGATTGGCTATGACACCTTCGGGGATTATAACGAAAGCACCGCCGGGCTCTATATTCGCTATATGTTAGGAGATCATTGATGATGACGGAGAACAATAACCCGGTGGTGATGACCTGGTTTCAGCAGCAGCAGACGCCTGCCGGATGGTTCGATCTGTTGATTATTATGATCGAAGGTATGCTAAATAATGCCGGCGAGCTGGAAAGCCAGCCCTTCCTGCGTCAGATGGGCGCCTCGCTGGCGGAGACCCATCCGCTGCCGGCGTCGGAGACGGTGGGGGATCTGGAGGCCAATATCAACCGGCTGCTGACTCATTTTCACTGGGGCGTGGTGACCATCGATGTCGGTGAGGACGGCCTGCGCCTGCGCCATCAGGCGTTGCCGGTCAGCCGCGACGAAGCGGGGCGCGTGCGCTGGTGCAACGCGTTCTGTGCCATACTCGAGGGGTTATATTCTCGCTGGCTGCAGAGTCAGGGAGGCAGTGCCCACGTGATACTGCAGCGTGAGCGGGTGTTCTCCGTCTCTGACGTTCAGTTTCTCTACTACCATCCATAAAGAGTGAATTTATGCCCCTGCGTGCTTTAGTGGCGGTGATAGTGACAACGGTAGTGATGCTGGTGCCCAGGGCGTGGGCGGATACGGCCTGGGAGCGCTATAAGGCCCGTTTTATGATGCCGGATGGTCGTATCATTGATACCGCCAATGGCAATGTGTCGCATACGGAAGGTCAGGGCTTCGCCATGCTTCTGGCGGTGGCGAATAACGATCGTCCGGCGTTCGACAAGCTGTGGCAGTGGACGGACAACACCCTGCGCAACAAGTCTAACGGGCTGTTTTACTGGCGCTATAACCCGGTGGCGCCGGACCCTATCGCCGATAAAAACAACGCCTCCGATGGCGATACCCTGATCGCCTGGGCGCTGCTACGCGCGCAAAAGCAGTGGCAGGATAAGCGCTATGCGATTGCCTCTGACGCCATCACCGCCGCCCTGCTGAAGTCTACGGTGGTGACTTTCGCCGGTCGCCAGGTGATGCTCCCGGGCGTGAAAGGGTTCAACCTCAATGATCACCTGAACCTTAACCCTTCCTATTTCATCTTCCCGGCCTGGCGCGCCTTCGCGGAGCGGACGCATCTCACCGCCTGGCGGACATTGCAGAGCGACGGACAGGCGCTGCTGGGGCAGATGGGCTGGGGGAAATCACATCTACCCAGCGACTGGGTGGCGCTGCGGGCGGATGGCAAGATGCTGCCAGCCAAAGAGTGGCCGCCGCGGATGAGTTTCGATGCGATCCGTATCCCGCTGTATCTCTCGTGGGCCGATCCGCACAGCGCCTTGCTCGCGCCCTGGAAGGCCTGGATGCAGAGTTACCCGCGCCTGCAAACCCCGGCGTGGATCAACGTCAGCACCAACGAGGTGGCTCCCTGGTATATGGCCGGCGGCCTGCTGGCGGTGCGCGATCTGACGCTGGGTGAACCGCAGGAGGCGCCGCAGATTGACGACAAGGATGATTATTACTCTGCCAGCCTCAAGCTGTTGGTCTGGCTGGCGAAACAGGATCAGCGCTAAATACGGTGATTGATTTACCGCTTTCCCCGCCCGTATGCCTGCGGGCTGAGAAGGTAGAATGGGAACCTCTCACGATGTAAGGCCGCCAACATAGGCGGCCTTGTCGCTTATTGCGGATAAGGCACCCAGCTACCGCCATTCAGCTGGACATAAGGCTTGCCCTGATACTGGATGACGATGGCGTTGGCGTTCTCGGACACCGCCGCGCTCTGCGGCAGGTTGGCGACATACTGCTGCCAGTTGACGCTGTCCTCGCAGAACATTTTGCCGTCGAGGGCGCGCACCACCAGCTCCGACACCGCCAGATAACTGCTGGGCTGATCGATGATAATCGGCGCCCCTTCATGCGGCGCCTTCATGCCGAAGAATTTCACCGCCGTTGGGACGTTAGTGATCGACGGGCTTGGAATATCGCGCAGGCCAGATACCTGCATCTTATCGCCCTTCAGCGCGCCGCCGTGTTCCGGCACCACCACCACCATCACTTTCCGCCCCGATTTCTCCAGCTCGGTGAAGAAGTTATCCAGGTCATCAAACAGCTTCTGCGCCCGCACTTTGTAGTCTGCGGTTTTGCTTTGTCCCGGGAAGTGGTTGCCGTCATGCAGCGGCAGGGTGTTATAGAAGGTGGCGTTCCGCGGATTGCTGCTGGCCTCTTCAGTCTTCAGCCAGCGGTTGAGGACCGCCAGATCCTCATACACCGGGGAGCCGTCAAACGCCTGCAGGCTGACCGGCAGGCCGGTCTGGTCCATCAGCGGACTCTGCATGCCGCCCAGCGAACGCAGCTCTTTCAGGAAGTCACCGAACAGACCGTTATGGCCGAGCATCAGCTGCTGGTTGAAGCCGAGCTTCGCCAGGTTTTCAAACAGGTAGCAATCGGCGCCGGACGGCTGATACAGGTTAGTATGCGACAGCTGGCCGCAGCTGGCGCGCAGCAGGCGCACCGCCGCCGGGCCGCTGTAGGAGGTCGCGGAGTTAAAGTTTTTGAAGACAATATCAAAGTGCTTCCATAGCGGATGATCCATCAGACCGGCGGCTTCAATATCCGACCAGGAGAGGGAGCAGATGTTGATCACCAGCAGGTCAAACGGCTGCGCATCCGCCGGCAGCTGGTCCGGGAACGGCGTCTTGCGCTTCTGCTCGGCGGCATAGAAAGCGTTCAGCCAGTTGGTCAGGTTGGCTGAGGTCGGCGGCTCGGTCTGCGGCGGAATATCGCTGTTGGCGGGGCTGGACGCGGCGCCAGCGGCGGCGTTGGCCCCGGTATTGGCCTGTGCGGTCGTGGCGGCGGCCGTGGTGGGCTGACCGGCGGGCCATAGGGTAAAGGCCGGCAGCAGCGGGCTGACCGCCAGCCAGACGACCATTGCCGAGACAAACACGGTGACGCGCAGCCACTGGCTGATAAACAACCATAGCACCAGCAAAACAAAGAAGGCGCCAACCATGCTCCAGTTGATAAAGCGGACAATCAGATCCCAGATATAGCTGGCGCTGAAGCCGGCGATTTGCGACCCCTGGCTAAAAATCGACTCTGGCCCGGGCAGCCAGGTATCGTGCCAGAACAGCGCGAATCCCAGCGGAATAGCGATCCAGTGGCGGATACGGTGTAGCTTTTCGCGAGGGATCGGCACCAGCAGAAAGGCGAGAAATACCAGGTTCAGCATCGGATGGAAATTGAGATACCCGGCCCACAGCAGGGCAAACTTGACCAGAAAGTAGAAGTTCCAGCCGCCAAGGCCGCGCCAGTACTGCCAGAGCGGAAGCGGTGCCGCGGTCGTTTTTTTATTTGTCATTTGTTCGCTTTGCCTTGCTTAACCGTTGTTCCCCGGCGTAATACCCCTGCCGGTTTCACGTAACGGGGTTTAAAGAACATCAGTCTTAACGTCGTGCGGATCCGGCGCTGATAGTGGCGCGTCAGGTAGCCCAGCGGAAAAAACAGCAGGGCGCAGAGCACCACCAGTTGCAGAATATCGGCGAGAGACATCATCAGGCTTGCTCCTCGCGGGTGGTTAACCGGTGTGGTTCGGGGTAGCGTCGCCAGTGGCGTCCATCGTGGGTGGCGTTAATGGTCTCGTTTTTACCGACCGAGAGAGGCAGCGGCGTGTTCCAGCGCGCCGGCTCGACGCCGCGCATGATTACGATTTCCGAGAGGATTTGCTTGTCCTCAAACCACACCATACGGTTAGAAAAAATATCGCCGGTCGGCAGCGGGAAAATGTGGTTTAGCGCGGTATCGAGGTCATTGATCCGGCAAAACGACAAAAACAGCACCAGCCGGTTATTGCCGATGGTCATGATGTCGCCCATCCGGTTAGGTTTGCATAACGTCAGCGCCTGCTCAACGCGCAGCCCCGGCGCCGGGCGCAGGGCCACCATCACGCCTTTGCTGTCGGGTGGAAGCAGGGTATTGGTCATCACGTTGTGTACCGCTTCGCAGAAGGCATCCCACTTCTGGTAGCCGCGCAGCTTTAACGGCTGGCTCCAGGTCAGCAGGGTGGCAAAATCTTCCGGGATATGGCGGGAGAACTTTTGGTTCTGTACGCTTTCGATTAGCGTCAGGCAGCGGGAGAGCGATGCGCTGCTGGGGATCACCAGGCTGGCGCCGCTGCTGAGCAGTAGCCGCTCATCGGTCGCGCGTAGACTCGGGGTTTGTTCACGGACGATGATTTTCAGCGCTGTACCGCGCTGGCGACGCAGGGTATGAATATAGCGGCCCAGCTGTTCAATTTGCGTATTTTGGGTAATGGAGAAGAGGATCGTCGCCGCTTGCGCGGTGCGCCCGGCGTTGAAGACCTCGTCGTTGGTGTCAAACAGCGTCCAGTATTCCGACAGCGGCGGGGCGCCTTCCAGCACGCGCACATGGCTGAGGATCGCTTTTTCATCGCTGCGCGGCTGCACGCTGGTTTCAGCGTCCTGCGCTAATCGCCAGCCGGCGTCATCATGTTGCACCATCAGCTGCTGTTGGGCGCTGATACCCTTATCGCTTCCCCACCAGGCAATATCAAAGATATGCCGGTCGCCCTGGTAACGAATACTTGCCAGTCCGGAAAGGGAGCGGTACTCACGTAATAAGGGAGTCAGCTGCCGATCGATTTCCTGCGCGGAATTGATCGCTAAGAACGCGCAACGGTGATATTGCGCCCAGCGGCTGGTCTTTTCTACCCAGGCGCATAACTTTTCATTATTTATATTTTGCCAGGCATTTTCAGCGCATAGCAGAATAAACAAATAATTGCCAGGTTCGAGGGAGCAGACTAAATCGCGGTGTATTTCCTCCAGCGCCTGCGGGCGATTCGGCAGGGTGAACAGCGCGATATTATCCGGACCGTGAATATGATCTAATGAAATGATATCCTTGGGTTTGTTTCCCATAACCAGCGCGGCAACGTGGCTGTTTTTCGCCTGCGCGGCCAGTGTCTGATTAAACAGGCTGACGGCATCGGCATAACGGTCGACGTTGAGCCACCATACTCCGCCGACCGGCATATGGCACACTTCATCCCATAATGATGAAATACCCAAAGTAAATACATTATCCACGGCATCCCTCGTGCGCCCTGATTGACACTGAATAAGTTTACTAGCGAAACCGACAGAGTAAACCTAACATTGAAATTAAAGGTCATCAGTTTTAGCATGTACACCTGCTTTTAAGGATGAGCTGTATACGTCCTCTGGTTTAATAATAAATTTCGAACGGACAGAGATATGCCAGCAAAAGATCCTGCGGTACCCACGGACGCCACGCTGGGGTACACCTTTCAAAATGATTTTCTGGCGCTTAGCCGGGCATTTTCCCTGCCGGATATTGATTATCATGATATTTCCAGGCGCGAACAGCTGAACGCGGCGCTGAAGCGCTGGCCGCTGCTGGCAGAGTTTGCAGAGAAAAAATAAGGAAGCCGGAGATGGCTATTCTGGGATTACAGGGCGTGCGCGGGGGAACTGGCGTCACGTCCATTACGGCTGCACTCGCCTGGGCCCTGCAATTGCTCGGTGAAAGCGTGCTGGCGATCGACGCCAGCCCGGATAATATGCTGCGCTTTTTCTTTAATACCGATATCCATCATCAGGACGGCTGGGCGCGGGCGCTGCTCGACGGCCGGGACTGGCGTGACGCGGGCTTGCGCTATACGCAGCATATCGATCTACTGCCGTTTGGCCAGCTCAGCGCCGGCGAAAGAGAAAATGTCGACCAGCTGCAGCCCACCCTGGGGGCGATAGCGGAGGCAGTACAGCAGCTACAGGGCCAGTACCGCTGGCTGCTGCTGGATCTGCCGGCGGGTTATTCGCCGTTGACTCGCGAGCTGCTGACGCTCTGCGATCGCTCGCTGGTGGTGGTTCATCCCGACGCCAATAGCCATATCCGTCTACACCAGCAGCCCCTCCCGGCCAACGGCGATATTCTGATTAACGATCTGCGGGTCGGCAGCCAGCTGCAGGAAGATCTCTACCAGCTGTGGCTGGAGAGCCAGCCGCGCATCCTGCCGGTGACGATTCACCGCGACGAGGCGATGGCCGAGTGCCTGGCGGCGAAACAACCTCTCGGGGAGTATCGTCAGGATTCGCTGGCGGCGGAAGAGGTGCTGACCCTGGCGAACTGGTGCCTGATCCACTATTCCGCCGGGAGAGCGGCATGATCCGCCTCAGTACGCTGCTGCTGGCCCCGCCGGTGGGGGAGCGGCTGCGTGCGCGCTATGATGACTATCGGCAGCACGGCGCTTCGTGGCTGTCGGCGTCGCTTGGCTGTCTGTGGGCGTCGCTGGTCTGGGCGCTGATGCCGCTGGAGACGCCGCGCTGGCAGGCGATTCTGGCCCGCCATGAAACCTATTTTCCCCACATAAATCCGCATCGCCCGCGTCCGCTGGATCCGCTGCGCTACCTGCTGCAATCCCTGTGGTTACTGACGACGCGCGTGCCGGAGCCGGAGAAAAAGGTCAACTGGCGTTCGCTGGCGGCGCTGGAAGGGGTGCACGGTCGCTATACGCAGTGGCTGGAAAAATTGCCTGAGCAGATGAACGCCCGCACCGGCCATCTGGATAAACAGAAAGAGCTGGCGCACCTCAATCCTAAACTGCGCCGGGCGATCCTTGGGGGGGTGACCTTCTGCTCGCTGGTGCTGGCGCTGATGTGTATTACGCAGCCCTTTAACCCGCTGTCGCAGTTTATCTTCCTGATGCTGCTGTGGGGCGTGGCGCTGCTGGTGCGACGCATCCCGGGCCGTTTCTCGGCGCTGATGCTGATCGTGCTGTCGCTGACGGTGTCGTGCCGCTATATCTGGTGGCGCTATACCTCGACGCTGAACTGGAACGACCCGGTAAGTCTGGTGTGCGGGATCATTCTGCTGTTCGCAGAGACCTACGCCTGGGTGGTGCTGGTGCTGGGCTACTTCCAG
Organism: Klebsiella sp. HMSC16A12; assembly: GCF_001808265.1. Taxonomy (NCBI): domain Bacteria; kingdom Pseudomonadati; phylum Pseudomonadota; class Gammaproteobacteria; order Enterobacterales; family Enterobacteriaceae; genus Klebsiella; species Klebsiella sp. HMSC16A12. Next base: position 171,779 of record NZ_KV792621.1, read on the forward strand.
GTGGTCTGGCCGCTGAATCGCCAGCCGGTGCCGCTGCCGGAGGACATGGATTTGTGGCCAACCGTGGACATCTTCGTCCCCACCTATAACGAAGATCTCAACGTGGTGAAAAACACCATTTACGCCTCGCAGGGCATCGACTGGCCGAAGGACAAGCTGAACATCTGGATCCTCGACGACGGCGGACGGGAAGCGTTTCGCCAGTTTGCCAAAGATGTTGGGGTGCACTATATCGCCCGCACCAGCCACGAACACGCCAAGGCCGGCAACATCAATAATGCGCTGAAATATGCCAAAGGGGAGTTCGTCTCGATCTTTGACTGCGACCATGTGCCGACGCGCTCGTTTCTGCAGATGACCATGGGCTGGTTCCTGAAAGAGAAAGAGCTGGCGATGATGCAGACCCCGCACCACTTCTTCTCGCCCGATCCCTTTGAGCGCAACCTTGGTCGTTTTCGCAAAACGCCGAACGAAGGGACGCTATTCTACGGCCTGGTGCAGGACGGGAACGACATGTGGGACGCCACCTTCTTCTGCGGCTCCTGCGCCGTTATCCGCCGCGGCCCGCTGGACGAAATTGGCGGGATAGCCGTCGAAACGGTGACCGAAGATGCCCACACCTCGCTGCGTCTGCACCGGCGGGGATATACCTCCGCCTATATGCGTATTCCGCAGGCGGCGGGGCTGGCGACGGAGAGTTTATCCGCGCATATCGGCCAGCGCATCCGCTGGGCGCGCGGGATGGTGCAGATATTCCGCCTCGATAATCCGCTGTTTGGCAAAGGCCTGAAGCTGGTGCAGCGCGTCTGCTACGCCAACGCCATGCTTCACTTTCTCTCCGGTATTCCGCGCCTCATCTTCCTCACGGCGCCGCTGGCCTTTTTGCTGCTCCATGCCTATATCATTTATGCGCCAGCGCTGATGATCGCGCTATTCGTGTTGCCGCACATGATCCACGCCAGCCTGACCAACTCGAAGATTCAGGGCAAATATCGCCATTCGTTCTGGAGTGAAATTTACGAGACGGTGCTGGCCTGGTATATCGCGCCGCCCACTTTTGTGGCGCTGATCAACCCGCATAAAGGCAAGTTCAACGTCACCGCGAAGGGCGGGCTGGTGGAAGAGGAGTATGTCGACTGGGTGATCTCCCGGCCCTATATCTACCTGGTGCTGCTCAATCTGGTCGGCGTCGCGGTGGGGATCTGGCGCTTCATGTACGGCCCGGAAAATGAAATCCTCACCGTCTGGGTGAGTATTGTCTGGGTATTCTACAACCTGATTATTCTTGGCGGCGCGGTGGCGGTCTCGGTTGAAAGCAAGCAGGTTCGCCGTTCGCACCGTGTCGAAATGAGCATGCCGGCGGCTATCGCCCGCGAAGATGGTCACCTGTTCTCCTGCACCGTCCACGACTATTCCGACGGCGGACTGGGGATCAAAATTAACGGCGACGCGCAGGTGCTGGAAGGCCAGAACGCCAGGCTGCTGCTCAAACGGGGACAGCAGGAGTATGCCTTCCCGGTCAGGGTCGCGCGGGTCAACGGCAGCGAAGTGGGGCTCCAGCTGCTGCCGTTAACCAACCAGCAGCATATCGATTTTGTGCAGTGTACGTTTGCCCGCGCTGATACGTGGGCGCTTTGGCAGGATAGCTTCCCGGAAGATAAGCCGATGGAAAGCCTGCTGGATATCCTCAAGCTGGGCTTCCGTGGCTATCGTCACCTGGCGGAGTTTTCGCCGCCGTCGGTGAAGGTGGTTTTCCGCGCGCTCACTTCGCTGGTGGCCTGGATAGCGTCGTTTGTACCCCGACGCCCTGAACGCGCCGCGCCGACGCTCTCCGCAGACCCGGCAATGGCTCAACAATGATGATAATGCGATGAAAAGAAAACTTTCCTGGATGTGTGCAGTAGCGGTGGGCATGTGCAGCTGGTATCCACTGGCCTCTTACGCGGCGCCGGCCGCGGTGGCGAACGCTGCCCCTGGCGTTCAGCCGCAGGCCGCAACCCCGGCTGCGCCGATCGTGGTGGGCGAGCCGACGGCGACCCTTGCCGAGCCGACCGCTCCGGCGGCGGTGGCCGAGAATGTGCCGCAGCGGGAGGTGAAGCTGAGCTTTGCCACCATCGCGCCGCCGCCCGGCAGCATCGTGCTGCGCGGCTCACGGCCTGACGCGTCGGTCGAATTCGGCATGCGCAGCGATGAGCTGGTCGCCAACGCGCTGCTCAATCTGGAATACACCCCATCGCCCTCGCTGCTGCCCGTGCAGTCGCAGTTGAAGGTCTATCTTAACGATGAGCTGATGGGCGTCCTGCCCGTCACCAAAGAGCAGCTGGGGAAAAAGATCCGCGCGCAGCTGCCGATTGACCCGCTGTACATCACCGACTTCAACCGCGTACGGCTGGAGTTTGTCGGCCACTACCGCGACGTCTGCGAAAACCCGGCCAGCAGCACGCTGTGGCTGGACGTCGGACGCGAAAGCTATCTGGATCTCACCTACCAGTCGCTGAAGGTAAATAACGATCTGTCACACTTCCCGGTGCCGTTCTACGATCCGCGCGATAACCGTCCGCTGAAGCTGCCGATGATTTTCCCGGGCTCGCCAGCGGTCACCCAGCAGCAGGCGGCGGCGATAGTCGCCTCCTGGTTCGGCAGCAAGGCCGGCTGGCGCGGCCAGCAGTTCCCGGTCTATTTCAATGAACTGCCGGATCGTAACGCCATTGTCTTCGCCACCAACGACAAGCGTCCGGACTTCCTGCGCGATCATCCGCCGGTCAAGGCGCCGACCATCGAAATGATCGACAACCCGAACGATCCCTACGTCAAGCTGCTGGTGATTTTCGGCCGCGATGATAACGATCTGCTGCTGGCGGCGAAGGGGATTGCTCAGGGCAATATTCTGTTCCGCGGCAGCAGCGTCACCGTGGACGGCATCAAAACCCTGCAGCCGCGTCAGCCTTACGACGCGCCGAACTGGGTGCGCACCGACCGCTCGGTCACCTTCGCTGAGCTGAAAACCTATGAGCAACAGCTGCAGTCCAGCGGCCTGGTGCCGGATGCCATCACCGTGGCGCTTAACCTGCCGCCGGATCTCTATCTGCTGCGGGCCAACGGCATCGATATGGATCTGAAATACCGCTACACCATGCCGCCGGTGAAGGACAGCTCGCGGATGGATATCAGCCTCAACGACCAGTTCCTGCAGTCGTTCAGCCTTAACAGCTCCCAGGACGTGAACAAACTGATCCTGCGCCTGCCGGTGCTGCAGGGGCTGCTGGACGGCAAATCGGAGGTCACCATCCCCGCGCTGCGTCTTGGGGCGGTCAACCAGCTGCGCTTTGACTTCCAGTATATGAACCCGATGCCCGGCGGCTCCATCGACAACTGTATTACCTTCCAGCCGGTGCAGAACCACGTGGTGATCGGCGACGATTCGACCATCGACTTCTCGAAGTATTATCACTTTATCGCCTTGCCGGACCTGCGCGTCTTCGCCAATGCGGGCTTCCCTTACAGCCGTATGGCGGACCTTTCCGACACGCTGGTGGTGGTGCCGAAGGCGCCGACCCAGGGCCAGGTGGCGACGCTGCTGCAGGCGCTGGGGGGCATCGGTTCGCAGACCGGTCTGGCGGCGATTAATCTGCAAATGACCGACGATGGCAACCAGATCAAGAATAAAGACGCGGATCTGCTGCTGATCGGCGCGATCCCGTCGTCGCTCAAGGACGACACCAAAATCAACCTGCTGGTCGAGGCGACCAAAAGCTGGGTGAAAATGCCGATGCGCCACTATGACCTGGCGAGCATTTATCCCGACGATGAGGCCCGCACACCCAATACCCGCACCGACATTACCTCTTCCGGGCCGATGGCGGCGGTGATTGGCTTCCAGTCGCCGTATAACGATCAGCGCAGCGTGGTGGCCCTGCTGGCCGACAGCCCGCGCGGTAATGAACTGCTGACCAACGCCCTCAACGACAGCGGTAAGCGAGCAGCGATGTTTGGCTCGGTGGCGGTGATCCGCGAATCCGGCGTCAACAGCCTGCGGGTGGGGGATATTTACTACGTGGGTCATCTGCCCTGGTTCGAGCGCATCTGGTTCGCGCTCTCTAACCACCCGATACTGCTGGCGATCTTCGCCGCCATCAGCATTGTGCTGCTGGCATGGGTGCTGTGGCGCATGCTGCGCATCATCAGCCGCCGCCGTCTTAGCCTGGATGATGAGTAAACCATGATGAAAGTACTTTGTGGCGCGGTGCTCTCGGCGCTGCTGCTGGCGGCGGGCCAGGTGGGCGCCGCCTGCCAGTGGCCCGCCTGGGAGCAGTTTAAACAAGCGTACGTCAGCCCCGAGGGACGGGTGATTGACCCCAGCGATGCGCGCAAAATCTCCACCTCGGAAGGACAGAGCTATGGCCTGTTTTTCGCCCTGGCGGCCAACGATCGCGCAGGGTTCGACAAACTGCTGACCTGGACGCAGAACAACCTGGCGGAAGGCGATCTGAAACAACATTTGCCGGGCTGGCTGTGGGGCAAAAAGGACGATGAGCAGTGGACCCTGCTGGACAGCAACTCGGCGTCCGACTCGGATCTGTGGATAGCCTGGGCGCTGCTGGAGGCGGGCCGCCTGTGGCAACAGCCGCAGTACACCGAGACCGGAAAAGCCCTGCTGGCGCGGATTGTCGCTGAAGAGACGGTGGCGGTGCCGGGCCTCGGCACGATGCTGCTGCCGGGAAAAGTCGGTTTTGCCGATGACAGCGGCTGGCGGTTTAACCCCAGCTATCTTCCGCCGCAGCTGGCCACCTACTTTGTGCGTTTTGGCGCGCCGTGGCCCGCGCTGCGCGACAGTAACCTGCGCCTGCTGCTGGAGACCGCGCCGAAAGGCTTTACCCCGGACTGGGTGCGCTATGAGAAAGGGAAAGGCTGGCAGCTGAAAACCGAAAAGCCGCCGATCGGCAGCTATGACGCGATTCGCGTCTACCTGTGGGTGGGCATGCTCCATAATGGCGATAAGCAGAAAGCGCGTCTGCTGCAACGCTTCGCGCCGATGGCGGCGCAGACCACGGAGCAGGGGGTACCCCCGGAGAAAGTGAATATCGCCACCGGCAAAACCAGCGGTCAGGGGCCAGTGGGCTTCTCCGCGGCAATGCTGCCGTTTTTACAGGACGACGAGGCCCGGTCGGTGCAACGCCAGCGCGTCGCCGATAACTATCCCGGCGCGGATGCCTACTACAGCGCAGTTCTGACGCTGTTCGGCCAGGGTTGGGATCAACACCGTTTTCGTTTCACGGCGAGCGGTGAATTACAACCTGACTGGAACCAGGAATGCGCAAGCTCTCACTAAGTTTACTCACGCTGTCCCTCGGCGTTGCGCTGCTGCCGTTAGCGCAGGCGGCGACGACGCCTGCCCAGGAGCATCTGCTGGAGCAGGTCCGCCTCGGTGAGGCCAGCAATCGTGAAGACCTGGTGCGCCAGTCGCTGTACCGTCTGGAGTTGATTGATCCCAACAACCCGGAGCTGATTGCCGCGCGGATGCGCTATCTGCTGCGTCAGGGGGATGCCGCCGGGGCGCAAAAAGAGCTGGAACGACTGACGAAGCTGGCGCCGGACTCCCCGGAGCTGAAGGCGTCGCGCAATGAGATGAAAAGCAATACCGGCGAGGGCCGCCAGGCGCTGCAGCAGGCGCGACTGCTGGGCGTGGCCGGGAAGGTCGATGAAGCCATCGCCGCCTATGAAAAACTGTACGGCGGGGTGCCGGATGACGTTGACGTCGCCATTGAATACTGGACGCTGGTGGCGCGCCTGCCGTCCCGCCATAGCGAAGGCGTCAGCCAGTTGAAAAAACTGAACGCCAGCGCGCCGGGCAACGTCAGCCTGCTGACTTCGCTGGCGAAGCAGATGTTCGCCGATAACAAACCGCAGGAGGGGTTCGCCTATCTGGCGGAGATGGCCCGATCGGCCTCGGGACGCGGTATCGCCGCCGATATGTGGTTCAGTGAGGTGAAAAGCATGCCGGTGAGCAAGGCCAGCGTGCAGGCGTTGCAGCAATTTCTTCTGCAGTTTCCCACCGGCTCGGTGGCGGCGAACGCCCGCGTTCTGCTCGACCAACAGCAGGCGCAGCTGCAGGATCCGACTTTCCGCGCCCGCTCGGAAGGGCTGGCGGCGGTCAAGTCCGGGAATACCACGCAGGCGGTCGCGGATCTGCAGAAAGCCGTTCAGGCCGACAGCCGCGACAGCGACGCGGTGGGCGCTCTCGGCCAGGCCTATTCCCAGCGCGGCGACCGCGCGCGGGCAGTGGCGCAGCTCAGTAAAGCGATTGCCATGGACCCTGACAGCCCGAACCGCGGCAAGTGGGACAGCCTGCTGCAAACTAACCGCTACTGGCTGCTGATAAAGCAGGGGGATAACGCCCTGAAAGCCGGCCAGCTTTCGCAGGCGCAGAACTATTATGCCCAGGCGCAGCGGGTCGATCGCACCGACAGCTATGCCGTGCTGGGGCTGGGGGACGTCGCGGCGGCGCGCAAAGAGGCGGCGGCGGCGGAGCGCTATTACCAGCAGGCGTTGCGCCTGGATCGCGGCAATAACCTGGCGGTGCGCGGCCTGGCCAACCTCTATCGCGCCGAATCGCCGGAGAAAGCCAGCGCCTGGATCGCCGGCCTCCCTCCCGCTCAGCGGCGGAGTATCGATGATATTGAGCGCAGCCTGACTAACGACCGGCTGGAGAAACAGGCGCAGGCTCTGGAGAGCCAGGGCAACTGGGCGCAGGCGGCGGAAGTTCAGCGTCGGCGCCTGGCGCTGGATCCGGACAGCGTCTGGATAACCTACCGTCTGGCGCGGGATCTGGTCAGCGCCGGCGAACGCCAGGAGGCCGACGCGCTGATGCGGACGATGGTCAACCGCCAGCCGCAGGACGCCGAACGGGTCTACGCCTCGGGACTCTACCTGTCGGGGAACGACCAGGACGATCTGGCTCTGGCGCAAATCGCCGCTCTGCCGCGCAGCGCGTGGACGGATAACATTCGTGAACTCGAAGCGCGCCTGCAAAGCGACCGGGTGCTGCGCCAGGCCAACCAGCTGCGCGACAGCGGTAACGAAGCCCAGGCGATCGCCCTCATCAAACGGCAGCCCGCCTCGGTGCGCTATGATCTGACGCTGGCCGACTGGGCGCAGCAGCGCGGAGACAGCCAGACGGCGATTGCCGACTATCAGCGGGTGCTGCGTCAGGAGGCCGACAACGGCGATGCGCGCCTCGGCCTTGCGGAAGTCTACCTGGCCGAGGGCGATAAACCGGCCGCCCGGGCGCAGGTCATGCAGCTGAAAGGCGCAGAGACCGAATCCATGAACATGCAGCGGCGGGTGGCGCTGGCGCGAGCTGGCCTTGGCGATACCGCTGACGCGCAACGGATTTTTAATCAGATTGTGCCGCAGGCGAAGGCGCAGCCGCCCTCGATGGAGAGCGCGCTGGTGCTGCGCGATGCCGCGCGCTTTGCCACCCAGAGCGGGGCGCCGCAGCAGGCGCTGACGCACTACCGGGAAGCGATGGTGGCCTCCGGCATTACCCCCGCGCAGCCGCAGGATAACGATACTTTTACGCGGCTGACGCGCAACGACAGCCATGATGACTGGCTGAAGCGCGGGATCCGCAGCGATGCCGCCGACCTTTATCGTCAGCAGGATCTGAACGTCACCCTGGAACATGACTTCTGGGGTTCCAGCGGCACCGGCGGCTATTCCGACCTGAAGGCGCATACCACCATGCTGCAGGTGGATGCTCCGCTGGCGGATGGCCGGATGTTCTTCCGCACCGACCTGGTCAATATGGATGCCGGCAGCTTTTCCACCCACAGCGACGGGAGCTACTCGCCCAGCTGGGGCACCTGCGGGGAGATCGCCTGTACCAGCGGCAGTAAAAATCAGACCGACAGCGGGGCCAGCGTGGCGGTCGGCTGGAAGAATGACACCTGGAGCGGGGATATCGGCACCACGCCGATGGGCTTCAATGTCGTCGATGTGGTGGGGGGGCTGAGCTACAGCAGCGACGTCGGGCCGGTGGGGTACACGGTCAACGTCCACCGGCGGCCTATCTCCAGCTCGCTGCTCTCCTTTGGCGGGCAGAAGGACAGCAGTAGCCATACCGGCGCCACCTGGGGCGGCGTCCGCGCCGACGGCGGCGGCCTGAGCCTGAGCTACGATCGCGGGGAGGCTCACGGCATCTGGTCCTCGCTGGGCGCCGACTCGCTGACCGGTAAAAACGTGGCGGATAACTGGCGCGTGCGCTGGATGACCGGGTACTACTACAAGGTCATCAACGAGAATAATCGTCGCCTCACCGTCGGCCTCAACAATATGATCTGGCACTACGACAAAGATCTCAGCGGCTACACCCTCGGCCAGGGCGGCTATTACAGCCCACAGGAGTATCTCTCGTTCGCCGTGCCGGTGACCTGGCGTCAGCGCACCGAGAACTGGTCCTGGGAGCTCGGCGGGTCGGTGTCATGGTCCCATTCGCGCACCCAGACGCAAGCCCGCTATCCGCTGCTGAACCTGATCCCGTCCGACTACCGGCAGCGCGCCAGCGAGCTGACGGAGGAGGGGAGCAGCAGCCATGGATTCGGTTACACCGCCAGAGCGCTGGTGGAGCGGCGGGTGACCAGCAACTGGTTCGTCGGCGCCGCGGTCGATATTCAGCAGGCGAAGGATTACACCCCGAGCCATGCGCTGCTTTACGTCCGCTACTCGGCGGCCGGCTGGCAGGGGGATCTGGATATGCCGCCCCAGCCGCTGGTGCCCTACGCCGACTGGTAGCAGAATAGGCTGAATTACGTTACAGAGCGCCACTCCGCGACGCGCTTCGCGTATACTCGTGAGGCGTTGCCCACCGTTGGCCGTCGGGGATGTATCCCGGCGTCCGCGCCACCGCGCGGAAATATCCCGTCACTTCATCCCTCGCGGGCGTGGGCGAAGGATTTAAGTATATAATCAGCCTGAAACGACCGGGATTGAAGGATTGATACCGGGTATGTATTCAGTATCAGTGGAGAACACCGTTGCGCGTCAGCCGTTCACTTACAATCAAACAGATGGCGATGGTCGCGAGCGTGTCCATGGCCTTTGTATTGGTTTTTTGCACTATTTTGCTGTTTCACTTTGTGCAACAGAGTCGCTTTACCACGGCCACGCAGTTAGAAAGTATCGCGCGATCCGTTCGCGAACCGCTGTCTGCGGCTATTCTGAAAGCCGATATTCCGGAAGCGGAAGCCATTTTAAGCCGTATCCAGCCTGCTGGCATCGTCAGCCGGGCGGATGTGGTATTGCCGAACCAGTTCCAGGCGCTGCGGATGCGATTTATCCCCGAGCGGCCGGTGCCGGTAACCGTCACCCGGCTGTTTGAGCTGCCGGTGCAGATTTCGCTGCCCATTTATTCGCTGGAGCGACCGGCCAACCCGCAGCCGCTGGCCTATCTGGTGCTGCAGGCCGACTCCTATCGCATGTATAAATTCGTCATGAGCGCCCTTGCCACGTTAGTGACTGCTTACTTACTTCTGGTGCTGATGCTGACGGTGGCGCTCACCTGGTGCATCAACCGGCTGATGGTTCGCCCTCTGCGGCGTATCGCCCGCGAGCTGAACGATCTCTCCCAGCAGGAGCGTCTTGGCCATCAGCTGACCCTGCCGCGCCTGCACCATGACGACGAGATCGGTATGCTGGTGCGTAGCTATAACCGCAACCAGCAGAGCCTGGTCCGCCAGCATGATGAGCTGTCCATCCAGTCGACCCGCTTCCCGGTCTCCGAGCTGCCGAATAAAGCCTTTTTGCTGGCGATGCTGGAGCAGACGGTGGCCCGCCCGCAGAGCGCCGCGCTGATCGTCGTCGCCTGTGAAACCCTGCAGGACGCCGCCGGGGTCCTCAAGGAGAGTCAGCGCGAAATGCTGCTCCTGACGCTGGTGGAGAAGCTGCGGGCCGCGATCCCGCCGCAGATGGTGCTGGCTCAGGTGAGCGGGTATGACTTCGCGATTCTCGCCGATGGCCTCGCCGAACCGTGGCAGGCGGTAACGTTAAGTAAGCAAGTGCTCACTATTATTAATGAGCGTTTACCGCTGCATGGGCTGCAGCTGCGCCCCTACGCCAGCGTCGGGATCGCCATGTTCCACGCCGGGCTCAGCGCCGAGCAGTTTTACCGGCGCGCGGTGTCGGCCGCTGTCACCGCACGACGTAAAGGCAAAAACCAGATCGAGTTCTTCGATCCCGAGCAGATGGAAAAGGCTCAGCGCCGCCTGATGGAAGAGCACGACATTATGACCGCGCTCGATAACCAGCAGTTCGCGATCTGGCTGCAGCCGCAGGTGGCCTGCGCCAGCGGCGAGATCTGCGGCGCCGAGGTACTGCTGCGCCAGCGGCAGGCGGATGGCAGCTGGTCGCTACCGCCGTCGCTGATTGAGCGCATTGAGTCCTGCGGGCTGATTATCCCGGTCGGCTACTGGGTGATGGAAGAGGCCTGCCGCCAGCTGGCGGCCTGGCAAAGCCAGGGGATTATGCTGCCGCTGTCGGTCAATGTTTCCCTGCTCCAGCTGCTGGAACACGACCGCGGCGAGGAGATGCTAAAGCTGATCGCCCGCTACCGCATCGCCCCGGGCACCCTCATCCTCGAGGTGACGGAGAGCTGCCGGATGGACGATCCGCAGGATGTGATGGCCCGGTTGCGCCCGCTGCGCGAGGCCGGGGTACAGATTGCGCTGGATGATTTTGGCATGGGTTATGCCGGGTTGCACCAGCTGCAGCAGATGAAGGCCCTGCCGGTGGATATTCTGAAAATCGATAAAGTATTCATCGATATGCTGCCGGAGGATGTCAGCATGGTGCCGGCGATGATCCAGCTCGCGCGCGGCCTGTCGCTGCGTATCGTGGCGGAAGGGGTGGAGAACGACGCCCAGCGCCGCTGGTTGCAAGCCGCCGGCGTCGAGGTGCTCCAGGGCCATCTGTTCGGTTGCGCTTTGCCGCAGGAGGCATTCAGCGCTCGCTATCTCTCCTCGGCCCGGGAGGATGCAAATTTGTAAATGTTTTGTTGACTTGTGCGAGTCAGCTCAAAGATTTTAACAATTGCGTTGCACTTTCGGCGTTAGTTATTTCTGAAATGTTTCCAGGGTGTTATTTTTAAGCCACAGACGTCAAATATCCCTTCTTGCTCTGTGGTTATTCCCAAAGGACACCCTATGAAAACCTCTATTTTTAAAAGCCTCTATGTCCAGGTGCTGACGGCCATAGCGATCGGTATTCTGCTGGGCCATTTTTACCCGGAACTGGGCGCGCAAATGAAACCCTTCGGCGACGCCTTCGTTAAGCTGATTAAAATGGTGATTGCTCCGGTGATCTTCTGTACCGTCGTGACGGGGATCGCCGGGATGGAAAGCATGAAAGCCGTTGGCCGTACCGGGGCGGTGGCGTTGCTCTATTTCGAAGTGGTCAGCACCATCGCGCTGATTATCGGTCTGATTATCGTCAACGTGGTGCAGCCGGGCGCCGGGATGAACGTCGACCCGTCGACGCTCGATGCGAAAGCGGTGGCGGTGTACGCTGAGCAGGCTAAAGATCAAGGGGTAGTGGCCTTTTTACTGGATGTGATCCCGGGCAGCGTCATTGGCGCCTTCGCCAGCGGCAACATTCTGCAGGTTCTGCTGTTCGCCGTCCTGTTTGGTTTTGCCCTGCACCGCCTGGGCAGCAAGGGCCAGCTGATTTTCAACGTCATTGAAAGCTTCTCCCAGGTTATCTTCGGCATTATCAATATGATCATGCGCCTGGCGCCGATCGGCGCCTTCGGAGCCATGGCCTTTACCATCGGTAAATATGGCGTCGGCACCCTGGTGCAGCTGGGGCAGCTGATTATCTGCTTCTATATCACTTGTATCCTGTTCGTGGTGGTGGTGCTGGGGAGCATCGCCCGGGCTACCGGCTTCAGCATCTTCAAATTTATCCGCTATATCCGGGAAGAGCTGCTGATTGTGCTGGGGACCTCCTCATCAGAATCGGCGCTGCCGAGAATGCTCGACAAGATGGAGAAGCTGGGCTGCCGTAAATCGGTGGTAGGCCTGGTGATCCCGACCGGCTATTCGTTCAACCTCGATGGCACCTCTATCTATCTGACGATGGCCGCAGTCTTTATCGCCCAGGCGACCAACAGCCATATGGATATTTTCCATCAGATCACCCTGCTGGTGGTGCTGTTGCTCTCCTCGAAAGGGGCGGCAGGGGTGACCGGCAGCGGCTTCATCGTGCTGGCGGCGACCATCTCGGCCGTCGGTCATTTACCGGTGGCTGGTCTGGCGCTGATCCTCGGTATCGACCGCTTTATGTCCGAAGCCCGCGCGTTGACTAACCTGGTGGGTAACGGTGTTGCCACGGTGGTGGTGGCGAAATGGGTGAAAGAACTGGATGCCAAACAGATGGATGACGTTCTGAATAACCGTGTTCCGGCGAACAAAACGCACGAATTATCCTCTTAAATCCTCCTCTTAGGCCCGTACTCCCTTGCTGGAGTACGGCCTCCTGCGCATAATTAGAGGTCATTCCCGCCCGGCGGGAATGACACGAAATGATTATTTTACGTTGTCATGCGACATTTTCGTCTCCGTGTGGTCTAACCGACGTATTTCACTCTCACTTTTTTCGGCAGCCCGTCAGTGGGGTGCTGTTGTAACCAGGAATGTTCATCAGGGGTTCACATGCAGGGCACAACAATTAAACTCTTAACGGGCGGTTTGCTGATGGTAGCGGCGGCCGGTTATGTGCAGGCAGAAGCGCTCCAGCCTGATCCGGCCTGGCAACAAGGGACCTTAGCGAATGGTTTGTCGTGGCAGGTATTGGCCACGCCGCAACGTCCCAGCGACCGTATCGAAGTCCGTTTGTCCGTCAATATTGGCTCGCTGAGCGAAAGCACTCAGCAGAGCGGTTTCAGCCGCTTTATTCCCCGCCTGGCGTTGACGCAAAGCGGCAGCCTGCCGACGATGCAGGCGCGCTCTTTATGGCAGCAGAGTATTGACCCGAAGCGTCCTCTGCCGCCGGCCATCGTCTCCTACGATTACACGATGTTTAATCTAAGCCTGCCCAATAACCGCAACGATCTGTTGAAAGAGGCGCTGAGCTGGCTGGCGGACGCCAGCGGTAAACTGGCCATTACGCCTGAATCGATCAATCATGCGCTGCAGGGCAGCGACATGGTGGCGACCTGGCCACTGGATACCAAAGAGGGTTGGTGGCGCTATCGCCTGAAAGGGTCCACCATGCTGGGCCATGACCCCGCCGCGCCGCTGAAGCAGCCGATCGACGTGGCGCAGCTGAAAGACTTTTATCAAAAATGGTACACCCCCGACGCCATGACGCTGATCGTGGTGGGGAATGTCGACAGCCGCAGCGTTGCCGAGCAAATCAATAAGACCTTTGGCGATCTGAAGGGCAAGCGGGAAACCCCCGCAGCGGTGCCGACCTTATCGCCGCTGCCTACCGTGCCGGTCAGCATCATGACCAACGCGGTGCGTCAGGACAAACTGTCCATCATGTGGGATGCGCCATGGCAGCCGATCCGCGACTCCGCGGCGCTGCAGCGCTACTGGCGTGACGATCTCGCCCGTGAAGCGCTGTTCTGGCACGTGCAGCAGAGCCTGAGCAAAAATAACGTGAAGGATATTGGCCTTGGCTTTGACTGCCGGGTGCTATATCAGCGCGCGCAGTGCGCCATCAACATCGATTCCCCGGGCGAGCGCCTGAACAACAACCTGAGCGTGGTTTCGCGCGAGCTGGCGAAAGTGCGGGACAACGGGCTGCCTCAGGAGGAGTTTGACGCGCTTATCGCTCAGAAAAGCCTCGAGCTGCAGAAGCTGTTTGCCACCTATGCGCGCACTGACACCGACATTCTGATGAGCCAGCGCATGCGCTCCCTGCAGAATCAGGTGGTGGACATCGCGCCGGAGCAGTACCAGAAGCTGCGTCAGGAGTTCCTCAACTCCCTGACGGTGGACATGCTGAACCAGTATCTGCGCCAGCAGCTCTCGCAGGACATGGCGCTGGTGCTGCAACAGCCGAAGGGCGAACCGGAATACAATATGAAGGAACTGCAGGCCACCTGGGAAAAACTGATGGCGCCGAATCCGGCGGCCACGGCGGCTAGCGGCAGCGCCGATACGGTTGACGCCCACAGCGAGGCCAGCGACATCCCGCCGGGGCAGTAACCTAACGCCTCTCCGGCGCGCCAGCGGCGGCCGGAGAGCGCTTTGTGCGGAGAATTACTGCGGCATCGCTTCCCACGGGATGATCGCCCCGCGATACTGGATCACCGTGCTGGCGGTCAGGTGTCCGCGTCTGGCGGCGGATTCGGCATCGCCGCCGGTCAGGCGAACGGCCAGGTAGCCGGCGCTGAAGGAGTCTCCGGCGGCGGTGGTATCCACCACCTTCTCTTTGGCCAGCCTGACGGCCGGCACTTCCCGCAGCGGTTGCCCGCTAACCGAGACCAGGCAGGCATCCGCGCCGCGCTTCACCACCACCTCTTCCACGCCGGCGGCGTGGGTGCGGGCGATCACCTCAGCAACCGGTTTTTCTCCCCACAGCGCGTCTTCATCATCGAGGGTCAGAAACGCGATATCGGTGCAGGCGAGCATCTCCTGATAGACCTGCTGCGTTTCCGCCTGGCTGGCCCACAGGCGCGGACGATAGTTGTTGTCGAAGATCACCTTGCCGCCGTTGGCGCGGCACTCACGCAGCAGCGTGAACAGCTTGTCGCGGCTGGCCGGGCTGAGAATGGCGAGACTGATGCCGCTCAGATAGAGATAGTCGAAAGTGGCCAGCTCTTCGCAAATCGCCGCCGCGCGATCGCTCTCCAGCCAGAACTTTGCCGCCGCCTCGTTGCGCCAGTAGTAGAAGGTGCGCTCGCCGGTGTCATCGGTTTCAATGTAATACAGCCCCGGCAGGCGGTCGGCCATCCGCTGGATAAGATCGGTGTTGACGTTTTCCTGTTGCCAGCTGTCGAGCATCTGCTGGCTGAACGCATCGGTTCCCAGGGCGGTGACGTAGTGGACGCTCAATGCGCTGGCATCCGTCTGCCGCGCGATATAGACCGAGGTGTTTAAGGTATCGCCGCCAAAGCCGCGGTTAACGGCCCCGTTTTTCTCTGACAGCTCAATCATGCATTCGCCAATAACGGCAATTTTTTTAGACATAGCCAGAACCTGCAATGGAATCGATATAAGCGCTAGTGTGCGCTGCGCTGTTTTGCTGGTCAATCATATTAAAACATCGTTCCATTATTTTTTTGACCTGACGCGCGTAATGTGACGAAAAGCGCATTTCCAAGATAAACGCCGCTTTTTGACTATATTCAGGACTGACGTGATGCAAAAGGAGCGGAGTAGGGATGAGCAGAACCCGTAAAACGTTGGTTATCATCACAGGAACGATACTATTGCTGATCGTTCTTTTCTTTATCGTGCTGGCCACCTTTGACTGGAACCGGCTGAAGCCGACGATCAATCAGAAAGTGTCCGCCGAACTTAACCGCCCGTTCGCCATCCGCGGCGATCTCGGCGTGGTCTGGGAACGGCAGCCGGACGAGCGCGGCTGGCGCAGCTGGATCCCGTGGCCCCACGTACACGCGGAGGATATCGTGCTGGGCAACCCGCCGGCCATTCCCCAGGTGACCATGATCCATCTGCCGCGGGTGGAGGCGACCCTTGCCCCGCTGGCGCTGCTGAGCAAAACGGTGTACCTGCCGTGGATCAAGCTGGAGCAGCCCGACGTACGGTTGATCCGCCTGGCGGAAGACAACAATAACTGGACCTTTCAGCTGGCGGGCGATAAGCGTACTCCGGGCGACAGCGCGCCCTCCAGCTGGTCCTTTCGCCTCGATAATATTCTCTTTGATCGCGGGACTATCGCCATTGACGACAAGATCACCCGCAGCGATATCACCATCCTCGTCGATCCCCTCGGCAAACCGCTGCCGTTCAGCGAAGTGACCGGCACAAAGGATCGCCATAGCGCGGCGAAACCAGGCGACTATGTCTTTGGTCTGTCGCTGAAGGGCCGCTACAAGGGCCAGCCGGTCACCGGCAACGGGAAAATCGGCGGCATGCTGGCCCTGCGCAGCGCAAGCGCCCCCTTCCCATTGCAGGGCGACTTCCACTCCGGTAACACCCGGGTAGCGTTCAGCGGCACGGTCAGCGACCCGCTCAACGTCGGCGGCATTGACCTGCGGCTAAAATTCGCCGGCGACTCGCTGCGCGATCTCTACGACCTGACCGGCGTGCTGCTGCCGGAGACGCCGTCATTCTCCACCGACGGCCGCCTGCGCGCCGACTTTACGCAAAAAAACCGCATGCGCTTTAACTATCAGAATTTTAACGGCCGAATCGGCGATAGCGACATTCATGGCTCCCTGACCTACACCACCGGCAAGCCGCGGCCGAAACTCAGCGGCGATATGGAGTCGAAGCAGCTGCGTCTGGCGGACCTCGGGCCATTAATCGGCGTCGATTCCGGCAAAGGAACGAAGAAAAGCGCTTCGCGCCAGGCGGGTGACCGGCCGCAGCCGGCGGGTAAAGTGCTGCCGGCGGACCGCTTTGAAACCGACAAGTGGCAGGTGATGGATGCCGATGTGCGCTTTAAGGGCCGGAGAATTGAGCACGGCGGCACCCTGCCGATCAGCGATCTGTCGACCCATGTGATTCTGGAGGATGGTGACCTGCGCCTGCAGCCGGTGCGCTTTGGCCTGGCCAACGGGTCGATTGCCGGCAGCGTACACCTGCAGGGCGATAAAAAGCCGCTGCAGGGTGAGGCCAATCTGCAGGCGCGACGCCTGAAGCTGAAGGCGCTGATGCCAAACGTCGAGATGATGCAGAAAACCCTCGGCGAGATGAATGGCGACGTCCAGCTGCGCGGCAGCGGCAACTCGGTGGCGGCCCTGCTCGGCAACAGCAACGGTAACCTGAAGCTGCTGATGAACGACGGACTGATCAGTCGCAACCTGATGGAAATCCTCGGTCTTAACGTCGGTAACTACCTGATCGGCCAGATTTTTGGCGATGAGGAGGTTCGGGTGAACTGCGCCGCGGCCAATATCGACGTAACCAACGGCGTCGCCCGGCCGCAGATTTTTGCCTTCGATACAGAAAACGCGCTGATCAATGTGACCGGGACCGCCAGCTTCGCCTCCGAGCAGCTGGACCTGACCATCGATCCGGAAAGCAAAGGCTTTCGGGTGATCACCCTGCGTTCCCCGCTGTATGTCCGGGGCACCTTTAAATCGCCGCAGGCGGGGGTGAAGGCCGGGCCGCTGATTGTCCGCGGCGCGGTAGCGGCGGCGCTGGCAACCCTGGTGACGCCGGCCGCCGCGCTGCTGGCGCTGATCTCCCCGGCGGAGGGCGATAGCAACCAGTGTCGGACCATTTTGTCGCAGATGAAAAAGTAGAGGAGAGCCCTGACGCCGGGGGCGTCAGGGCGAAGGATCACAACGACTGGTGGCGGGTCTCGTGGGTCAGCAGCAGGGCGATCAGCGTCAGCGCCGCCATCGCCGCCAGATAGGTGCCGACCGCCGCGAGACCGTAGTTACCCTGCAGCCAGGCGGCAATGTACGGCGCGACCGAAGCGCCGAGGATCGACGACACGTTATAGGAGAACGACGCGCCGGTGTAGCGCACTTCCGTCGGGAACAGCTCCGGGAGCAGCGCGCCCATCGGGCCAAAGGTCAGTCCCATCAGGCTTAAGCCCAGCAGCAGGAAGGCGAAGACCAGCAGCGGATTGCCGGAGCCCAGCAGCGGTTTAAAGGCGAACAGGGCGAACAAAATAATCATCGTGGTGATGATAATCATGCTCTTGCGACGACCAAAAGCGTCCGCCAGCAGGCCGGCGACAGGCACCATTACGCCAAAGCCAATCACCGCCATCATCAGCATCCACAGCACTTCGTTACGCGGCAGACCCAGGCCATTCGGCGCCGCGCCGGTGCTGAAGGTCATCGAGTAGACGGTCATGATGTAGAACAGGGTATAAGTGGCCAGCATGATGAAGGTGCCCAGCACCGTCACCCGGACGTGTTTGGTCAACAGGGTACCCAGCGGGATTTTGACCTGTTTTTTCGCCGCCGCCACTTTGGCGAAGACCGGGGTCTCATGCAGCGAGACGCGAACATACAGACCGATGATCACCAGCACCGCAGAGAAGATAAACGGCACGCGCCAGCCCCACTCCATAAACTGCTGGTCGGTCAGCAGCCAGGAGAGCAGCAGGAAGGTGCCGTTGGCGAAGAAGAAGCCGATCGGCGCGCCCAGCTGCGGGAAGGAGCCGTACAGGGCGCGCTTGCGCGCCGGGGCGTTTTCCGTAGCCAGCAGCGCTGCGCCGCCCCATTCCCCGCCGAGGCCAAGGCCCTGACCGAAGCGCGCCAGCGCCAGCAGCATCGGCGCGACAATGCCAATGCTTTCATAGCCGGGCAGCAGGCCGATCACCACGGTGGAGATCCCCATGGTTAACAGCGAGGCCACGAGGGTGACCTTGCGGCCGACGCGATCGCCGAAGTGGCCAAACAGCGCGGAGCCGATCGGCCGGGCGACGAAGGCGATGGCGAAGGTGGCCAGCGACTGCAGGGTGGCCGCAGCGGCATCGCCCTGCGGGAAAAAGATATGCGGGAAGACGATGACCGCGGCGGTGGCATAGATGTAGAAGTCGAAAAACTCAATGGCGGTGCCAATGAGCGAGGCGACAACAACCTTGTTGCGTGAGTTGACCGGGGCGGTTTCCTGCGTGTTTTCGAGAGTGGTGGCTGTGGCTTGCATAGATCTTTCTTATTTTTGCGCGAACGAAAAGCCATATAGCCACAGCCACAGGGACATTTCAATCTGTAACAAACGCGGAAAATGGGCAAAAAAGAGGCAAAAAGCGGATAATTTTTACACCAGTAAAAATAGTTCTATGAAATGCTTCACACAATTAAAAAGATAGAGAATAAAACCAGTTTTGAGTTAAATAAAAGTTACATGCTGGATTTATCTGCTGAAATCAAGCGCGAGGATGAATTTTGCCTCTTTTATTCATCCTCGCAATACCTCAGCGGTGGGTTTTGCCCGGCATCCGCCGGTCGTCTTTATACTCCGCGGTGGCGATCCACGCGGCGCAGAATAGCGTCAGGCGGGCGAAGAAATAGAAAAAGGCCATCAGCCCCAGCACCGATCCGAACGCCGCCCCGGAGGGGGATTTCACCAGCGCCGGCAGCGTCCAGGTCATGACGATTTTTATGATTTCAAAGCCAATCGCCGCGATAAGCGTGCCGCGAAACAGGGCCTTGCGCCGCGGACGATGGCGCGGCAGGCGCCAGAAAATCCAGAAAAAGAGCAGATAGTTGGCAAAAATCGAGATGGCGAGGCCGATTAGCCGCCAGGCGGGTTTCAGCCATTCAATGTTGTCGAGATACAGCGCGGAGATAATCATCTGCTGGGCGGAGCCGGCGACGGAGGTGATGGACAGCGTAATAATCAGCGCCACCAGCAGACCGATCAGCGAGATAAGATCGCGGAAGTACTTGACCCAGATTTTCTCCTCGTCCTGCGGCCGGCGCTCCCAGACGTCGCGCGATTGAGCGCGGATCGCTTCGCGCAGGTTGCCCATCCAGTTAATACCGGAATAGAGGGCGACCAGCAGGCCGACCAGACCGACGGCGGTGCGCTGTTGCACCGCGGTGTTGATGGTGTTTTTCAACGTTGCCGCCAGCGTTGGGTCGCTGACGTTTTGCAGAATTTTGTCGAAAATGTCCTGCAGCAGGGTTGGGTGCCAGGCCAGCACGAAGCCGGCGGCGGCAAAGGAGACCATCAGGATCGGGATCATCGACAGGAACGAGAAATAGGTGATAGCCGCCCCAAACTGATTGCCGAGCCGGTCATTGAAGCGCTCTGCGGCGCGCAACAGATGGGCGATCACCGGGTTGCGCTGCACTTTGGCCGCCGTTCCGGTGACGGTCTTCAGCGCCTGGCTGGCTTTTTGCCCGACGGCGGTGTCATTAAGGGCCTCGAGCGTGCTTTTGCTTTTCTCCGGCTGCGTATCCGGTTCCTGTGGCGGGCGTCGATCGTCGTTTTCCGGCGTCATACGTAATTTCTTCCTTTTTTACAGCGAGATTCAGCAAAAAGTATACCTTAAATGCCGTATCCTGCAGGAATGCCTCTCCCCGCCGCCCGTTTTCCGGCCGCGCCGCTCAATCGACATACGCTTTCATCAGTCCGCCCAGCCACTCCATAAACAGATTTACCCGGCGGGAGAGATTGCGCCGGTGCGGGTAGATCAGCGAGACCGGCAGCGGCTCGGCGCGGTACTGGGGCAGGATCTCAATCAGGTCGCCGGCGCGTAACGCCTCGCGCACGCCGGTGCGTGGCACCTGAATAATCCCCAGCCCGGCGATACAGGCTGCCTGATAGGTTTCCGTACTGTTGACCGTCAATATGCCGCCGGTTTTTACCCAGCGCACCGCGCCGTCGATCATTACCTCAAAGCCGGGGGGACGGACCCCGAGGGTGCTGGCGTAGTGGATCAGGGCATGATCCGCCAGATCCTCCAGGGATTGCGGATAGCCAAAACGCGCCAGATAGTCCGGGCTGGCGCAGTTAATTTGCGTCAGCTTGCCCAGCGGCCGGGCAATCAACCCTGAGTCTTTGAGCGCGCCGACGCGCACCACGCAGTCAAACCCCTCGCGGATCACGTCCACCAGCCGATCGCTGCTGCTCAGCTCCAGTTCGATGCCCGGATACTGCTGTAAAAAAGTCGGCAGATGCGGGATCACCATTTTTTTAGCAAAACCGACCGGCATATCCACCCGCAGCCGGCCGCTGATGCTCGCCGGATCGTGCTGGAACATGCCGTCCAGTTCGTCGAGGTTGCTCAGCAGATCTTTCGCCCGCTCGTAGTAGACCATCCCATCCTGGGTGAGCTGGACCCGGCGGGTGGTGCGGTGCAGGAGCCGCACGCCAAGATGGCTTTCCAGGGCCTGAATCTGTCGCGAGACGCTACCCTTAGGTAGCGCCAGGGTCTCGGCGGCGCGGGAGAAGCTCTCCAGATCCGCTACGCGAATGAATAACTGCATTGCATGAATTTTATCCATGCCGATCGCCTATTGTTGTTGTTAATGAAACAGTAAAACGCAATGTAGCGTATTTATTGTTGCATGAGCAGTTAATAAGCTACAACACAATCACAACGCAACCTGAAAGGGGTCTTCTGATGACACAACGTATCGCTTTAGTGACCGGCGGCAGCCGCGGTCTGGGTAAAAACGCCGCGTTGAAGCTGGCGGCAAAGGGAACCGATATTCTTTTGACCTATCACAGCAACCGCCAGGCGGCCCTCGACGTGGTGGCGGAAATAGAGCAAAAAGGGGTCAAAGCGGCAGCATTAGCGCTGAACGTCGGCGATTCCACAACATTTGACGCATTCGCCAGCGAGGTGGCGCAGGTGCTGGCGCAGAAGTGGGGACGCACAACCTTTGATTATTTACTGAACAATGCCGGGATCGGACTCAACGCGCCCTTCGCCGAGACCAGCGAAGCGCAGTTTGACGAGCTGATGAATATCCAGTTCAAAGGGCCGTTTTTCCTGACCCAGCGTCTACTGCCTCTCCTGCAGGATGGGGGGCGTATCCTCAATGTCTCCAGCGGCCTGGCGCGCTTTGCCCTGCCGGGCTATGCGGCCTACGCCGCGATGAAGGGGGCGATGGAGGTTCTGACCCGCTATCAGGCGAAAGAGCTGGGCGGACGGGGGATATCGGTGAACATCATCGCGCCGGGGGCCATTGAGACCGACTTTGGCGGCGGGGAGGTGCGCGATAACGCCGAGGTGAATCGGCATATCGCCGCCCAGACTGCGCTGGGGCGCGTTGGGCTGCCGGATGATATCGGCGACGCCATCGCCGCCCTGCTCAGCGATGAGCTGGCGTGGATGAACGCGCAGCGTGTGGAAGTCTCGGGCGGGATGTTCCTCTGATCCTGACTGCCCCCAGCCTGTGACCGGCGGTGCGCTACGGCGCATCGCCCTCCCCACGCAGCCGACCGAACAGCCAGTCGTTGTGCCAGCGTCCGTTGAGCCAGTAGTTTTCCCGCAGCTCCCCCTCCAGCCGGAAGCCGGCTTTGAGCAGTAACTGCTTAGACGCCTCGTTGCCGGCGGTGACGCTGGCGGTCAGGCGGCGGACGCCGCCGGTGGTAAAGGCGTAGTCGCACAGCGCGCGCAGCGATTCGTAGCCGTAGCCCCGACCCTGCGCCGCCGGGGCGAAGAGAAAGCCAACCTCGGCAATGTCGCGCTGATGATGCTGGTAGCCGGTCAGGCCGAGCGGGGTATGGGTCAGCCTGTCGCGCACCACCAGGCACAGCCAGTGTTCATCCCCGGGCGTCCACGGCGGCAGCCGCGAATCGAACGCCTCGCGGATGGCCGCCTGCGGTCGGGGATCGGCGACGTAGAGCATGACCTGCGGATCCTGCTGCAGGGAAAGAAAAAACGACCAGTCGTCCAGCTGCAGCGGTGAGCAGCGCAGGCGCGGCGTCAGAAGTTCAGGCATAAGCGTCGTTCCGGGCAGGGCGAATCCTCTGAACATAGCAGGAGAAAGCCGCCGGGAACAGCCCGACTAGGTTGGCTCACCGTACAGGCCAATCAGTCGGCGCACCACGCCGTTGGTCCAGCCAAAGCCATCCTGCAGTGGATACTCCCCGCCGCCGCCCTCATGGGGGACGCCGGTGGCAATATGGTATTTTTCAATCAGCTTGTGATGCTGCTTGTAAAAGTGGTTGACCGTCTGCAGCCAGCTCCAGGCAATCTCATCTCCCAGCGGATCCTGGCCGTAACGTTTAAATCCCTGGATCGCCATCCACTGCAGCGGCGCCCAGCCGTTGGGTTTATCCCACTGCTCACCGCTTTCGTATTCGGTGGCCATGATCCCCCCGGGGGTGAGCAGGCGGGCCCGCACCGCATCGGCAAGGCGTTCTGCCTGTTCGTGGGTCGCCAGGCCGACGTAAAGGGTGACGATACTGGCTGCGGAAAACAGCGCCAGCTGTTCACGGCGCCAGTCATAATCGCGGAAACAGCCGTTCTCATCATCCCACAGATAGCGGTTGACCGCCGCCCGCCGATCCTGGGCCTTCTGGCGGAAGGCCGCCTCCGTCTCGCGATCGCCCTTCAGGCCGGAGAGGTTGGCAATGGTCGTCTCCAGCTTGAACAGGAAGGCGTTCAGGTCGATGGGGATAAACTGCGTCGTGCGGATGCTGGCCAGCCGCGTGATATCCCGCAGCCAGCGGCTGGAGTAGTCCCAGCCGGACGCGGCGCCCGCCCGCAGGTCGCGGTACACTTCATTGGCGGGCCGCCCGGAGTGTCGGGCGGTCTCCACGTCTTCGCGCCACGACTCATCCCGCGGCGTGTCACGGTCGTCCCAGTAGCGATTGAGCAGGGAGCCATCCGGCATACGCACCACGTGGCGATACGCCTGGTGCGGGATCAACGACTCGGCGCCGTCCATCCAGAAGGCGTGCTCCATCTTCAGATGGTCCAGATAGCGCTTCGCGCCGCGCACGCCATCCTCTTCAAAGAGTTCGACCATCAGGGCGAACACCGGCGGCTGCGAGCGGCTGAGGTAGTAGGTGCGGTTGCCGTTCGGAATGTGGCCGTAGGTTTCAATCAGCCAGGCAAAGTTATCGGCCATGCATTTCAGCAAATCTTCCCGGCCGCTCTCCGCCAGCCCCAGCATGGTGAAATAAGAGTCCCAGTAATAGGTTTCGCTAAAGCGACCGCCGGGCACGATGTAGGCCTGCGGCAGCGCCAGTAGCGATGACCACGGGATATGATCCTGAGGCTCGCGGGTCAGCACCGGCCACAGCTTGTCGATGTGTTCTTTCAGGGTCAGGCTGGGGTCGGAGATATAGATGTCGCTCTGGCTCTCCGGCAGCCAGAAGTTGTCCTCAACGAACTGCCGCAGATCGAAGTCGGGCTGGCGTTTGACCTTGCGGTAGTTCCGCAGGATGTCCAGCGGATCGTGTTTCGGCGCGCAGTCGGGGAAGGTTTTGCTGTCCGCGAAAATGCGTGATTTCTGCACGTTGGTAAACAGCTCAAGATAGCGATCCGCCGGGGTGAGGGCATCGGACGCCGGAAGCCCCTCGATCACCTCAGGCTCCGGTTCAGCGTCTATCATCTCATCCAGCTTTAATTCGTACGGATCGGCTTCGTAGCAGGGATCGATGTCGATCCTTAACTCGTCGTCTTCAACGTGGCGTAATTTCTGGCTGAACATAGCGATACGGACCTCCGGATAGCGTGAGTTCGGGGCCGGGCATACCCGGCCTTGTCTATTAAGCGTAGACAGTCGCTTCGGTGAGTGTGAAGCAAACTGTGCGTGAGATCACGCTTTTCCGCCGAGAAGAAAAGCTGCCATTTCAAAGTACGCTGTTGATAAGTAATTAAAAATTGTACATCCTGGCGCAGATGAAATTCGGAGCATTCATTATGCAACAAAATTTTATCCCGGGGCGCTCACTCCCACGCCGCCTCCAGCATCTCCAGCAGCTGTTCGCCGCTCAGGCTGACCGGGTTGGCCTTCATCGATGAGGAGGTGCTGGCGGCCAGCGCCGCCGGTTCCAGCGCATCGCGCGCTACGCCGAGGTCGCGCAGGGTGCCAAGGCCAGCGCGATGGCTCCATTCCCGCAGACTGTCCCAGACCTGATCCACAGGGACGTCCAGCCCGTCGGCCAGCCAGCGGCGGACATCGTTAACGCGCTGGCGCAGGCCAGGGTCGTTGATCTGCGACTCATTGAGCGCCAGGCCAAACGGCAACAAACTGCCGCATAGGGCGCCGTGCGAGGCGCGGCTCAGGCCCCCCAGCGGGCCGGCGAGGCCGTGGATCACCCCCAGCCCGGCGTTCGCCAGCGCCAGTCCGCCGCACAGGCTGACCCAGGCCATCTCGTCGCGGCTGGCCGGACACTCTTGTTCCATCAGGATTTTTAGCGCGCGAATTCCCCGCGGGATCGCCTGCTGGCAGAAAGCATCGGTGAAGGGAGTGGCCCGGCTGCAGAGCCAGGGCTCGATCACCTGGGTCAGGGCGTCGAGGCCGGAGCTCAGGGTGATGCTCCGCGGCGCGTTGTCGGTTAGCGCCGGGTCGACAATCGCCAGGTCAGGCAGCATTCGGTCGTCGCGCAGGCTCACTTTCCGCTGCTGTTCCGGAACGTTGATCACCGCATTTTTGGTGACCTCCGCGCCCGTGCCAGCGGTGGTGGGGATCGCTACGAACGGCAGGGGACTGGCTTCCAGCTGACGGCCCGTTCCCACCACCTCCAGATAGTCGATCACAGGGCCGGCGGCGGGGACCAGCGCCGCAATCGCCTTACCGGCGTCAATCACCGCGCCGCCGCCGAGGCTGACCACTGCTCTGATCCCTTTCTCGCGCGCCAGCTGGACGCCCTGCTCGATATCGCTAAGCCAGGGTTCGCGACTTATCGCCAGCGTCGTGACCGCAAGCTGCAGCGCCTCCAGCTGCTGGCGGAGAAACGCCGCCCGCTGCGGGCTGGCGCCATGCACCAGCAGGATTGGGCCGCCCTGTTGTGCCAGCCAGGGGGCGGCGCTCTCGGCCTGACCACGGCCAAAACGAATATTTGCAGGCATCAAAACGGTAAAAGGGGTCAACATGTCGGGTTCCTTTTCGGCAAACAGGCTGGAATCAACTATACACATTATCCAGCGCTCTGCCTTGTTGCTGGCTGGCAATAGAGTAGAGTGAATGGACTGTCTTTTATGGCTGAGGAATCGCTGACGATGCTAACAATTCTGGGTAAACGCTCTTCAATTAATGTACGGAAAGTGCTGTGGACCTGCGAGGAAGCCGGGCTGGCGTACCAGCAGGAAGATTACGGCAGCGGATTTAAGCCCCTGGATACGCCTGAGTTTCAGCGTCTGAATCCTAACAGCCTGGTGCCGGTGCTACTGGACGATGACTTCGTGCTCTGGGAGTCGAACAGTATCTGCCGCTATCTGGCGCGCAAAGCGGAGCGCTGGGATCTGCTGCCCGCCGAGCCGCAGCCCGCCGCCGAGGTGGAGCACTGGATGGACTGGCAGGCGACCGAGTTCAATACTGCCTGGCGCCATGCTTTTATGGGGCTGGTGCGTAAAGATCCGCGCTTTCAGGATCCGGTGGCGATTAAAGAGAGTATTGCCGCCTGGACCCACTGCGTGCGCATTGTTGAAGCGCAGCTGCAGCGTACCGGGGCGTGGATAGCCGGCGAGCGCTTCACCCTGGCCGATATCGTGCTGGGGCTGTCGGTGCATCGCTGGAAAATGACCCCTTTCGCCCATCCGGAGATGCCAGCCGTGGAGCGCTGGTATATGGCGCTCAATCAGCGCCCGGCGTTTATGCGCCATGGCAATAACGGCGTGGCCTGAGCATAAAAAAAGAAGCCCCTGGGGGCTTCTTTTTATCATCCGGCGATCGCGTCTTAGCGCATGGTGACGAACTCTTCTGCCGCCGTCGGGTGAATGGCGACGGTGTTGTCGAAGTCTTTTTTGGTGGCGCCCATCTTCAGGGCCACCGCAAAGCCCTGCAGCATCTCATCCATCCCGAAGCCGATGCCGTGGATGCCGACAATCTTCTCTTCCGGGCCGACGCACACCAGCTTCATGCGGCACGGCTGACGGTGAGAGGTCACGGCGGTATACATCGCGGTGAAGGAAGATTTGTAGACCTTCACGGCGTCGTCGCCGTACTGCTCGCGCGCCTGCGGCTCGGTCAAGCCGACGGTGCCGATTGGCGGATGGCTGAAGACCACGGTCGGGATGTTGCTGTAGTCCAGATGCTCTTCCGGTTTGTTGTTAAACAGGCGTTCGGAGAGACGACGGCCTGCGGCCACGGCGACCGGCGTCAGCTCAACGGCGCCGGTATTATCGCCCACCGCGTAGATGCCCGGCACGTTGGTGTTCTGGAATTTATCAACGATGATGTACCCTTTATCGTTGGTTTTAACGCCCGTTGCCGCCAGATTGAAGTTGTCGGTCGCCGGTTCGCGGCCAATCGCCCAGATCAGGCAGTCAACGGTCTGGCTGCGGCCATCTTCCAGCTCCAGCGTCAGGCTGCCGTCGGCATTCTTCACCACCGCTTTCGGGATCGCATTGGTATGCAGCTGCGGGCCTTCGGCGTTCATCACTTCCACCAGGGTCTCAACGATCAGCGGATCGAAGCTGCGCAGCGGCGCGTGTTTACGCACGAACAGGTGGGTTTCGGCGCCGAGGCCGTTAATCACCCCCGCCAGCTCAACGGCGATATAGCCTGCGCCGACCACCGCCACGCGCTTCGGCAGCGCCGGCAGTTCGAAGAAACCGTCGGAATCAATACCGTATTCGACGCCCGGAATATCCGGGTGGCTCGGCCGGCCGCCGGTGGCGATCAGGATATGGTCAGCGGTGATGATCTCGCCGTTGACTTCCACGGTGTGGGCATCGACAAAGCGCGCGAAGCCTTTGATCACGTCGACTTTATTCTTACCCAGTACGTTGTCGTAAGAGGTATGAATACGGTCGATATAGGCGCTACGGCTGGCGACCAGCTTCTCCCAGTCAAAATGGTTGATGGTGGTATCGAAACCGTAGTCCGGGCCGTAAAGATGAATCGCTTCGCGGATCTGCGCCGCATGCCACATCACCTTTTTCGGCACGCAGCCGACGTTGACGCAGGTGCCGCCCAGCTCTTTGGCTTCAATCAGCGCGCACTTCTGGCCGTACATGGCCGCGCGGTTAATTGAGGCGATACCGCCGCTACCGCCGCCGATGGCGAGGTAATCATAATGTTTGCTCATGCCCATATGTCCTTAATCGTTGATTGCCGCGATTGTAGCGCGAGGCTTAAAAGGTTCCACCGATGGTTGCGATTACTCCGGTACGATCCAGCTGACGGTGGCGTGGCCGGTGCCGGTCGGAACCAGTTTGCTGTGCAGCCACGGCAGCACGTTATTCATCTGCTGCTCCAGCTTCCACGGCGGGTTGATGACGATCATCCCGGAGGCGGTCATGCCGCGCTGGTCGCTGTCCGGACGCACCGCCAGCTCAATCTGCAGGATTTTGCGGATGCCGGTGGCTTCTAACTCTTTGATCATGCGTTTGATTTGCGCGCGCAGCACCACTGGGTACCACAGGGCGTAGGTGCCGGTGGCGAAGCGTTTGTAGCCTTCGTTAATCCCGGTGACCACCGCCTGATAGTCGGTTTTAATTTCGTACGGCGGGTCGATCAGAATCAAACCGCGGCGCGATACCGGCGGCAGCTTGGCTTTCAGCTGCTGGTAGCCATCGGCTTTATCGACGCGCGCGCGGCTGTCTTTCTGGAACTCAGCGCGCAGCAGCGGGAAGTCGCTCGGGTGCAGCTCTGTCATCTGCAGGCTGTCCTGCTCGCGCAGCAGCTGGCGGGCAATCAGCGGCGAGCCCGGGTAGTAGCGCAGCTGGCCGTTACGGTTGAAGTGTTCGACTACCGAAATATACGGCTCCAGCTCCGCCGGCAGGTCGTCCTGCTGCCAGATGCGGGCGATGCCTTCAAGATACTCGCCGGTACGTTCGGCGTGCTCGCCGCTCAGCTGATAGCGGCCCGCGCCGGCGTGAGTGTCCAGGTAGAGAAACGGTTTTTCTTTCTCTTTCAGTGATTCAATGATCAGGCTCTGAACGGTGTGTTTGAGGACGTCGGCGTGGTTGCCTGCGTGAAAGCTGTGGCGATAACTGAGCATGGATGCAGAGATTCCGGGAAGTAAACAAGTTAACCGATAGTTTACCGCAGATCGGCCGAGATTACCGCTGCGCCGCCGCGCTGTTTCATTTCTGCCAAAAGCGTTGCAAAACATAACGCTGTCATAAAAACGTCAAACGGCCGCGCTAGCGTCGGATACAGGCAAGGTAATTATTTGAATAAAAGGAAAAATAATGAAAAGGCAACTCTCGCTGCTGGCCGTCGCGCTGCTGCTGGCGCAACCGGTTCTGGCTAAAGACACCCCGCTGAACAGGGCGGCGGCCCTCGCCAATAGCGTGACGCCGGCTGCCTCCAGCCAGGCGTATGACGATCTTGAGCAACAGGCGCTGGCGCAGCTACGCCACGCTCTGCAGGGGGATGCCGCCACGCTGACCCGCGATCGGCTGGCGCACACCAAACAAAACCAAACTCAGGCCGATACCGCCTGGCTGAAGGCCAGCGGCTATGACTTCCAGACCCGGGCCAACCAGCAGGCGGGCATTGCGCTGCTGTCGGCGTTCAGCACCCTGCCGG
Source organism: Klebsiella sp. HMSC16A12 (assembly GCF_001808265.1). NCBI lineage: Bacteria > Pseudomonadati > Pseudomonadota > Gammaproteobacteria > Enterobacterales > Enterobacteriaceae > Klebsiella > Klebsiella sp. HMSC16A12. Next base: position 201,039 of record NZ_KV792621.1, read on the forward strand.
AGACCGTCGTGAAGCAGAATCTGGCGACAGTGACCGCCATCAATCGCGACGCCGTGCAGACCACGCGCCGTCAGGCGCTGGCCGATGCGGAAGGCATTAGCTACCTCTACTTCCTCAGCGACGCGCTGGGGCCACGCCTTGGCAAAGCGTTTCTGACCGCCTATGACCAGGGCGCGCTGGGGAAAGCGGCAGCGTTGATCAAAGCCTCGGAGGTCAGCACCGGCGAGGCGAAAAAGCACTTCAACAATCCGCGGCCGTTTCTGGTGCAGGGCAACACCATTCACCTGGTGCCTGACGATGTGGTGGTGAAAGATAACCAGCCCTACACCGCCGACGGCGGCTCGTTCCCCAGCGGCCACACCAACACCGGCTATACCGATGCGTTGCTGCTGGCGGCGATGATCCCGGAACGCTACGACGCGCTGGTGGCGCGCGGCGCCCGCTATGGCTACTCGCGCATCGTGCTGGGCGTCCACTACCCGCTGGACGTGATCGGCTCGCGAATGGTGGCCGAGCGCAACGTGGCCCACTATCTTAACGATCCGCACTACCGGGTATTATTTAACGAAGCCCGCGATCAGCTGCGCGCCGCGCTGGCGAAGGCCTGCGGCACATCGCTTGCCGAGTGCGCGAAGAGCAGCGTGAAAGACGATCCCTGGCGCGATCCGGCGATGCGTGATTTCTCTCGCTTCACCATGACCTACGATCTGCCGCAGCAGAAGGGTCCGCAGCCGCGTTTACAGGTGCCGGAGGGGGCGGAAGTGCTGCTGGAAGATGCCCTGCCGCATCTGTCAGCGGCTCAGCGTCGGGCGCTGATGGTCAACACCGCGCTGCCGGCGGGTTACCCGCTATCCGGCACCACCCCCGAACAGCAATTCTGGCAGCGGTTGAATCTGTCGGCGGCCTGGGAGATGGCGCAAAAAAGGCAGTAATGTGGTTTCCGGCACGCTGCACTGCGTGTCGCGCTTTTCCGGCAACGGGCGGACTTATCGCAGCAATACCCAGGCTGACGCACCGCCCGTCATTGAAATTCCCCCAACTATCCCCCATTTTAGATCTCATGCATAAGCGCCGGACGCGCGCTTCATTCACCCTTTTCAACAGGACAGCGCATATGACCAATCCATTATTGACGCCTTTCTCCCTGCCGCCTTTTTCTGCGATCAAACCAGAGCACGTGGTCCCTGCGGTCACCAAAGCGCTGGAGGATTGCCGGGCCGCGGTGGAAAGCGCGGTGGCGCATGGCGCGCCGTATAGCTGGGAAAATCTTTGCCAGCCGCTGGCGGAAGTGGACGATGTGCTGGGACGCATCTTCTCGCCTGTCAGCCATCTGAATTCGGTTAAAAACAGCCCTGAACTGCGTGAGGCCTACGAACAGACGCTGCCGCTGCTCTCCGAGTACAGCACCTGGGTCGGCCAGCATGAAGGCCTGTATAAAGCCTACCGCGACCTGCGCGATGGCGATAACTACGCCACGCTGAATACCGCGCAGAAAAAAGCGGTTGATAACGCGCTGCGCGATTTTGAATTATCCGGGATTGGCCTGCCGCCGGAGGCGCAGAAACGCTACGGTGAAATCGCCGCGCGCCTCTCTGAGCTGGGCAACCAGTACAGCAACAACGTCCTCGACGCCACCATGGGCTGGAACAAGCTGGTGACCGATGTCGCCGATCTGGCCGGCATGCCGGAAAGCGCGCTGGCCGCCGCTCAGGCTCAGGCGCAGGCCAAAGAGCAGGAAGGGTATCTGCTGACCCTGGATATTCCGAGCTATCTGCCGGTGATGACCTACTGCGATAACCAGGCGCTGCGCGAAGAGATGTATCGCGCCTATTCCACCCGCGCCTCCGATCAGGGCCCGAACGCCGGGAAATGGGATAACAGCCCGGTGATGGCGGAGATCCTCGCCCTGCGTCACGAGCTGGCGCAGCTGTTGGGCTTTGACAGCTATGCGTATAAATCCCTCGCCACCAAAATGGCGAAGGATCCGCAGCAGGTGCTCGACTTTCTCACCGACCTGGCAAAACGCGCCCGTCCGCAGGGCGAAAAAGAGCTGGCCCAGCTGCGCGCCTTCGCCAAAGCCGAGTTTGGCGTCGATGAGCTGCAGCCGTGGGACATTGCCTACTACAGCGAAAAACAGAAGCAGCACCTCTACAGCATCAGTGATGAGCAGCTGCGCCCCTATTTCCCGGAAAACAAAGCCGTTAGCGGCCTGTTTGAAGTGGTTAAGCGCATTTACGGTATTACCGCTAAAGAGCGTACCGATGTCGATGTGTGGCATCCGGAAGTGCGCTTCTTCGAGCTGTATGACGAACACAACGAGCTGCGCGGTAGCTTCTATCTCGACCTGTATGCCCGCGAGCATAAGCGCGGGGGGGCGTGGATGGACGACTGCGTCGGCCAGATGCGTAAACTGGATGGTTCCCTGCAGAAGCCGGTCGCCTACCTGACCTGTAACTTCAACCGCCCGGTCAACGGCAAGCCGGCGTTGTTCACCCATGACGAAGTGATCACCCTGTTCCACGAGTTCGGCCACGGTCTGCACCATATGCTGACCCGCATCGACACCGCCGGGGTTTCCGGCATCAGCGGGGTGCCGTGGGATGCGGTCGAGCTGCCGAGCCAGTTTATGGAGAACTGGTGCTGGGAGCCGGAAGCGCTGGCGTTTATCTCCGGCCATTATGAAACCGGTGAACCGCTGCCGCAGGAGCTGCTGGAGAAAATGCTGGCGGCGAAAAACTACCAGGCGGCGATGTTTATTCTGCGCCAGCTGGAGTTCGGCCTGTTCGATTTCCGCCTGCATGCGGAGTACAAACCGGAGCAGGGAGCGAAAATCCTTGAGACCCTGGCCGAGATTAAAAAGCAGGTCGCCGTGGTGCCGGGGCCGACCTGGGGCCGCTTCCCGCACGCCTTCAGCCACATCTTCGCTGGCGGCTATGCGGCAGGCTACTACAGCTACCTGTGGGCCGACGTGCTGGCGGCAGACGCCTTCTCACGCTTCGAAGAAGAGGGGATTTTCAACCGTGAAACCGGTCAGTCGTTCCTCGACAATATCCTGAGCCGCGGCGGTTCCGAAGAGCCGATGGAGCTGTTCAAACGCTTCCGCGGGCGTGAGCCGCAGCTGGACGCGATGCTGGAGCATTACGGGATCAAAGGCTGATTGCTACGTGAAGATCTGCTTAATTGATGAAACAGGCGCCGGTGACGGCGCCTTATCTGTTTTAGCCGCCCGCTGGGGGCTGGAGCAGGATGACGATAACCCGATGGCGCTGGCGCTGACGACGGAGCATCTGGAGCTACGCAAGCGCGATGAGCCCAAGCTTGGCGGCATCTTCGTCGATTTCGTCGGCGGGGCGATGGCCCACCGGCGCAAGTTTGGCGGCGGCCGCGGCGAAGCGGTGGCTAAAGCGGTGGGTATTAAAGGCGATTACCTGCCGGATGTCGTCGATGCGACGGCCGGGCTGGGACGCGATGCCTTTGTGCTGGCGTCGGTCGGCTGTCGCGTGCGGATGCTGGAGCGTAATCCGGTGGTCGCCGCGCTGCTCGATGATGGCCTGGCGCGCGGCTATGCTGACGCGGAAATCGGCGGCTGGCTGCAGGAGCGGCTGCAGCTGATCCACGCCTCCAGCCTGACGGCGTTAACCGATATCACCCCGCGCCCGCAGGTGGTGTACCTCGATCCGATGTTCCCGCATAAGCAGAAAAGCGCGCTGGTGAAGAAAGAGATGCGCGTCTTTCAGTCGCTGGTGGGGCCGGATTTAGACGCCGATGGCCTGTTGGCGCCAGCGCGTCAGTTGGCGACCAAACGAGTGGTGGTCAAGCGCCCGGATTATGCGCCGCCGCTGGCGGATGTCGCCACGCCTAACGCGGTGGTGACCAAAGGGCATCGGTTTGATATTTACGCCGGTACGCCGGAGTAATATTACGCCGTGGTGGTATCTCCCGGATAGCGGCGCAACGCGCCTTATCCGGGCTACCGAATTGTCGCCCGGCTCAGCGTAGCGCAAGCCGGGAACCACAATATCTGAACAAACGGCGCCAGTGCGGATCGGCCATCTTAAACGGTTACTCGGCGCTGGCCGGTGTATTAATCATCCGGTTCAGCCACGGCACCATCAGCGCCATTACCACCGTGACGCCCAGCGTCACCAGGCCAATTTTACTGAACACATTGGTGTAGACCGGCAGGGTCTGCAGCGGGTCGGTGATGTTTTCCGGCACGGCGGTGAAAGTCGCCACATAGCCGCCCAGCAGGAACGCGGCGGCCTGGGTCAGAAACCACATCCCCAGAATAAAGCCCATCAGATGCTGCGGCACCAGTGCGGCAACCATCGCCAGCCCCAGAGCGCTGATTAACAGTTCCCCCAGACTCTGGAACAGATAGACCAGCACAATAAACCACGGCGAGGTTAACCCCTGGGCGTCGGCGAACCACATCCCGGCCGCCGCGGCGGTCAGGAAGCCCAGCGCGCAGAGGAACATCCCGAGGGTAAATTTCACCGGCATGGTCAGGTCTTTACCCTTATGACCGAGATGGGTGTAGATCGCCGCCAGCACCGGGCTGGCGACCACTACCCAGAAGGGATTCAGCGCCTGGAAGCTGACCGGGTTGATGGTAAAGCCAAGGATCTCATGATGGACGTTGTTGATGGCGAAGAAGTTCAGCGAGGTCGGCATCTGGGCATACAGAATGTAAAACAGCACCGCCTCGATCATCAGAATAAAGGCGACGAACATTTTGTTGCGTCCGGTTTTATCGAGGCGAAACGCCTCACGGAAAAAGAACGCAATAACCACGACCGACAGAACAATCAGCACCAGGTTGGCGATCATCACGTTATGCATCAGCCAGGCGCAGAGAAAAATCATTACCACCGTACCGGCCAGCACCAGCGCCAGATTGCGTAGGCTGAGGGGGCGATGATCCGGCTCGGAGCCAATATCTTTCACCATCCCGCGGCAGGCGAAGTAGACCAGCAGCGCGATAATCAGCCCCGCGCCGCACAGGTTATAGGTTACCGCGTAGCCAAATTTTTCGGCGATCACCGGCGCCAGCGACAGCGACAGCAGCGAACCGATGTTTATCGACATATAGAACAGGGTAAATGCCCCGTCGAGACGGGCATCCTTCGGCGGATAGCATTTGGAGAGCAGGCTCGCCGGGTTGGCTTTAAACAAACCGTTGCCGACGGCGATGGTGCCGAGAGCGATAAAGATCAGCTGCGGTTTCAGCAGCGACATCCCGGTCATAAAGTAGCCGATAGCCAGCACAATGGCGCCGAGCACCAGCGTGCGTTTGGTCCCCAGCAAATGGTCGCCCACGTAGCCGCCGATGGAGATCAGCCCGTAAACCAGCGCCGCGAAGGCGCCGAAGGTGATAAAGGCCTGTTCCTGAGAGAAGCCCAGCTGTTTAACAAAGAAAACCGCCAGGATCCCCTGAACGCCGTAATAGCCAAAACGTTCCCAGAGCTCCACAAAGAAGATCATAAAGAACGGACGAGGTTGCTGCAGCAAGCCCGTAGGTGCAGTTGTATTCATATTCCTTCGCCTTGTATTACTTTCCCAAAAAGTATGAACGCGTATGCCAGAACGCGCCGAAAATGTCTGATAACTCGCCATGCTGCGGTTATTGGCTTATGGAATAGATTATTATATAGATATTTCGCCGAATAACTGGTTGATCACACTAATTGAATGGCGATTTTATGGATTGAAGTTCTGCCGCATGGCGAGGGAAAGCGAAAATAAAAAACGCCCGCATCGGCGGGCGTATTGCGCGGATAAAACGAGACGGTTATTCGTCTTCTTCGTCGCGCAGCGGGACGATCAGCATGTCGACATGAACGGTGTTAATCAGCTGGCGGGCAGAGGACATCAGCTTGCTCCAGAAGTCCTGATGATGGCCGCAGACCACCAGGTCCATATCGTATTTTTTAATCGCATCGACCAGCACCTGACCAAGGTCGCCGCTGCCGCTCAGGGTCTCGGTGATGGGATAGCCTGCGTTGGTCGAGAGCTCGGTCAGCGCGTGATGGGTCTCTTCGGAGATGCGTTTTTGCATGTCGCCGAGGTTAACGTCAATCAGCCCGGTGTAGAGGTCGGAGTAATTCACATCCACATGGATCAGGGAGACTTTCGCGTTATACGGGCGGGCCATAGAAACGGCTTTTTCAACCAGTACTTTACTCTCCGGGGACAGGTCTACTGCAATCAGAATATGTTTGTAAGCCATAGTGTTACTCCTTCCATAAGTTTGTCGATGACCATTGGACCTGACAGCTGGCGCTGCCGTTTCGCCCGCGTCCTGCGTGCTACATTCGCGGGAGGGTAGCCTTTAAGGACTTCATTGTAGAAGATATTTCCTACCTTATAGCGCCCCCCGCACTCCGTCAATGCACTGGGTTCACCTAAAAGTTAAACAAATTTATCCGTCTTACGTATTGATAACGAATAACCTTGTGGTAAAAAAATTAATGGATCTCCTACACTATTTAATGAGCCGGTCGGAAAAATAAATGTGATCGGAATCGCACTCTTTACGGTATCGTCGTGGGTTATTTGGGGAGCGGTAGCCGCGGAGGTTTTCTCCGTAGGCGGGTCGCCGGGGAGGAGGTATGATCAGCACTATTGCGCTGTTTTGGGCCCTGTGTGTCGTTTGTGTGGTGAATATGGCACGCTACTTCTCATCGTTGCGTGCATTATTGGTGGTGCTACGTGGTTGCGATCCCTTGCTCTATCAGTATGTTGATGGCGGCGGCTTTTTTACCTCGCACGGGCAGCCCAGCAAACAGATGCGGCTGGTGTGGTATATCTATGCCCAGCGCTACCGTGACCATCACGATGATGAATTTATTCGTCGCTGCGAACGTGTTCGTCGCCAGTTTATCCTGACCAGCGCCCTGTGCGGCCTGGTGGTGGTGAGCCTGATTGCGCTGATGATCTGGCACTAACGTTTCAGAATAAAAAAACGGGCCAGCAAGCTGGCCCGTTTTGAACGAATAACGCTTAAATCAGTTTCAGGGAGAGCCAGTAAAGGACGCCTGAAAGGATAATCGCTGCCGGCAGGGTCAGCACCCAGGCCATCAGAATGCTGGTCACCGTCTTTTTCTGCAGACCACCGCCATCCACCAGCATCGTCCCCGCTACCGAGGAGGAGAGTACGTGGGTGGTGGAAACCGGCATCCCGGTGTAGCTCGCCAGACCGATAGAAACCGCTGCGGTCATCTGAGCCGACATCCCCTGAGCGTAGGTCATGCCTTTCTTACCAATCTTCTCACCGATGGTGGTCGCCACGCGGCGCCAGCCGATCATGGTGCCGATACCCAGCGCCAGCGCGACAGCCATGATAATCCAGATTGGCGCGTACTCGATGGTGCTCAGCATATCGGTTTTCAGTTTCTTCAGCAGACGCTGGTCGTCAGCGCTCACATCCGGCAGCTTCGCCACCTTGTCGGTGGTGTCGGAGATGCAGAGCATGATGCGACGCAGCTGGCCGCGCTGTTCCGGTTTTAGCGACTCGTAGTTCTCAACGCCGGTCAGCATGGTTTTGACGCGGTCAAGGGCGTTGATGGTGTTCGCCGGATGGCAGTGGAACTCGCCATTGGCCGCGGTATTGGTATCCGGAGAAGGCACCAGCTGATCGACGCCGGTGGCTTTTTTCAGCAGTTCAGGACGCTGCTGGAAGAAGGTTTCCACGTTGTTGACCGCATCGCGGGTACGGGTGATTTCGTAACCAGAGGCATTCATATTCACCACGAAACCCGCCGGCGCGACGCCGATCAGCACCAGCATCACCAGGCCAATGCCTTTCTGCCCATCGTTAGCACCGTGAGAGAACGACACGCCAATAGCAGACAGGATCAGCGCGATACGGGTCCAGAACGGCGGCTTTTTCTTACCGTCTTTCTTTTCACGCTCTGCGGGCGTCAGGTGGATACGCGCGCGTTTTTTGGTTCCGCTCCAGTAGCGACGCAGCAGGAAAATCAGGCCGCCCGCGATCACCAGACCGACGATCGGCGAGATGATAAGCGAAGCAAAAATACCGATGACTTTCGGGATATTCAGCGCATCAACCACGGAAGTACCGGTCATCAGCGCATTGGTTAAACCAATGCCGATGATGGCGCCAATCAGGGTATGAGAACTGGAAGCTGGAAGACCGAAGTACCAGGTGCCGAGGTTCCAGATGATCGCCGCCAGCAGCATAGAGAACACCATGGCGAGGCCATGTGCGGAACCCATGTTAAGCAGCAGATCGGTCGGCAGCATATGCACGATGGCATAGGCTACGCTGAGACCGCCCAGCAGAACGCCGAAGAAGTTGAAGAGCGCCGCCATCGCCACAGCGAGCTGTGAGCGCATTGCGCGAGTGTAGATAACCGTAGCCACCGCGTTTGCGGTATCATGGAAACCGTTAATCGCTTCGTAAAACAGTACAAAAGCTAAAGCAAGCAATAATAATAGTCCGGTATGTAAATCCAGACCGGCAAATAAATGTAGCATAGGACGTTACGCCATTTTGAGGACATGAACGCGGCGCATTATCAGTGACTTTAGCGGCGCGGGCAAAGTGAAATATAGACTTTTTTTGATTTTCTTCCTGTTTAGGTTTTACCCTGTTGGGAGTAATCCTATATCTTTCAATGATGTATCTAATGCGGGATTTTTCCCGCTGGTGTGACCAGAGTGAAATATTTACAAAACCCGACAATTGGGGAACGAGGAACGCGGTGTGGAAAGGTTTGATGCCATTGTCGTTGGCGCCGGAGCGGCGGGAATGTTTTGCGCAGCGCAGGCGGGCCAGCTTGGCTGCCGCGTCCTGCTGCTGGATAACGGCAAAAAGCCGGGGCGAAAAATTCTGATGTCCGGCGGCGGCCGCTGCAACTTTACCAACATGTATGTTGAACCGGCGGCCTATTTGAGCCAAAACCCGCATTTTTGCAAATCTGCCCTGGCGCGCTACACCCAGTGGGACTTTATCGAGCTGGTCGGTAAATACGGCATCGCCTGGCATGAGAAGACCCTCGGCCAGCTGTTTTGCGATGATTCGGCGGAGCAGATCGTCAATCTGCTGCTCGCGGAATGTGAAAAGGGCGGCGTGCAGATCCGTCTGCGCAGCGAAATCCTCAGCGTGGAGCGCGATGAACAAGGCTACCGGCTACAGGTGAACGGCGAAACGCTGGTGACCAAAAAGCTGGTGATCGCCTCCGGCGGTCTGTCGATGCCGGGGCTCGGCGCCTCGCCGTTTGGCTATAAAGTCGCCGAGCAGTTCGGCCTGAAGGTGCTGCCGACCCGCGCGGGGCTGGTGCCGTTTACCCTCCACAAGCCATTGCTTGAGCAGCTGCAGGTCCTCTCCGGCGTGTCGGTGCCGTCGACCATTACCGCCGAGAACGGCACTCTGTTTCGCGAAAATCTGCTGTTCACCCACCGCGGCCTTTCCGGACCGGCGGTGCTGCAAATTTCCAGCTACTGGCAGCCCGGCGAGTTCGTCACCGTTAATCTGCTACCGGACTGCGATCTTGATGACTTCCTTAACGAGCAGCGCAGCGCGCATCCCAACCAGAGCCTGAAGAACACCCTGGCGATGCAGCTGCCGAAGCGGCTGGTGGAGTGTCTGCAGCAGCTGGGGCAGATACCTGATGTGACGCTCAAGCAACTGAACGTTCGCGATCAGCAGACGCTGGTGGAGACGTTAACCGCCTGGCGCGTGCAGCCGAACGGCACCGAAGGCTACCGGACGGCGGAGGTGACCCTCGGCGGCGTGGACACCAACGAACTCTCGTCGCGTACTATGGAGGCGCGTAAGGCGCCGGGTCTCTACTTTATCGGCGAAGTGATGGACGTTACCGGCTGGCTCGGGGGGTATAACTTCCAGTGGGCGTGGTCAAGCGCCTGGGCCTGCGCGCAGGCGCTGGTGGAAGGGTAATCTACGCGTCCGGGCGCCCTGGTGCCCGGACGTATATGATCAGTTCAACCCAAGAAAATACTGGGCGATTTTGAAATAGATAATTAGCCCGGTGCCATCAATCAGCGTGGCGATAAACGGCGCGGAAACTACCGCCGGGTCAATGCCGATCCGCTTAAGCACCATCGGAATGACCGAGGAGACAATCGCGCTCCACAGGGTAATGCACACCAGCGTCAGGCTGACGATGAGCGTGATTTCCATGCCAATCCCCATCATCCAGGCGCGCAGGCAGCCCGCCAGGCCCAGGGTCAGGGCAATCAGAAACGAAGTCGATACCTCTTTGCGGATCACCCGCCCCATATCGCGCAGTCGCACTTCCCCCAGCGCCATCGAGCGCACCAGCGTCGAGGTGATCTGCGTTCCGCTGTTGCCGCCGGTGCCGATGAGCAGCGGAATAAAGAAGGCCAGCGCGATGGCCGATTCCAGGGCTTCTTCGAAATGCTGCAGTACGCTGCTGGTGTAGGCTTCGGCCACGAACAGCAGCAGCAGCCACACCGAGCGTTTTTTCCACAGCGTCCAGGGGCTGATCTCGAGGTACGGTTTTTCCAGCGGCAGCGTTGCCCCCTGCAGCTGAGCATCTTCGGTGACGTCATCCTCCAGCAGATGGGCGATCTCCTTCTCCATCAGGCAGCCGACCAGCTCGCCTTTATCGACGACGGGGACCAGGTCGAGGCCGCGCTCGCTGAGCTCGGCAATCACCTGCTGGCGCTCATCGTCAGGTTTGACGCGAAACAGGCAGCTGTCCATCAGGTGGCGGATAGACTGGTTGATATCCGTTTCCTGGAGTAGCTTTTTGACCGACAGGCTGCCACGCAGCTTCTTGCCGGCGACGACAAACACCTGCCCGGGAATATCATCGCTGGCCAGTTGGGAGATAAAGTGTTCGCGCGCCTCATGAACGCTGAGATGTTCCTGCAGCGTAATAAAATCGGTACGCATGTACTGGGCGATCGCATCGCCGTCGAAGCCAGAGGTCGCCTGATGGGCGGCGCAGAGTTGAATGGAAGACATGTTTAAAAATCCCTATAAAAAATCACTCATAGGGGCGAACAAGACAGGGTTAGCGCAGGCAGATCCCTACGTCCTGGTTTTAGCACTGCATAACGTATCTGAACGGTCATGACCGCCAGAAGTTACCTTGGCAACACCTTGATTCGATGGAAGCCTGTATTTCCCTGAGTGGTCTCTCTCGATACCAACAGGGCGGTAACTTGTATTTATGCAGGAGCCTCGCCATAACGAGATCGTTAAATGAGGCGCCATTATTGGCGAAGAGGGATAATTCACAAAGCGTATAGTTTATGTGGTTTATCAACTGTTGATAAACCACCCAAGAATTTTCAAATAATTAATCATCCGCTAAACACTGCAAATGCCCATGGCGCACGCCGCGCTGGGCAATCACGTCGTCGGCAAAATGCTGTACCTCGGCCATATCACCTTTCAGCACCGCAATCTCCAGGCAGTCGTCATGACTGATATGCACATGCAGCGTGGCGACGGAGAGATCGTGATGATGATGCTGGGTGGCCACCAGCCGGCTCGCCAGTTCGCGTTTCTCATGTTCATACACGTACGACAGGACGGCATACCCGCGCCGTGATTCCGGCGACGGAGGATCCTGGTTGAGGGCGTCGCGCAGAATATCGCGTACCGCCTCCGAACGGTTGTGGTAGCCGCGGCGGGCGCTTAGCGCATCGAGGGCGGCCAGCAGGTCATCATCAAGGGTCAGGGTTACGCGCTGCATGGCATGGCCTCGTTAAGCAGAGTGGCAGGAAAAGGGGGGAGCACCGCCTGCTGGAGCGCCTGTCCGGCAGGGGAACGCAGGCGTAGCGGTAGACTAACCGTTGCGGTTTCGACGATGCGCCCGTGCTCCATCACCAGCACTCGCTGGCAAAAGCGCTCCACCAGCCGCAGGTCATGGGTGATGAACAGGCAGGCGGTGTCAAACTGCGCCTGTAGACGCTTCAGCAGGGCGATAATCTCCGCCTGCAGCAGCAGATCGAGATTTGAAACCGCTTCATCAAGGATCAACAGCTGCGGCCGTACCGCCAGGGCGCGTGCCAGGCAGACGCGCTGCAGCTGTCCGCCGCTGACCTGCGCCGGGCGCTTATCGAGCAGCGACGGCGCGAGGTCGACGGCCAGCAGCATCTCTTCCACCCGCCGCGCACGCGCCTCACGCGACAAGCACAACAGATGGCGCAGCGGCTCGCTGACGATCTCGCGCACCGTTTTGCGCGGATTCACCGCGCTGAAGGCATCCTGAAATACCAGCTGAATATCACGGCGGAAGGCGCCGATGGCCTCGCCCTTCAGGGCGGCCAGCGGCGTGCCGCGCCAGGCAATATCGCCGTGCTGCGGCGTTTCCAGACCCACCAGCATCCGCGCCAGGGTGCTTTTCCCACAGCCGCTGCGTCCGAGCAGGGCCACCGTTTCGCCGGGGGCGATGGCGAGATGGATCGCATGCAGGACCCTGCCGTGGTGAGGATAATCGTGACTCACCCCGGTAGCGCTGAGTAAATTCATGGTGTTTTCTCCAGACCGTATAACGCCAGATGCGCGGCCAGCAGGCGCTGGCTGAGCGGGTGCCGCGGGGCGCTAAATAGCGTATTCACATCGCAGTGTTCAACGAGGCGACCGTTCTCCATCACCGTTACGTGATGCGCCAGCCGCGCCACGACGCCCATGTCATGCGTCACCAGCAGCAGTCCCAGACCGCGCCTGGCGACAATATCCGCCAGCAGGTCGAGGATGCGCGCCTGGGCGATGGCATCGAGATCGGTCGTCGGCTCGTCGGCGATGATAAAGGGCGCGCGGCTGAGCAGGGCGAGAGCGACCATCATCCGTTGCAGCATGCCCCCGCTCATTTCAAAAGGGTAGCGCTTCAGTAGCGCCCGCGGATTGTCCAGACCGACCTCCTCCATCGCTGCCAGCAGCACGGCGTCATTCGTTTCACGACCCGCTGCCCGGCAGGTTTCCCGGGCGTGCGCGGCCATGGTCTGCAGCGGGTTAAAGGCGCTACGCGGGTTCTGCATGATGGTGGCGATGGTCGCCCCGCGCAGCTGTTCGCCGTGCACCGGAATGCCGTCGAGAAGCACCCGGCCGGCGGTTTGCCTGACGCCGGGCGGCAGCAGGCCCAGCGCGGCGGCGCAGGTCAGCGATTTTCCGCAACCACTGCTGCCGAGCAGCGCCAGCACCTGGCCGCGGCGCAGGGTGAAGGAGACGTCGCTGACCAGCGGTCGGTCAGCGGCAAGCGAGATCTGTTCCAGTTGGATCTTCTGCGGCATCAGTGGCTATGCTCCGCGATCAGGTGGGGATCGAGACGATCGCGCAGCGCGTCGCCCAGCAGGTTAAAAGCCATCACGCTGATGAACAGCGCCAGCCCCGGCCAGACCATTTGCAGCGGCTGGGTCCAGATATACTGCCGGGCGTCGTTGATCATCACCCCCCATTCCGCCGTCGGCGCGCTGACGCCGAGACCGAGGAACGACATGCCGGCTACGTGAAGCATCATATGGCCGATATCCAGCGAGGCGAGCACCAGCAGCGAGGGGATCACCGCGCCGGCCAGATGGTCGCTGAACAGCCGCCACTGGCTGGCGCCGCTCAGACGGGCGGCGAGGATAAATTCGCGCTGGCGCAGGGAAACCACCAGGTTACGCACCATTCTGGCGTACCAGGCCCAGTGCGACAGCGCAATGGCGAGGATCACATTGGTCAGCCCGGTACCCAGCACTCCCACCATAAAGAACGATAGGATCGAGGTCGGAAAAGTCATAAACAGTTCGGCGATGCGCATCAGGCCGCGGTCGGCGCGGCCGCCCAGCAGTCCGGCGCAGCCGCCGACCGCCAGGCCGATCAGCAGCACCAGCAGCAGACAAGCCATCACCGCCCCCAGCGAAACGCGGGTGGCGGCCAGCAGGCGTGAGAAAATATCCCGGCCGAGATGATCGGTGCCGAGCCAGTGCGCTGCGCCCGGCGGTAGCAGCCGCTGCTGAAGGTCAATCGCCGCTGGATCCCAGGGCAGCCACCAGCCGCTGCCGATGGCGATGACCGCCAGCAGCGCGATAACCAGCATGGCCAGTTTTACCGGCCAGCGAAAGCTTTGTAGCCCTCTCATGCGCTCACCTCCTCGTGGCGGCGCAGGCGCGGGTCGAGCGCCGCGTTAAGCACATCTACCGCCAGATTAGCCAGCACGAACACCGTCACCATCATCAGGGTAAAGCACTGGATCACCGGGTAATCGCGATTGAAAATGGCGGAAACTGCGTAGCGGCCGACCCCGGGCCAGGCAAAGATATTTTCGATAATCATGGTGCCGCCGATCAGCTCGCCAATGTGCATGCCCATGGCGGTCACCACCGGCAGGGTGGCATTGCGCAGGATATGTCGGCGCTCCACCTGGCGCGCGCTCAATCCGCGCAGCCGCGCCCATATCACGTGACGCTGGCTGGCGGCGTCCAGCATGCTGGCGCGCAGCAGGCGGGCGTTGATCGCCAGCGACATAAAGGCGATGGAGACGGCGGGCAAAATCAGGTGCTGCCAGTCGCCATACCCCATCGCCGGGAGCCACTGCAGATGCACGGAAAAGAGCATCACCAGCAGAAAGGCCAGCCAGAAGTTGGGCATTGAGACGCCGAGGAAGGCAATCAGCCGTACGATATAGTCCGGCAGGCGATCGCGATGGCGCGCCGCCCAGATGCCCAACGGCAGGGAGGTGACGAGGATCAGCGCCAGCGCCGCGCCGGTGAGCAGCAGGGTGGCCGGCAGGAAGTGCAGCAGGTCGTCCAGCACCGGGCGCTGGGTGGCATAGGAGAGACCGAAATCCAGGTGCAGCGCCCGCCATAGCCAGTGCAGATACTGCATTGCCAGCGGCTGGTTGAGCCCCAGCAGCTCGCGGGTCGAGGCAACCATCTCTTCAGTGGGCGGCAGGTTCGACAGGCGTAAATAATCCAGCGCCGGGTCGCCGGCGCCGAGCCGCAGCAGCAGAAAGATGATGGCGGAGGCGGCGAGCAGCAGCGGGATCAGCAGCAGCAGGCGGCGTAAAATATAGCGTAGCATTATGGCGTTACCGGGGTAATCTGGTCGAAAGGGATCTCGCTGGTCACCGGGGCGAACGGGATCTCCCCGACTTCCTGGCGCGCGACCGACATCAGCGAGACATAGCTGATGGGCAGATACACCGCGTCCTGATGCAGACGGGTCAGCACATCATGGTACAGTTTTCTCCGCTGCGCCTCGTCCCCGGTGGTCAGCACTTCACTAATCTCTTTATCAATCAGTGCCTTGTCTGGCAGGCCGCGCTGGGCCTGGTAATCCGCATGCGAAGGGACGCGCATCGAGCTTAAAAAGGCATGCGGATCGTAGGGCGCGCCCCAGGTGCGATTGAAGATCATGCCGAAGCGGCCTTCG
Organism: Klebsiella sp. HMSC16A12; assembly: GCF_001808265.1. Taxonomy (NCBI): domain Bacteria; kingdom Pseudomonadati; phylum Pseudomonadota; class Gammaproteobacteria; order Enterobacterales; family Enterobacteriaceae; genus Klebsiella; species Klebsiella sp. HMSC16A12. The sequence continues at coordinate 216,415 of NZ_KV792621.1, forward strand.
CGCTGGCGCGCGTAAATGCTGCTTTCCTCCTCGCCCACCAGGGTGACCTGCACGCCGACCTGCCGCAGATTGGCCTGAATAATTTCGGCCATCGATTTAGCCAGCGCGTCGGTGCCAATAAACGCCAGCTCAATCGCCAACGGTTGCCCGGCTTTTTGTCGCCAGGGCTGGCCCTCCAGCTGCTGCCAGCCGGCCTGTTCCAGCAGGGCGCGGGCTTTTGTCGGGTCGTAACGGCGCGGCGTCAGATTCTGCGGGGCGTAAGGGACGGAGGGGGCAAACAGGGTGTCGGCAACCTGCTGGGTGCCATACAACACGCTATCGACAAGGGTCTGTTTATCGACGGCGTAGTTGAGCGCCTCACGAACCGCCTGCTCGCGGGTCGGGCCCTGGCTGGCGTTTAGCGCCAGCATTACCGTCTCCGCCGGGGCGGACAGGCGCGCCACGTAGCCGGGGTGATGGCGAAAGCGTTCGAAGGTGTCCAGCGGCAGCAGCCCTTCATCGCCGTAGAGCATATCGATTTCCCCGGTTTCGAACGCCACCGCCCGGCTGGTGGCGTCAGGGATCACCTTGATGGTGATTTGCTGTAGCGCGGGTTTGCGACCCCAGTAGCGCTCATTGCGCACCAGCACATCGCGCTGATTGAGCTGCGAGCTTGCCAGCCGCCACGGGCCGGTGCCGATCGGGGCTTTAATGCCCCTGGCGGTGCCGCCATCGATAAACTGCGAGGGGGCGATGAAGCGGAACGGGCGGGGCAGGGCCAGCTCTTGCAGTAAGGGGGCGTAGGCGCTTTTCAGGGTGATCTGCAGCTCGGTGGCGCTGAGGGCCCGCACGTCGGTTATTTGGTTGGCGAGCTCAAGCCAGGCGTGGCGTTGGCGGTTGGCCAGCACCGCCTGAAAATTGGCCGCCGCGGCCTGGGCATTAAACGGTTCGCCGTTGGAGAAGGCCACATCGTCGCGCAGGGTGAACCACCAGGTTTTGCCGTCGGCGGAGTGACGCCAGCGGGTTGCCAGCCAGGGCTGTACGCTGCCGTCAGCCTGATACTTCACCAGCGGTTCATAGACCATGCTTTGGGCAAACATCTGGTTGGGCGTATAGAGATGGGGATTCAGCGGGCCGACGTTAACCGGCCAGGCGGTGGTGAGCTGGTACGGCGCGGCCTGAGCCAGCAGAGGGACGCAGGCGAGCAGCGCCAGCAGGGTGAGGCGGATAATAGACAAGACGGCAATCTCAACGACAGGAAAGTATGACGATTTTAGTGATTCATCATACTTTGGGAGTAACCTGGATCAATATTGCGCCGGAAAGTATAAGAAAATCGTATCATTACGCCCAGGCGACCAGCGCCGCCTTACCCCTCAGGGCGTCCGGAACAACGCCAGCAGCGTGGCCACCTGTTCGTCGATCGGCGCCAGGTCCCGCTTGACGATCAGATGCAGCGGCGTCGCGCGGCGCGCGCCATGGCTGAGGGGCAGCCGCTTCAGCACGCCCTGGTCGAGATGGGGGCGAATGCGCTCCTCCGGCAGCCAGCCGAAGCCGACCTGATACATCACCGCATCAATGGCGGCATCAATGGTGGAGAAGGTCCAGGCGTCTCGCGGCGCCTGGCTATCGCCGCCCTGATCGGCAATGCGCACCAGCGGCCACGGCGCCAGCGCGCTATCCTCCAGCGGTCCGTCCAGCGCGGCGAGAGGGTGGTCGCGGTGGGCGACGGCGATGAAATCAATATTCATCAGCCACTCCCCGCGGCCGGTAATATCCTGGCGGCGGGTCAACACCATCACATCGGCTTCCGTCCGCGCCGCGCTCTCGTCATCCAGGTTTTCCAGCACTTCGGTGAGCCTGACCTGGGTCTGCGGATAGCGCTGCTGAAACTGGCGTAAAATCGCGAACAGCCGCTGGCGCGGGAAAATACTGTCGACCACCAGATCCAGGCGGGTCCGCGCCCCGTTGCGCAGAGTGGCGGCGTGCGTCTCGACGTAGGCGAAGGCCTGCAGCAGCGGCTTGACCTGATTCAGCAGTAGTTCGCCAGCCGGCGTCAGCACCGCCCGCCGGCCGGACGGCGCCAGCAGCGCCACGCCTAAGCGCTCCTGCAGCAGCGCGAGGTTATAGCTTACCGATGACTGACTGCGATTGGTCTCCTCCGCCGCTCTGGCAAAGCTCCCCAATTCCACTACCTTTTCGAGTAACGCCCACTGCTCCAGGGTTGTCTTGTGCATAATCAATCTAAAATTTGAATGTATTTAATCCAAACATAGCGTTATTCATTCATTTTTTAAAGACGTATGCTGTCCTCAACAAAACAGAGGAGAATAAATGATGAGCACTTTCGACAAACATGACCTCGGCGGCTTTATCGGTAAACATCTGGTCTATACCTACGACAACGGCTGGAACTACGAGATTTACGTCAAAAATGGCCACACCCTCGACTACCGTATTCACAGCGGCATCGTCGGCAATCGCTGGGTGAAAGATCAGGAAGCGTACATTGTGCGGGTGGGGGAAAGTATCTACAAAATCTCCTGGACCGAACCGACCGGCACCGACGTCAGCCTGATCGTCAACCTGGGCGACAAACTATTCCACGGCACTATTTTCTTCCCGCGCTGGATCATGAATAACCCGGAAAAAACCATCTGCTTCCAGAACGACCATATTCCGCTGATGAATTCGTATCGCGATGCCGGCCCGGCCTACCCGACGGAAGTGATTGACGAGTTCGCCACTATCACCTTCATTCGCGACTGTGGCGCGGATAATGACGAGGTCATTAATTGCCCGGCGAGCGAATTGCCTGCGGATTTTCCTGCAAATTTGTAATTCAGCAGAAATAACTTTGTGATCTGCGCTAACTTTTTGTCATTAAGCGTGACAATGACAGAATAATAAATTGTGAACTGGTTTAGTTCTCGTTTAATTTCAACTATTGCGTTCCTGTTCTCTTTTTCGTGACAGGAACGCATCTCCGTCAAATTTCTGCCATAAAAAACTCCTATCATACTGTTTATTAAGAATTTATTTCTTATTCTGAAGAAATATTAATTTCTTAATATTATCCTAAGCAAGGTCGACTACATTAATAGTGGTCGAGATACCCTGAAATGGAATGCCGTGCTGAACTCACTTCATTTTAATTTCGTTTAAGTCCGCAGGCGCAGGATATTTTATTCTAACGACCCAGATTCGTGCGTGGGTCATCTACAGAACAGGATGATGATGAGCGATTTTTTGCCTTTTTCGCGCCCGTCGATGGGCGACGCAGAGCTGGCTGCGCTGCGTGAAGTTTTAGCGTCGGGCTGGATCACCACCGGACCGAAGAATCAGGCACTCGAAGCGGCATTCTGCCAGCTGACCGGCAACCGCCACGCGATTGCCGTCAGTTCAGCGACCGGCGGGATGCATGTGACCCTGATGGCGCTGGGTATTGGCCCCGGCGATGAAGTCATTACGCCGTCCCAGACCTGGGTCTCCACTCTCAATATGATCTGCCTGCTGGGCGCCACGCCGGTGATGATCGATGTCGATAACGACAATCTGATGATTACCCCTGCAGCGGTGGAAGCGGCGATCACCTCGCGTACCAAAGCGATAATTCCCGTGCATTACGCCGGGGCGCCAGCCGACATCGACGCCATTCGCGCGGTGGGCGAGCGCCATGGCATTTCGGTGATCGAAGACGCCGCCCATGCGGCCGGTACCCATTATAAAGGCCGCCACGTGGGCTGGCAGGGGACCGCCATTTTCTCGTTCCACGCGATCAAAAACATGACCTGCGCCGAAGGCGGGCTGATTGTCACCGACGACGACGAGCTGGCCTCCCGCATCCGTAGCCTGAAATTCCATGGTCTGGGCGTGGACGCTTATGATCGCCAGACCCACGGCCGCGCGCCGCAGGCGGAGGTGATCACCCCGGGCTTCAAGTACAACCTTGCCGATATCAACGCCGCTCTGGCGCTGGTCCAGCTGGAAAAACTGAGCCACGCCAATCAGCGCCGGACCGAGATTGCCCAGCGCTACCTGCGCGAGCTGGCGGACACGCCGTTTAAACCGCTGAGCGTCCCGACCTGGGATCACCAGCACGCCTGGCATCTGTTTATCATCCGCGTCGATGAGGCCGCGTGCGGCATCAGCCGCGACGCGCTGATGGAAAAGCTGAAGGCGATGGGCATCGGCACCGGCCTGCACTTCCGTGCGGCCCATACGCAAAAATATTACCGCGAGCGCTTCCCTGAGGTTTCCCTGCCGAATACCGAATGGAACAGCGCCCGCATCTGCTCTCTCCCGTTGTTCCCGGATATGACCGATGACGATGTCACTCGCGTTATCTCCGCACTGCGCCAGTTGTCAGGACGTTGATATGCTTACTTACCCTCCCGTGAAGAAGGTCTCGGTGGTTATCCCGGTTTATAACGAACAGGATAGCCTGCCGGAACTGCTTCGTCGTACGGATGCCGCCTGCGCCACCCTGGGGCGGCAATATGAAATTCTGTTGATCGACGATGGCAGCAGCGACGATTCCGCGCGCATGCTCACCGAAGCCGCCGAGGCGGAAGGCAGCCACGTCGTCGCCGTGCTGTTAAACCGTAACTACGGCCAGCACTCGGCGATCATGGCCGGCTTCAGCCATGTAACCGGCGATCTGATTATTACCCTCGACGCCGACCTGCAAAACCCGCCGGAGGAGATCCCGCGGCTGGTGGCGAAGGCTGATGAAGGTTACGACGTGGTGGGCACCGTCCGCCAGAACCGTCAGGACAGCATCTTCCGTAAAACCGCGTCGAAGATGATCAACCGCCTGATCCAGCGCACCACCGGCAAAGCGATGGGCGACTACGGCTGCATGCTGCGCGCTTACCGCCGCCATATCATCGACGCCATGCTCAACTGCCATGAGCGCAGCACCTTTATCCCGATCCTGGCGAATACCTTCGCCCGGCGCGCGGTGGAGATCCCGGTGATGCACGCCGAGCGCGAATTCGGCGACTCCAAATACAGCTTTATGCGCCTGATCAACCTGATGTACGACCTGGTGACCTGTCTGACCACCACGCCGCTGCGTCTGCTCAGCATTTTCGGCAGCGTGATTGCCCTGCTGGGCTTCGCCTTCGGCCTGCTGCTGGTGGTGCTGCGTCTGGCCTTTGGCCCGCAGTGGGCGGCGGAAGGGGTGTTTATGCTCTTCGCCGTGCTGTTCATGTTCATCGGCGCCCAGTTTGTCGGTATGGGCCTGCTCGGGGAGTATATCGGCCGCATCTATAACGACGTGCGCGCCCGCCCCCGCTACTTTATTCAACGTGTTGTTCGCCAGCCGGAAACGGCATCTAAAGAGGAAGATCGTTCATGAAAGCCGTAGTCTTCGCTTATCACGATATGGGCTGCACCGGTATCCAGTCCCTGCTGGACGCCGGGTATGATATCGCTGCTATTTTCACCCACCCGGATAACCCTGGCGAAAACCATTTCTTTGGCTCCGTGGCGCGCCTTGCCGCCGAGCAGGGCATTCCGGTGTGGGCGCCGGAAGACGTGAACCATCCGCTGTGGATTGAGCGTATCCGCGAGATGAAGCCGGACGTGCTGTTCTCCTTCTACTATCGCAACCTGCTGGGCGATGAGATCCTCAATCTGGCGCCGAAAGGGGCGTTCAACCTGCACGGTTCGCTGCTGCCAAAATATCGCGGCCGCGCGCCGCTGAACTGGGTGCTGGTCAATGGCGAAAGCGAAACCGGCGTCACCCTGCACCGGATGGTGAACCGCGCAGACGCTGGCGATATCGTCGCCCAGCAGGCCGTGGCGATTGGCGCGGATGACGCCGCCCTGACGCTGCATCGTAAGCTGTGCGCTGCCGCCACTGAGCTGCTGAGCCGGGCGCTGCCGGCGATCCTCGCCGGCAGCACCGATGAGCGTCCGCAGGATCACAGCCAGGCAACCTATGTGGGGCGTCGTACCCCGGAAGATGGCCGGCTGGACTGGGAGCTGCCGGCGCAGACCCTGCACAATCTGGTGCGTGCGGTCTCGGATCCGTGGCCGGGCGCCTTCGGCTACGCCGGAGCGAACAAGTTTATCGTCTGGAAATCCCGCGTTCGCCACGATTTGCCAGCAGCTAAACCGGGCACCGTGCTCTCCATTGCGCCGCTGATCGTCGCGTGCCAGGACGGGGCGCTGGAGATTGTCACCGGCCAGACCGAACGCGGCGTGTACATGCAGGGCGCTCAGCTGGCGCAGGCGCTGGGCCTGGTGTCCGGGGCGGTGATCAGCAGCAAACCGGTGGTGGCGATTAAGCGTCGCACCCGGGTGCTGATCCTCGGCGTCAACGGCTTTATCGGTAACCACCTGACCGAGCGCCTGCTGCAGGACGACAACTATGAGATTTACGGTCTGGATATCGGCTCCGACGCCATCAGCCGTTTTCTCGACTGTCCGCGTTTCCACTTTGTGGAAGGCGATATCAGCATTCACTCCGAGTGGATCGAGTATCACATTAAGAAATGCGACGTGGTGCTGCCGCTGGTGGCCATCGCCACGCCTATCGAATACACCCGCAACCCGCTGCGCGTGTTCGAGCTGGATTTCGAAGAGAACCTGAAAATCATCCGCGACTGCGTAAAATACAATAAGCGCATTATCTTCCCGTCGACCTCGGAAGTGTACGGCATGTGCACCGACAAAAATTTCGACGAAGATAGCTCCAACCTGGTGGTGGGGCCGATCAACAAACAGCGCTGGATCTACTCGGTCTCCAAGCAGCTGCTGGATCGCGTGATCTGGGCCTATGGCGATAAGAATGGCCTCAAGTTCACCCTGTTCCGTCCGTTCAACTGGATGGGGCCGCGGCTGGATAACCTCAACGCCGCGCGTATCGGTAGCTCCCGCGCCATCACTCAGCTGATCCTCAACCTGGTGGAAGGGTCGCCGATCAAGCTTATCGAAGGCGGCAAGCAGAAGCGCTGCTTCACCGACATCAGCGACGGTATCGAAGCGCTGTTCCGCATCATCGAGAACAAAGACGGCCGCTGCGACGGGCAGATCATTAACATCGGCAACCCGGATAACGAAGCGAGTATCAAAGAGCTGGCCGAAATGCTGCTCGCCTGCTTCGAACGTCATCCGCTGCGCGATCGCTTCCCGCCGTTCGCCGGCTTCCGTGAAGTGGAAAGCAGCGATTACTACGGAAAGGGCTACCAGGACGTTGAGCATCGTAAGCCGAGCATCCGCAACGCCAAACGCTGCCTGAACTGGGAGCCGAAGGTGGAGATGGAAGAAACGGTCGAACACACGCTGGACTTCTTCCTGCGCACGGTTGAACTGGTGGACGATAAAAATCCATGAAACAGGTCGGCTTACGCATAGATGTCGATACCTTTCGCGGCACGCGGGACGGCGTTCCGCGGCTGCTGGAGCTGCTGGGCCGGCATGGGATCCAGGCAAGCTTCTTCTTCAGCGTCGGGCCGGACAATATGGGGCGCCACCTGTGGCGCCTGGTAAAACCGAAGTTTCTGTGGAAGATGCTGCGTTCCAGAGCCGCCTCGCTGTACGGCTGGGATATTCTGCTGGCCGGCACCGCCTGGCCGGGGCGCCGCATCGGCGCAGGGAACGAAGCGGTAATCCGCGCCGCCGCCGAATCTCATGAAGTCGGCCTGCACGCCTGGGACCACTACAGCTGGCAGGCGTGGAGCGGCGTCTGGCCGCAGGAACGGCTGGCGCTGGAGGTTGAGCGCGGCCTGCTGGAGCTCGAGCGCATCATCGGCCGGCCGGTGACCTGCTCGGCCGTCGCCGGCTGGCGCGCCGATCAGCGGGTGGTTAAAGCCAAAGAATCCTTCGATTTTCTCTACAACAGCGACTGTCGCGGCACGCGGCCGTTTCTGCCCCAGCTCGGCAGCGGCGTTTCCGGTACCGTGCAGATCCCGGTCACGTTGCCGACCTGGGACGAGGCGGTGGGCACGGCGGTGGATATCGCCGGCTTTAACCGCTACCTGCTGGACTGCATCCATCGCGATGCGGGCGTGCCGGTCTATACCATTCACGCTGAAGTGGAAGGCATTGCCTACGCCGATCAGTTCAATGAACTACTGACCATGGCGGCGGAAGAAGAAATTCAGTTTTGCCCACTGAGCCAGCTGCTGCCCGCTGACTTTAGCGAGCTGCCCTCAGGCAAAGTGGTTCGTGGTGAACTGGCTGGCCGGGAAGGCTGGCTCGGACGTGAACAATTACTGACTTCGGGTATTTGATGAAAAGCATTCGCTATGGCGTCTCTCTGATTGCGCTGTTTGCGCTGTATTATCTGCTGCCGCTCAATTTCCGTTTGCTCTGGCAACCCGACGAAACCCGCTACGCGGAGATCAGCCGTGAAATGCTGGCCACCGGCGACTGGGTGGTACCGCATTTTCTCGGCCTGCGCTACTTCGAAAAACCGATTGCCGGTTACTGGATCAACAGTATTGGTCAGTGGCTGTTTGGCCATAATAACTTCGGCGTACGCTTCGGGTCGGTCTTCGCTATCACCATGACCGCCCTGCTGGTGGCCTGGCTGGCGTGGCGGATCTTTCGTGATAAGCGGGTAGCTATCCTGTCGCCGATTATCTTCCTCACCGCGATGCTGGTGTATGCGATTGGCACCTATGCGGTGCTGGACCCGATGATCACCCTGTGGCTGGCGCTGGCGATGTGCAGCTTCTGGGGCGCGGCGCAGGCGCACAGCCGCAGCGGCAAAATACTGAGCTACGTGCTGCTGGGCGTCGCCTGCGGGATGGGGGTGATGACCAAAGGCTTCCTGGCGCTGGCGGTGCCGGTGGTGGGCGTTCTGCCGTGGGTGATCGCCCGTAAACGCTGGCGTGAAGTGCTGACCTACGGCTGGCTGGCGGTAATCGTCTGTACGCTGGTGGTGCTGCCCTGGGGGCTGGCTATCGCTCAGCGCGAGCCGGACTTCTGGCGCTACTTCTTCTGGGTCGAGCATATTCAGCGTTTTGCTGAAAAAGACGCCCAGCACAAAGCGCCGTTCTGGTACTACATCCCGTTCCTGATCGCCGGCAGTCTGCCGTGGCTGGCCCTGCTGCCGGGGGCGCTAAAGCGCGGCTGGCTTGAGCGCGATGAGGCCCGCGGCGCGCTGTATCTGTTAGGTTGGGTGGCGATGCCGTTCCTGTTCTTCAGTATCGCCAAAGGCAAACTGCCGACCTATATTCTGCCGTGCTTTGCGCCGCTGTCGATCCTGATGGCCCGCTACGCGCTGGAGGCCGCAAAGACCGGCGCGAAAGCGTTGCGCATCAACGGTATGATCAACCTGGGCGTTGGTTTGCTGGGGCTTATCGCCGTGCTGGTGGTCTCGCCGTGGGGCTTCATGCATAAGCCGGTGTGGACCAAGATTGAGCTGTATAAATGTCTGCTGGCGGCGATCGCTTTTGCCGTCTGGGCGCTGATGGGCTGGCTGGCGATGAAAGACTCTGGCCGCCGCTGGAGCCTCGCCGCGCTCTGTCCGCTCGGCCTGGCGCTGCTGGTGGGCTTCGCCATCCCGGACCGGGTTATCGACAGCAAACAGCCGCAGTTCCTTGTGGAGATCGTCAGCGAATCCCTGCAGCCCAGCCGTTACGTCCTGACCAACAACGTTGGGATCGCCGGCGGCCTGGCCTGGGAGCTGAAGCGAAGCGATATTATTATGTTCGACAAACAGGGTGAGCTGAAGTACGGTCTCGACTGGCCGGATGCTCAGGGAAGCTTTGTCAGCCAGGCCGGTTTTGCCGACTGGCTGGCCGCGCATCGTCAGCAGGGGCCGGTCTCGCTGGTGCTGTTGATGGATAAAGGAGAGAGTATGCTCGACTTACCGTTACCGAAACCGGATAACGCCTACGAGCTGGGCCGGGTCGTTTTCCTTCAGTACCTGCCGCAATGAGCGTCTGGATCTGTCTGGTGTGCGCCAGCCTGCTGAGCTGCGCCGGACAGCTCTGCCAGAAACAGGCGACCCGCCCGTCCCGTCGCGGACGGCGGAGTCGTCATATACTCTTCTGGTTGGGGATGGCGCTGTTATGTCTGGGCTGCGGCATGCTGCTGTGGCTGAGCGTCCTGCAGTCTATTCCGGTCAGCATCGCCTATCCGATGCTGAGTCTGAATTTCGTCTGGGTTACCCTCGCGGGCTGGGGCATCTGGCATGAGCCGGTCGCCCGTCGCCACTGGCTTGGCGTCGGGTTGATCGTCGTGGGCATTGTCATTCTGGGGACCAGCGTCTGATGGGCTTTTTCTGGGCATTACTCAGCGTCGGCCTCGTCAGCGCCGCGCAGTTGCTGCTGCGCAGCGCCATGGTGGCCTTGCCGCCGCTGACCGATATTGTGGCATTTCTCCAGCATCTGCTGCATTTCCAGCCCGGGACTTTCGGCCTGTTTTTCGGCCTGCTGGGCTACCTGCTGTCGATGGTCTGCTGGTACTTTGCCCTCCATCGCCTGCCGCTGTCGAAAGCGTATGCGCTACTGAGCCTGAGCTATATCCTCGTGTGGGCCGCCGCCATCTGGCTGCCCGGCTGGCATGAGCCGTTCTACTGGCAATCGCTGCTGGGCGTGGCGATCATCGTCGCCGGCGTATTGACCATCTTCTGGCCGGTGAAACGCCGCTAGCCGGGGAGCCGGCTTTTGGGACGGCCCGGGCCGAGCAGGATCGCCAGCTTGCTGCCTCCGACGGTGGTTTCCATCCAGATTTTACAGACGCTGGTTAACGGCACCGAGAGCAGCATTCCCACCGGCCCCAGCAGCCAGCCCCAGACCAACAACGACAGGAACACCACCAGGGTCGACATCCCCAGCCGGTGGCCCATCATGCGCGGCTCCACCATGTTGCCCAGCACCATATGCACCACCAGAAACAGCGCCCCTACCAACAGGCACTCATAGATGCCGCTGAACAGCAGCGCCTGCAGCATGGGGGGGATAGCGGAGATGGCGGAGCCAATGTTCGGCACATAGTTCAGCAAAAACGCCAGCACCCCCCACATCAGGGCGAACTGTACCCCCATCGCCAGCAGCCCCAGCCAGACAATCAGCCCGGTCCACAGGCTAATCAGCGTCTTCAGCGCCAGATAATGGGTGACGCCTTTCAGCGCCCGGTGCAATCCTGCGATATGCAGGCGCGGGTTATTGAGGGCAAAACGCAGTTTGTAGGGCAGGTGGCGAACCTCAAACAGCATAAAGATCACCGTCATCACCAGCAGCACGATGCTGGCCATCGCCCCGGAAAGCTGGGTCATCAGCGTCGTGGCCCATGTCATCAGCCGTTCTGAATCCATGCGCCGCAGCATCCGCTCCGGATTGATATGCAGATTAAGGAAGGGGAGATACTCCTGGAGCTGGAGGATCTTGCGCGTCAGGGCGCGGTTGAAATCGGGCAGCATGGCGACAAAGTCATTGAGCGACGCCGCCAGCACGCCGAGTAGCGCGGTGAGCATCACCAGCATCGCCGTCACCACCAGGGTAATGGCGAACGGACGCCGCACCCCTCGGCGAATGAACCAGGTGACCAGCGGGTTGAGAACAATAGCGAAAAACAGCGCCAGCAGCAGCTGCACCAGGATATCGGCGGCGGCGTGGATCCCGGCGAGGATAATCACCAGCGCCGCCAGCTTAAGTAAAATATGAAGCCCGGCTTTATCAGCCTGCGGAGGGGACATAGGTATTCCTTTTATGAGTCGCGCCAGATAAGTGTAGCGGTTCGCCGACTGCCAATATTCCGAAAGGAGGGCTGCTTTTCCGCCGACAGCGTGGTAATAGTGAAAGCTGGTTGTCGAAATCTGGTGGAACCTGATGCCCGAACCCGTCGCCGAACCGGCGCTTAATGGACTGCGCCTCAATCTGCGGATTGTCTCTGTCGTTATCTTTAACTTTGCCAGCTACCTCACCATCGGCCTGCCGCTGGCGGTGCTGCCCGGCTATGTTCATGATGTCATGGGCTTTAGCGCTTTCTGGGCCGGGCTGGTGATTAGCCTGCAATATTTCGCCACGCTGCTCAGCCGCCCGCATGCCGGGCGCTATGCCGACCTGCTGGGGCCCAAAAAGATTGTCGTCTTCGGCCTCGGCGGCTGCTTTTTGAGCGGTTTGAGCTATCTGCTGGCCGCCTGGGGCAGCGGCTGGCCACTGATTAGCCTGCTGCTGTTATGCCTCGGACGGGTGATCCTTGGTATCGGCCAGAGCTTCGCCGGCACAGGCTCGACGCTGTGGGGCGTCGGCGTGGTCGGTTCGCTGCATATCGGGCGGGTGATCTCGTGGAACGGGATTGTGACCTATGGGGCGATGGCGATGGGCGCGCCGCTCGACGTGCTGTGCTATTCGCACATTGGCCTCAGCGGTCTGGCCGGGGTCATTATGGCGGTAGCGCTGGTGGCTATCCTCTGCGCGCTGCCCCGCGCGGCGGTGAAGGCTGCCAAAGGCAAAGCGATGTCGTTTCGCGCGGTGCTCGGCCGCGTCTGGCCCTACGGCATGGCGCTGGCGTTGGCCTCCGCCGGCTTTGGGGTGATCGCCACCTTTATCACGCTATTTTATGACGCCAAAGGTTGGGACGGCGCGGCTTTCGCGCTGACATTATTCAGCTGCGCGTTCGTTGGCGCGCGGCTGCTGTTTCCCAACGCCATTAACCGACTCGGCGGGCTGAACGTGGCGATGCTCTGCTTTAGCGTGGAGGCGATCGGCCTGCTGCTGGTCGGCTTTGCCGATACGCCGATGATGGCGAAAATCGGTACTTTCCTTACCGGGGCTGGCTTTTCGCTGGTCTTTCCGGCGCTGGGCGTGGTGGCGGTGAAAGCGGTGCCGCAGCACAATCAGGGGTCGGCGCTGGCGACCTATACCGTGTTTATGGATTTGTCGTTGGGCGTCAGCGGGCCGCTGGCCGGATTGCTGATGGCGTGGACCGGGATCTCGATGATTTATCTCGCCGCGGCGGGGCTGGTGATGGCGGCGCTGCTGTTGGGCTGGCGGCTAAAAAAACGGCCCCCGGTTAGCGAACCGGAGGCCAGCGCACCAGGCCAGTAATTACTGGATGGTGAGGGTGTTGATGATGCTTTCCGCTTCGGTCTGCGCCTGCTGCTGGTTATCCGCCGGCAGGGTGACCTGCAGGGTCAGCAGCTTGTCATCCACTTTGCCGAGGATCACGGAAGACCAGGCGGTCTGCCCCTTGGCGGAGATGATGCTGTCCAGCTGCTGCAGGGTATGGCCTTTAATCTCCAGCGGTTTATTGCTCACCACCTGCAGCTGCGGGTCGCGGCTGCGCTGCTGATCTTCCAGGCGTTTCGCCAGCACCGCCAGATCTTCATTGGTGCTGTCGCCGACGATGACGATGACCGCTTTCTGGCCGGTAGCGTCAGAGTAGACGTGCATATTGTTCGCCTGGGTACCCAGTTTGCCGCTCTGGTCGGCCATGCCCGCAGGCAGGGTGAAGCTCAGCTTGCCATCCAGCAGGCTGATTGCCTGGCCGCTGGCATTGCTCTCCGCTGCTGCGCCAACGGTTGGCGCTTTTGAATCGCTGTTATCGCAGGCGGCAAGCCCCATCACCAGCAGGCCAATACCGACATATTTAACCAAATTGCGCATTGACATCTTCCTTTCGATAAACGGCCACTAATGGCTCATCCGGCTATCTTAACACATCAGCCCGCGAGTACCTTTAACTCGGCTGTAATGCCGACAAATCAGATTTATCCGCCAGTCTTTTCAACAGCATATTTAACAGCACGCCGTACATCGGCAGGAAGAAAATGATGCTGATAAGCACTTTAAAGCTGTAGTCGACGAGGGCGATTTCCCCCCAGTGGGCGGCCATAAACGGGTCCGGGCTGCGCCAGAAAGCGATAAAGAAAAACGCCACGGTATCGCTGATGTTGCCGAACAGCGTCGAGGCGGTAGGGGCCAACCACCAGCGGCGGCTCTGCCGCAGGCGGTTAAAGACGTGAACGTCGAGGATCTGCCCCAGCGCATAGGCCATAAAGCTGGCGACGGCGATGCGCGCGACGAAGAGATTAAAGGTGCCCAGCGCGGCAAAGCCCTGCCATTCGCCCATGTAGAACAGCGCGGAGATGCCGTAAGAGATGGCCAGCGCCGGGACCATCACCGCGAAAATGATGCGTCGCGCCAGCGGGGCGCCAAAAATTCGCACCGTCAGGTCGGTGGCGAGGAAAATAAACGGAAAACTAAACGCGCCCCAGGTGGTATGGAAACCAAAGATGGAGATCGGCAGCTGAACCAGATAGTTGCTGGAGGTGATGACCAGCAAATGAAATAGCGAAAGCCAGACGAGCGCTTTTTTGCGCTGTACGGTAGTAAACGGATTCATATTGTGACCTTTTTATGCCCGTCATGCTTCAGGTGAATGAGCAATCGGCAGCGGAACGTTGGGGTGAGGGAACCCAATTAAAAACGGCTGCATGATACTGCGTTGCCGGCGTAATGCAATGGTTGTTTTTCGCGCAAACGTTAACCTGGCTTGCGTACTGGCGAGCAGGGGGTAAACTAGGGCCGTTTTGTTGACGTGAGACTAAAATGAGCGAACTTTTCTCCACTCCTGACCACACCCTGGATGCCCTGGGACTCCGCTGCCCGGAGCCGGTCATGATGGTGCGTAAAACCGTGCGGACGATGCCGGTGGGCGAGACGCTGCTGATTATTGCTGACGATCCGGCCACCACCCGCGATATCCCGGGATTCTGCCGCTTTATGGAGCATGAGCTGGTGGCCCAGGAAACCGAAGCCCTGCCGTACCGCTACCTGATCCGCAAAAGCCACTGAGCCTCTCCCGGATGGCGGCGCGTAGCGCCTTATCCGGGCTACCCGACGGTCTGGAACCGTAGCCCTGCTAAGCGTAGCGCGAGCAGGGAAGCCGGTATCGATGCTACAACTTCTTACGCAATAACCGCAGCGCGTTAGCCGTTACCAGCACGGTGGCGCCGGTATCCGCCAGCACCGCCAGCCACAGACCGGTCAGGCCGAGCAGGGTGGTGACGAGGAAAATCCCCTTCAGCCCTAAGGCAATCGCGATGTTCTGGCGGATATTGGCGTGGGTGGCGCGCGCCAGGGAAATCATCTGCGCCAGGCCGGTCAGACGGTTATGGGTCAGCGCGGCGTCGGCCGTCTCCAGCGCCACGTCGGTTCCGCTGCCCATGGCGATGCCGATGGTGGCCGCTTTCATCGCCGGGGCGTCGTTGATACCGTCCCCGACCATCGCCAGCGGCGCGTCGGCATTCAGCGCTATCACCGCGTTGACCTTGTCCGCCGGTAGCAGACCGGCGCGGAATTCCAGCCCCAGTTCGCTGGCGATGGCCGCCGCGGCGCGCGGGTTATCCCCGGTAAGGATCACCCCCTGAACGCCCAACTGATGCAAAGCATCCACCGCCTGACGCGCGTCGTCGCGCAGGGTATCGCGCAGCGCCAGAATGCCGAGCAGCGTCTCGCCGCGCATCACCAGCACTACCGTTTGCCCGGCGCTTTCCAGCTGCTGGATCTGCGCCTCATGCTCTGCCGGGGCGGCTTTGCTGGCGGCGCAGATCAGGATGCGGCTGCCGTTGACTTCGGCTTCGATACCAGAGCCCGCCAGCGCCCGCTGGCCGCTGGCAAGCGGAATGCTCAGCTGACGCCGCTGCGCTTCACGGACGATAGCCTGCGCCAGCGGGTGGCTGGAGCCTTGCTCCACCGCCGCCGCCAGCGCCAGCAGCGCGTTGTCGTCAACTTCGGCCGTGGCAATAACCGAAGTCACCTGCGGCTGGCCGACGGTCAGGGTGCCGGTTTTATCGAACGCCACCTGGCGCACCTGGCCCAGCTGTTCCAGCGCCGCGCCGCCTTTGATTAGCGCCCCGCGGCGGGCGGCGACCGCCAGGCCGGAGGTGATGGCCGCCGGCGTGGAGATGACCAGCGCGCATGGACAGCCGATCAGCAGCAGCGTCAGTCCTTTATAAATCCACGGCAGCCAGGCGCTGGCGAAGAACAGCGGCGGGACAATGGCGACCAACAAGGCCACCACCATAATGGCCGGGGTGTAGATCCGGCTGAAGCGGTCGATGAAGCGCTCGATTGGCGCCCGACGCTCCTCAGCCTCTTCAATCAGCTTCAGGATGCGGTCGATGGCGCTGTCGCCCGGTTCGGATATCACGGTAAGCTGCACCAGGCGGTCGACGCTGGTGGCGCCCGCCGCTACCCGTTCCCCGGCCTGACGCTCCACCGGCACCGACTCGCCGGTCAGGGCGCTTTCATCAAAGCTGGCAAACGGCGACAGCAGTTGTCCATCCGCCGGCAGACGCCCGCCGGCAGCCACTTCAATCACATCTCCGGGACGCAGGTCGCGCTGGGCGACGGTTTCCCGCACGCCGTTGCGCAGACGGATGGCGGTGTCGGGCTTCAGCGCCATCAGCGCGCTCACCCCCTGCCGTGCGCGGCTGGCGGCCCAGCCTTCGAGACGCTCGCCGATCAGGAACAGCAGCAGGACCATCGCCGCCTCCGCGGTGGCGCCGATAAACAGCGCCCCGATGGCGGCGACGCTCATCAGCGTTTCAATGGCGAACCAGCTCCCGCTCTTGATCAGGCGTAGCGCCTGGCGGGCAACCGGCCACAGGCCAACCAGGGTGGTGGCAATAAAGGCCAACTGACCGGCAGGGTGGTTGGCCTGCTCCAGCCCCCAGCTCAAGGCCATCATGATAACCAGCGTCAGTAACGGCAGATTGTCGCGCAGCAGCGACCCTCGGGTTTGCTTAGCTGCGGGAGCATCGGCATCGCGCAGCGTATACCCCGCCTGGCGGACCGCGTTCTCAACCTGAGCGCGGACATCGCCCTCGGCGTTAACCAGCAGCTTTTCTGTGGCGAACAGCACCTGGACCTGACTGACCCCGGGCACCTGACGGACCGCGGTTTCCACCTTGCGGGCGCAGGCGGCGCAGTCCATGCCATCAACTTGCCAGCTATAGCGGGCGTCGCTAAGCGCTTCGGCGGCAGGGGCGGACTCTGTGGCGCAGGCGTGATCTGTACAGCAGCTCTCCGCCGGGGCGGTTGCTGGCCGCATGGTGAAAGACGAGAATTGTGGAACTTTTCTATCCTGCGCGTCTGGAGTCGACATGGCACCCTCCGGGAAATGATAATTTTCTCATTAGCCGTAGGATACACTCTGGAGTCGACTCCAGAGTCAAGAACTAAATTACAGGTACAGCGCGCGCACGATCAGGAAGTGGCCGGCAAAGTAGAACGCGGCGGCGATGGCGTTATCGGCGCGGAAGCGGCGACGATAGTGGCTCACCAGCCACACGGCATTGCTCAGCAGCAGCAGGGCTGCGCCGGCGAAACCGGACAGCGCGGTGTTGGTGGGGCGGGCAAACCACAGCTCGCCGGCCAGCCAGACCATTACCAGCGTCATTCCGATAAAGGTCAGCACCGGCATTTTCATCTCTTCCAGCCGACTCCAGATCACCGCCATTAGCAGGGCGCCGAATACCAGCAGCACCAGCGGCAGCGGCCAGAAGAACGACAGCGTCAGCTGGCTGGCGAACCAGATGGTATACAGCAGATGTGACAGGAAGAAAGCGCCCACCGCGTACATCACCCGCTGGCGCGGCAGCAGGGTCAGGGCGTCGCCGAGCAGCGAGGCGCACAGGCCAGCCAGCACCAGATAGCTGATGGCATTGAACATCGGCGCCTGCCAGGCCAGTAACAGCAACAGAATCAGGGTGACAGGTTTAAAAACCCAGCGTCGCCATGCCGGCCCACGATAGGATGCATCGACATAAAGCCATGCGGAGAAACAGACAGCAATAAATGACCAAAGCATAGTAAGTCCCTGTATCTGTTATCATAAAGAAAGTTACGGATGCGTGATGCTACTACTCAGTGTAGTGGTTTGGCGTAGCAGATGACAATGTTATTCCCGACGCAGTATGCTGATTCCTGATATTTTTTATGGGTAACCCTAATGAGTAAAATGCCCCTCTTTTTTGTTCTGGTCGTCGCGGTGATTGTGGTGGCGGCTTCGTTTCGCTATGTCCAGCAGCGCCGTGAGAAACAGGCGAATGACGCCGCGCCGTTGCTACAAAAGCGGGTTATCGTCAGCAATAAACGGGAAAAAGTGATTAACGATCGGCGCTCGCGGCAGCAGACGGTGACGCCTGCAGGCAGTGAGATGCGCTATGAAGCGAGCTTTCGCCCCGAAAACGGTGGGCTGGAGGTGGTGTTTCGCCTTGACGCGCCGCAATATCACGCGCTGAGCGTCGGCGATCGTGGGATGTTGAGTTATAAGGGCACAGCGTTCGTGGCGTTTACGCCCGATCCCTGAGCCCTTTTCAGGACTATTTTTTCAGCGTCGCCTTCAGTTTTTTCTGCCAGGCCACGAGCTCAAACACGCCGAAAATAAAAATGCGGATTTGCTCAAAGCGGCTCAGCGGCGGCGCCTCTTTCGGCTGCGTCGCCTTGAGCAGCGTCAGCTGCAGACCGTGCATCAGGATCATGAAAATCAGCGCGACGTTGACAAAGATATTCAGCGGCTTCGGGAAGGGCTGAAACAGATTCAATAACAGAAAGGCCCAGACGCACAGCATCAGCAGGCGGCCTAAATTAATCAGCATGGTGCTCTCCTTGGGCCTCACGTTGGTAAAGACGGTAGGCGACCTGTCCGGCCACTTTTTCACGATACAATTGCCAGTTAGCCGGCACCGGCGGTAAGCCGTTTTCGACTTCGCTTTCGACGTACACCAGGGCCTCATCGGCCAGCCAGCCTTGTGTCTCCAGCAGACGTAGCGTCTCCTCCAGCAGCCCCTGACGGAACGGCGGGTCGACGAACACGATCTGGTGCGGGGTCCCCGGCTGGCTCAGGAAGCTGAGGGTGTTGGTGGTGATCACCTTGCCGCGATCCGCTTTCAGGGTGGCGAGATTTTTTTGCAGCTGCTGGGCTACGCCGCGCTCCATCTCCAGCAGCGTGGTGCTGGCCGCATAGCGGGACAGCGCTTCCAGCCCCAGCGCGCCGCTGCCGGCAAAGCAATCGAGGCAGTGCGCGTCAACAATGGACGGCGCCAGCCAGTTAAAAAGGGTTTCGCGAACCCGGTCGGTGGTCGGCCGCAGGCCCGGGCTCTCCGGCACCGGTAATTTACGGCCGCGCCATTGCCCGCCGATGATGCGGATCTGACCGCTGCCCGCGTGGTTTGGTTTTTTCATCTCTCTGCTCAAGTCTCAACTTCCAGCCTGCTATTCTAGCGATCGACGGCGGTTGACGAAACCTTAATCCGGGGGCGGTGCTGCGAGTTAAGTTAAGTGATAGACTATCCAACTAATTTCATCATTTTTTCAGCTTCTGATGAAGCTGCGCCATGAATAAACAGCGAGGAGTGTGGTCGCAAATGGCAAAAGAGAAAAAACGTGGCTTCTTTTCCTGGCTGGGCTTTGGACAGAAAGAACAGGCACAGGAAACCGAGACTGAGCAAAAAGTAGAAGAACAGCAAGCGGTTGCCGAAGAGATACCGGCGGTTGAAACCCCTGCTGAGCCGAGCGCGCCGAAAGCAGACCCGGAGGCGTTTGCCGAAGACGTCGTCGAAGTGACCGAGACGGTGGTCGAAAGCGAAAAAGCGCACCTCGCGGAGCCTGCCAGCGCGCAGGAAGAAGAGTGGGTGGAAACGCCTGTTCTGACCGAAGAAACGCCTGTTGTTGAACCGGAGCCCGCGGTCAGCGAACCGCCTGAACAGCCTGCGGTGGTTGAGCCGCTGGCGGAAGAGGTTATCGCCGAACCGGTGGTGGCGGAAGCCGTAGCAGAGCAGCCTGTGGAAGGCATCGTTGTCCAGCCGCAGGAGACAGAAGCGCCCGAAGAGGACGCGCCGTTAAGCGATGAAGAGCTGGAAGCGCAGGCGCTGGCGGCCGAAGCGGCAGAAGAGGCGGCGGTAGTGGTGCCGGCGCCCGAGGACGAGGCGCCGCTTGAAGCGCTGGCTCAGGAGCAGGAAAAACCGACAAAAGAAGGTTTCTTCGCCCGCCTCAAACGTAGCCTGCTGAAAACGAAGCAAAATCTCGGTTCCGGATTTATCAGCCTGTTCCGCGGTAAGAAGATCGACGATGATCTGTTTGAAGAGCTGGAAGAACAGCTGCTGATCGCCGACGTCGGGGTGGAAACCACCCGCAAGATCATTACCAACCTGACGGAAGGCGCCAGCCGTAAGCAGCTGCGCGATGCGGAAGCGCTGTACGGCCTGCTGAAAGAAGAGATGGGCGAGATTCTCGCCAAAGTAGACGAGCCGCTGAACGTTGAAGGCAAAACGCCATTTGTTATTCTGATGGTCGGTGTGAACGGGGTGGGGAAAACCACTACCATCGGCAAGCTGGCGCGTCAGTTTGAACAGCAGGGTAAGTCGGTGATGCTGGCGGCGGGGGATACCTTCCGTGCGGCGGCGGTGGAACAGCTGCAGGTCTGGGGCCAGCGTAATAATATCCCGGTGATCGCCCAGCACACCGGCGCCGACTCCGCCTCGGTGATTTTCGACGCCATTCAGGCGGCGAAGGCGCGCCATGTTGACGTACTGATTGCCGATACCGCCGGGCGTTTGCAAAATAAATCGCACCTGATGGAAGAGCTGAAGAAGATTGTCCGGGTAATGAAAAAGCTGGACGTCGACGCGCCGCACGAGGTGATGTTAACCATTGACGCCAGCACCGGGCAGAATGCTATTAGCCAGGCCAAACTGTTCCATGAGGCGGTAGGTTTGACCGGGATCACTTTGACCAAGCTGGACGGCACCGCCAAAGGCGGCGTGATCTTCTCGGTGGCCGATCAGTTCGGCATTCCGATTCGCTATATTGGCGTCGGCGAGCGTATTGAGGATCTGCGTCCGTTTAATGCGGGCGACTTTATTGAGGCACTTTTTGCCCGAGAGGATTAAGAATGATTCGCTTTGAACAAGTCAGCAAAGCCTATCTCGGTGGGAGACAAGCGCTGCAGGGGGTGACCTTCCACCTGCAGCCGGGCGAGATGGCGTTTCTGACCGGCCATTCCGGCGCAGGGAAGAGTACCCTGCTGAAGCTTATCTGTGGTATCGAACGGCCCAGCGCCGGGAAAATCTTCTTCAGCGGTCATGAAATCAGCCGTCTGAAGAGCCGTGAGGTGCCGTTCCTGCGCCGCCAGATCGGTATGATTTTCCAGGACCACCATTTGCTGATGGATCGTACCGTGTATGACAACGTAGCGATCCCGCTGATTATCGCCGGCGCCAGCGGCGATGATATTCGTCGTCGCGTCTCGGCGGCGCTGGACAAGGTTGGCCTGCTGGACAAAGCGAAGAATTTTCCCATTCAGCTCTCCGGCGGTGAACAGCAGCGCGTGGGAATCGCTCGCGCGGTGGTCAACAAGCCGGCGGTGCTGCTGGCGGATGAACCGACCGGCAACCTCGACGAGGCGCTCTCGGAGGGGATTTTACGTCTGTTTGAAGAGTTTAACCGCGTCGGGGTGACGGTACTGATGGCCACGCACGATCTGGGGCTTATCTCCAGTCGTCCGTACCGCGTGCTGACGCTTAGCGACGGCCATCTGCATGGAGGCATTCGGGGTGAATAAGCGCGACGCAATGAACCAGATTCGCCAGTTCGGCAGCAAGTTCGATCGCCTGCGCAACGCCGCGGGCGGCGGCGGCGGCGGGCGCAATGCGCCAAAACGGCCGAAAGCGGCGCCTAACCCGGCCTCGCGTAAGAGCAACGTATTCAACGAGCAGGTGCGCTATGCCTGGCACGGCGCGCTGCAGGATCTAAAAAGCACGCCGCTGGCGACCTTCCTGACGGTCATGGTCATCGCCATTTCGTTGACCCTGCCAAGCGTCTGCTACATGGTCTACAAAAACGTCAGCAGCGCGGCGTCCCAGTATTATCCCTCGCCGCAGATCACCGTTTATCTGGAAAAAACGCTGGATGACGATGCCGCGGCGCGGGTGGTGGGCCAGCTGCAGGCGGAGCAGGGCGTCGACAAGGTAAACTATTTGTCCCGCGATGAGGCGCTGGGGGAATTCCGTAACTGGTCTGGCTTTGGCGGCGCCCTGGATATGCTGGAGGAGAACCCGCTGCCGGCGGTCGCCATCGTGGTGCCGAAGCTGGATTTCCAGAGCACCGAGGCGCTGAATACCCTGCGCGATCGGGTAACGCGGATCCAGGGCGTCGATGAAGTGCGGATGGACGACAGTTGGTTTGCCCGTCTCTCCTCGCTCACCGGGCTGGTAGGACGCGTGTCGGCGATGATCGGCGTGCTGATGGTGGCGGCGGTGTTCCTGGTGATCGGCAACAGCGTGCGCCTGAGCATCTTCGCCCGCCGCGATACCATTAACGTTCAGAAGCTTATCGGCGCCACCGACGGCTTTATCCTGCGTCCGTTCCTCTACGGCGGAGCGATGCTGGGCTTTTCCGGCGCGTTTTTATCGCTGATCCTGTCGGAGATTCTGGTAATGCGCCTCTCGTCGGCGGTGACCGAAGTGGCGAAAGTCTTCGGCACCCAGTTTGAGCTGAGCGGCTTAGGCTTCGACGAGTGTCTGTTGATGTTGATCGTCTGCTCGATGATCGGGTGGGTAGCCGCCTGGCTGGCGACAGTGCAACATTTACGTCACTTTACTCCCGATTAATAAAAGCGTGATATAATCTTTCCCTGCTGCAATGAGTTCCTGTTCGCAGGGAAAGATACCGCAAGCTTGTTCCCCTTTTCCTGCCCTCACTTTTTCATCGTGGTGTCACATTTTGTGCGTAATTTATTCACACCGTTGCATGGAACTTGTGGATAAAATCACTGTCTGATACTAATGTGAGTGATATTCTCGTTGCTCATGAATGCTGGCATGCTTGTTGCCTGATGGGGACAAGAACGCGTCAGAAGATATCAATTGAGAGGATTTGAATGACCAAAGAAATGCAAACTTTAGCTTTAGCCCCCGTTGGTAACCTGGAATCGTACATCCGGGCCGCTAACACTTGGCCGATGCTGTCGGCTGATGAAGAGCGGGAGCTTGCTGAAAAGCTGCATTACCAGGGCGATCTGGAAGCAGCGAAAAAGCTGATTCTGTCTCACCTGCGCTTTGTTGTTCACATTGCTCGTAACTACTCGGGCTATGGCCTGCCGCAGGCGGATCTGATCCAGGAAGGCAATATCGGCCTGATGAAAGCCGTGCGTCGCTTCAACCCGGAAGTGGGTGTGCGCCTGGTCTCCTTCGCCGTGCACTGGATTAAAGCCGAAATTCACGAATACGTGCTGCGCAACTGGCGTATTGTGAAGGTCGCTACCACCAAAGCACAGCGTAAGCTGTTCTTTAACCTGCGTAAAACCAAACAGCGTTTGGGTTGGTTCAACCAGGATGAAGTGGAAATGGTGGCCCGTGAGCTGGGCGTGTCGAGCAAAGACGTCCGCGAGATGGAATCCCGTATGGCGGCCCAGGACATGACCTTCGACATGTCGTCCGACGATGAGTCCGACAGCCAGCCGATGGCGCCGGTCCTGTATCTGCAGGACAAAACGTCTAACTTTGCCGACGGCATCGAAGACGATAACTGGGAAGAGCAGGCGGCGAATAAGCTGACTGACGCGATGCAGGGCCTGGACGAGCGTAGCCAGGACATCATCCGCGCCCGCTGGCTGGACGAAGATAACAAGTCCACGCTGCAGGAACTGGCCGACCGCTACGGCGTCTCCGCAGAGCGCGTGCGTCAGCTGGAAAAGAACGCCATGAAAAAACTGCGTGCCGCTATCGAAGCCTGATACGCCACGCCTGCCTGATACCTGATATCAGGCTCCCCGATAACGCCCCGCCTCAGGTTGGGGCGTTTTGTTTTTCTGCGTCCTCCCGGAGCAGGAGCATCTGCGGGCAGTGCGTCTGCAGGCAGCCGAGTAAGACGCTGAACGCCGACGCCATCTGCTCTTCGGGCTGGCTGGCGAATCCCATCAGTAATCCTTTCTTGCGCGCCGCCGTCAGGTAGTAGCGCGACAGCGGCCGCACCAGAATGTGCCGCGCATTGGCCTCTCTGGCGATCGCCACATCGTCAGCCTCTGCGGGCAAATTGAGGATCAAATGCAGCCCGGCATTATCGCTGAAGTCAGACAGGGCGTACGGCATACAGTGCCGCTGGATAAGCTCAGTTAAAAAGGCGCGGCGACGGCTGTAGAGCAGCCGCATACGGCGGATATGGGCCGAATAGTGGCCGGCGGTAATAAACTCCGCCAGCGCCATCTGGATCAGCGAATGGCCGCCGCGGTAAAGCTCGGCATGGGCGTGCTTCAGGTCGCTGACCAGCGGCCGCGGGATCACCACGTAGCCCAGGCGCAGGCCGGGATAGAGTGTCTTGCTGAAGGTGCCGATATAGACCACCGGGGCGTCGGCGACCAGACCCTGCAGGGCGGGGATCGGCTGACCGGAAAAGCGAAACTCGCTGTCATAATCATCTTCGACGATCCAGCTCCCCTGCTGACGGGCGAGTGCCAGCAGGCGCTGGCGGCGCTCAAGGCTCATCACCGCGCCCAGAGGATACTGGTGGGAAGGCGTAACGAAGATCAGCCTCGGCGCATCGTCAACCGTCTCCGGCGGGCACAGGCCGTTGGCATCGACGGTCAGGGGCTCTGCCCGAACGTCGTTCATCGCCAGCACGTGGCGGATCCCCCAGTAGGAAGGCTCCTCCACCCACGCCAGATCGCCGTTATCACACAGCATGCGGGTGACCAGATCGATCGCCTGGTGGATCCCCTCGGTGATAAGAATTTGATCTGACTGACAGTGGACGCCGCGCGACACGCGCAGATAATCCACCAGCGCCTGCTGCAGTTCCGGAGTGCCGCCGTTGCAGCTATAGCTGAGCCGCTCCGGTTTGGGCCGACGGCTGATGCGGGCCTGGATCTTACTGAACAGCGGGTGGGGAAAGGCGTTAACGTCCGGCACGCCGGGTATAAACGCTCCCCACTGGCGCGGGCTGGCGCTGACCTGGCCGAGCAGATGCTGGCCTCGGCGTGAAAGATGCGCCGTCGGTGCCGCAAGACTGTTGTTTTCCCGCTCTTCTTTAGCCGTCAATGAGCTCTCAGGGGCGGTTTGGGCAACGAATGTTCCGCTTCCCCGACGGGAAACCACATATCCTTCCGCCAGCAATTGTTCATAAGTTGTTAATATGGTGTTTCTTGATACGCCGAGCTCGCCCGCCAGGTCCCGCGACGGCGGCAGACGGCTTTGCGGCGCCAGCGAACCGTCGAGGATCGCGCGGCGCAGCGCGTTATATAAGCGTTTGTGCAGAAGAGGATCCCGCTCTTCCTGCAGACGGACCAGCACCAGGTCACCCACCAGTGAACGCAATTGGATCCCTCAGATATTCAAAATTGGTACTCGATTATAGGGCCAACTCCTGTGTAAATAAACGACATCGTTTCTAATTTGTTGCGATAACGTGACATACACGACAGGAGATTCGCAGGTGAAAAGCTCAGAACTGAATCAACGTCGCCAGCAGGCGACGCCGCGCGGCGTAGGCGTAATGTGTAACTACTTTGTCGAGAAGGCGGAAAACGCCACGCTGTGGGATATCGAAGGCAATGAGGTGATCGATTTCGCCGCCGGGATCGCCGTGTTAAATACCGGTCACCGCCATCCGAAAGTGGTCGCCGCGGTAGCCGAGCAGCTGCAGGCGTTCACCCACACCGCCTATCAGATTGTGCCGTACGAAAGCTATGTTTCGCTGGCGGAGCGTATCAACGATCTGGCGCCAATTGACGGGCCGGCAAAAACGGCTTTCTTCACCACCGGCGCGGAAGCGGTCGAGAACGCGGTGAAAATCGCCCGCGCTTACACCGGTCGTCCGGGGCTGATTACCTTCGGCGGCGGTTTCCACGGCCGTACCTTTATGACCATGGCCCTCACCGGTAAGGTCGCGCCCTACAAAATCGGCTTCGGACCATTCCCGGGCTCGGTGTATCACGGCGTTTACCCCAATGCGGCGCATGGCGTGACCACCGCGGATGCGCTGAAAAGCCTGGAGCGCATTTTCAAAGCGGATATTGCGCCGGACCAGGTAGCGGCCATCATTCTCGAGCCGATCCAGGGGGAAGGCGGCTTTAACGTCGCGCCGGCCGATTTCATGCAGGCGCTGCGCGACCTGTGCGATACCCACGGCATTCTGCTGATCGCCGATGAAGTGCAGACCGGTTTCGCCCGTACCGGCAAGCTGTTCGCCATGCAGCACTATGAGGTGAAACCGGATCTGATGACGATGGCGAAAAGCCTCGCCGGCGGTTTCCCGCTGTCGGGCGTTGTCGGTCGCGCCGAGGTGATGGATGCGCCAGCCCCAGGCGGGCTGGGCGGAACCTATGCCGGTAACCCGCTGGCGGTGGCCGCGGCGCACGCGGTGCTGGATGTCATTGCCGAAGAGCAGCTGTGCCAGCGCGCTGAACAGCTGGGTAGCCATCTGCAGGAAGTGCTCAACCAGGCGCGCGCTACCTGCCCGGCGATCGTGGATGTCCGCGGCCGGGGGTCGATGGTGGCGGTGGAGTTTAACGATCCGCAAACAGGCGAACCGTCGCCGGAGTTCACCCGTCAGGTGCAACAGAAAGCGCAGGAGAACGGCCTGCTGCTGCTGAGCTGTGGCGTCTACGGCAACGTGATCCGCTTCCTGTATCCATTGACTATCCCCGACGCCCAGTTCTCGAAAGCGCTGGATATTCTGGCGCGCGTACTGAAGAGCTAACGTCTCCCCGGCGGGCTGCGGCGGCAGGGAAGCCGAACAGAAACAGGACGCCGCAGCCGGCTGTTTATGCTCAGCGTGAGTGGTTTATCACCCTGATATCACCTTTTTTCCGGCGGTGACAACCGCCGGAGTAAAACGGAATCTATGGTCACTCCCGTTTTTGC